>JAZNFI010000060.1:0-36705 GCA_045589075.1 Candidatus Flemingiibacterium sp.
CCGAGAATAACCAATGAGGATATGCTTACCTTTCTTAATATATGCCTTGAACGTGCCGGTGCCGACACTATGATAACTCCCCGAGAGATCATCCGTGATTACATGAGCTTACTGAATATTCTTATGCAAAATCCCGATACCACATTTGCTGACGTAATTGGAAGCGGAGTGGTCACCCTCTCCCATGGAGATGATGACGAAAAATCGGTAATCGTAGACGACGGGGGCGGCAAGATGCAGATAATATCCGATTTTTCCGCGGCTGACATAGAATTGTAAGCATAGGAGGCGCGCATATGACCGACAATGAGGTGTTCTACCGTTTTTCGCCCTTTATACAGGATTTCATATACAGAAACAACTGGCAGAATCTGCGCGCAGTTCAGATAGCCGCGGCGCGGACAATATTCGAGACCGATAAAAACCTGCTCATAACCTCATCCACCGCCTCGGGCAAAACAGAAGCGGCATTTTTTCCGATCCTTACGGAAATGTGCGAGGTAATGCCCTCATCTGTGGGTGTTCTGTACATCGCTCCGCTTAAGAGCCTCATAAACGATCAGTTTTCTCGTCTTGACGAGCTTCTTGATCTGACAGGCATCCCCGTTTTCCATTGGCACGGAGATGTGGCTCAATCGCACAAAGCAAAGCTGCTCCGCGACCCCAAGGGAATACTGCAGATAACACCCGAAAGTCTCGAAAGCATGCTTATGAACCGTTCAAATGACCTTGTACGGCTTTTTGGTGATCTGCGCTATGTCATCATCGACGAGATACACACTCTCACCGGGACGGATCGCGGAAATCAGATAATCTGCCAGCTTGTACGCCTTGCACGTATCATTGGTCACATACCGCGCCGCATTGGCTTATCTGCCACTGTAGGTGATCCCTCTCTTGCAGCAAAATGGCTTGGCGGTGGAACAAATTTAGAAACTGTTGTCCCCAAAATACAGGAAGGAAAAACAAGATGGCGTCTCGGGATGGAGCAGTTTTTCATTAAGAGTGATGACCTTGACCAAAGCAATGATTTTTCGCAGGGTAATCAAAACCCAAAAAAAGAAGAACCCTCTCATGGAAAGACAGAGCTTGACCCTGGGTATGAGTACATCTACGACTGCGTAAAGGACAAAAAATCCATTGTATTTTCAAATTCGCGCGAGGAAACAGAATATGTTACCGCCACGCTTCGTCAGATAGCAAAAAACCGAAACGAGACAGACAAATTTCTCATTCATCATGGCAATCTCTCAGCATCCATAAGAGAGGAAGCGGAAACAAAGATGAAGAATGATGCGGAACACTGCGTTGCCTGCGCTACAGTAACAATGGAGCTTGGCATCGACATCGGCAGACTTGAACGTATAGTTCAAAATGATGCTCCCAACTCTGTTTCAAGCTTTCTCCAAAGGCTCGGCAGATCCGGAAGACGCGACGAACCACCTGAAATGATTATGGTGTTCCGAGAGGAAAACCCTCTC
The DNA here is from genome assembly GCA_045589075.1 of Candidatus Flemingiibacterium sp. Taxonomy (GTDB): domain Bacteria; phylum Bacillota; class Clostridia; order Oscillospirales; family CAG-272; genus Flemingiibacterium. The sequence goes on from JAZNFI010000060.1 coordinate 1,482, forward strand.
CCGAACGCCCCGCTTCCGCAGCTTATCCCTTGGGGTTTTCTGCGAGCCATCGCCATAGTACAACTATATTTAGAGGAGAAATTCATAGAGCCTCCGATAATCAAAACCATGCCCTTCAGCCTTGCTTTTCAGCAAACCCTTTCCACACTCGCATCTTCGGGCGAGCTCACGCCGAAAAAGCTTGCCGAGCGTATACTTTCCTTGCCGCCATTTGAGGAAATCACCAAAGATGACTACCGTACACTCCTTCTGGGAATGCTTGAAAACGATTTTATAGAGATGACCGAGGAGAAAGGACTTATCGTTGGGCTTAAGGGTGAACGTCTGACAAACAGCTTCAAGTTTTACGCGGTATTCAAGGACAGCGAGGACTACACAGTGCGTTGTGAGTCTGACGAAATCGGTACAATCACAACCCCACCGCCTGTTGGTGACCGTTTTGCCCTTGCAGGACAGGTATGGGAGGTGGAGGAGGTTGATATTGCAAGAAAATTAATCTATGTGAAATCAGTTGAAGGGAAAATGGAGGTGTCGTGGCCGGGCGACTACGGCGAAATTCACACAAGGATTCTCGAACGCATGCGCAAGGTTCTTGCAGAAGATACGGTGTATCCATACCTGAAGCCCAATGCTGCACACAGGTTGAATGTGGTAAGAGCATTAGCACGAAACACAGGAATGATAGAGCATTCCCTCGTACACCTCGGAGGATATACGTGGTGTCTTTTTCCTTGGCTTGGTACACGCTCATTCAGAACTTTGCGCAAATTCATAACACACAACGCTTCAAAATTCAGGATAACCAATCTTGAATTTGAAGGCTGCTACTACATGATGTTCAAAATGGAAAACACCAGTGGCTGCAGCTTCATCAAAGAACTCAACAACATCATGAAGCTTAACGGTATCGACAAATCAAAGCTGGTAAATACCAACGAAATGCCGGTATTCGAGAAGTATGACAATTACATTCCGGCAGAACTGCTCAGAAAACAGTATGCCGCTGACAGGCTCCGGACAGATGAGATTGAAGTAAGGCTCCCTCAGATACTTGCGGAATACGAATGATCATTTGCGTTTTATCTCTATGTCAAGAAGCAGTGAGCCGTCCACCGCAATAAGAAGCGACATCAATATATGTTCCATAATATCAACGAACAGAGGATACAGCCGGGCTGCATCATATGTATTAAGCGAAGAAACAGTAAATACTGTTACAATTAGCACCAGCACTATTGGTGTAAGCAAGCATATAAGCAGACGTTCAACAACGGGCGAAAGCCTTGCTTTTATCTTTCGTTTCATTTAATTTTTCCTCTTAAAACAATTAGTATTATCATATTTATTATATCATGTCCGACGAAAAAAATCATCACTCGGATTTTGGCACAGTTACCGTATTCGGGAGGAATATCCACCGATTTCAAGGTTCAACCTCTATATTTTAATCCCTATTTGTAAAAATCGAAGGAATAATAAAAAGCCTTTTATAGTTGCATGGTTCCTTTTCGCCAAAATTCGGGAGGCCATGGTTGCGTCTGTGCAAAGCTCTGTTGTGAGCGTATAACAACAAACAAATTTTAAGGAGTGGTAATTACGAAAAAATCAAATATCGGCTTATCAAGTGCTTGCTTCTATCCCGATAACGCCATCGAGGCAATAAAACACTCAATATATCTTGGCTTTACCAACCTTGAGATATTCATAAATACATTTTCGGAGCTTGAAATGCCACACCTTGAGGCTGTCAATCAAATATGCCGGAACAACGGTGTCAGGGTTGTGTCTGTACACCCCTTCACATCCGGCTTCGAGTATATGCTTTTCTTTTCAGCCCATAAACAGCGTGCCCGCGAATCCGCGGAATTCTACAGAAAATTCTTTCACGCAGGAGCTGTTCTCGGAGCAGATTTTACCGTTTTTCACGGCGATGCATCAAGATCACCGTTTTTCGGCATGGACAACTACTGTGAGGTACTTTGGCATATTATGGAGGTAGCAAAAAGCGAGGGAGTTACCCTTGTACACGAAAACGTATCCACAGCAAGGGCAGGTAACCCTGAATTTGTAAAAGAGCTTCACAACCGATTTGGAAACGGAAATATAAAATTCGTCTTCGACCTGAAGCAGACTGTCCGCGGAGGATTCGAGCCTCTTAAAATGCTGGAAGCTATGGGACGCGATATTGTTCATGTGCATATAAACGACTGGAAGAGTGGGGAATGTCGCTTGCCATTTGCAGGAGAACTTGACATAAGCACCGTTCTTTCAAGACTGTCAGAGCTGGATTATGGCGGAAAATATATTATAGAAGTCTACCGTCACAACTTTTCCTCAGACAGTGAAATAATAGAATCAAAGCGCTTGCTCGAAGCCGCGCTCATGCAGTCATAATCACCATAGACGTACATTAAGCTGATGATTTTTTCGGCATCTCATTATATTCAACAAAAATTATGTATAATTATCGGTTATTTTAACGATTGACTTTTCATTTGCAATACTATATAATAATACTGCACCGCCAAAAACACAATATATAGTGGTCTTGCAGAATCGCAACCACAATATTTTGTGTCATTGTTGTGGTGTACAGTAGCAGAAAACCACTTTTTGAAGTGACATTTACACATAAATCTGATAAAGGAGTATACCATGATCACAAAAATCATCAAGCGTGACGGACGTGAAGCACCGTTCAACATCGAAAAAATTGCACACGCAATATTTATGGCTGCCGAGGCTATCGGTGGACATGACTATGCCACCGCTATGGAGCTTGCCTGTAAGGTTGCTGATCAGCTCGAATGCGAAATCGGACAGGGCGCTGTTCCAACCGTTGAACAGATACAGGATATGGTGGAAAAGGTGCTCGTAAACAACGGCCATGCAAGAACAGCAAAGGAATTTATCCTTTACCGTGCTGAGCGCACCCGTGTTCGTGAAATGAACACCAAGCTCATGAAGACCTACGAGGACCTCACCTTCAAAGCAGCAAAGGATTCCGACATCAAACGCGAAAACGCCAACATTAACGGCGATACCGCTATGGGAACCATGCTGAAGTATGGCTCCGAGGGCGCTAAACAATTCTATGAAATGTATATTCTCGACCCCGTACATGCAAAGGCACACAATGAGGGTGACATTCATATTCACGATATGGATTTTCTCACCCTTACTACAACCTGCTGCCAAATAGATATTATCAAGCTTTTTGAAAACGGTTTTTCCACGGGTCACGGCTTCCTCCGTGCACCCAACGACATAGCAAGCTACTCTGCTCTTGCCTGCATTGCCATTCAGTCAAACCAGAACGACCAGCATGGCGGTCAGTCTATTCCCAACTTTGAATACGGTATGGCTCAAGGCGTTGCGAAGACCTACAAGAAGCATTACAGAAAAAATCTTGCTAAGGCGTTGGAGCTTCTATGCAATGTTGAAAACGCAGAGGATGCTGCCCGCGAAATCGTTGACAAGCCCAGTCTGACGCCCAAGCTTTCAAACGACTCCAAGTTTGTCAGTGCTATTACAAGCGAGATTGCGGCGAATTTCTCAAAAGAGCTTGCGCCAAGAATAGTTGAGTTTACCCGCAAGTATGCCCTCTCCGAAACCGAGCGCGCCACATATCAGGCAATGGAAGCACTTATCCACAATCTCAACACTATGCATTCCCGTGCCGGTGCGCAGATTCCGTTCAGTTCTCTTAACTACGGCCTTGACACCTCTGCCGAGGGCAGACTTGTAATGAAATCCATCCTCCTTGCCACAGATGCCGGTCTTGGAAACGGCGAGACACCCATCTTCCCCATCCAGATTTTCAAGGTCAAGGAAGGAATCAACTACAACCCGGGTGACCCCAACTACGACCTTTTCAAACTTGCCTGCAAGGTGTCAGCAAAGCGTCTGTTCCCCAACTTTTCCTTTATTGACGCTCCCTATAATCTCCGCTACTACAAACCGGGTCATCCCGAGACAGAGGTTGCTTACATGGGATGCCGTACCCGCGTAATGGCAAACAATTACGACAAGACCCAGGAAGTAGTAAACGGTCGAGGAAACTTAAGCTTTACCTCTATCAACCTGCCTCGCATCGCGATAAACGCAAAAGGCAATGTGGATTGGTTCTTCGAAGAGCTCGACCGCAAGATTACCCTTGTTTTCGATCAGCTTCTTGACCGATTTAAGATACAGGCCGAAAAGACCGTCCGCAATTATCCTTTCCTCATGGGGCAGGGCATATGGATCGGCTCGGACAAGCTTGGCGTTGATGACAAGGTGGGTGAAGTGCTCAAGCACGGCACACTTACCGTAGGCTTTATCGGACTTGCCGAGTGCCTCAAGGCTCTCACCGGAAAGCATCATGGCGAATCCAAGGATTCCCAGAATCTCGGACTTGAAATAATCGGCTTTATGCGCAAGCGGGCAGATGAAACCTCAAAGAAATACGGTCTTAATTTCACCGTCATCGGAACTCCTGCCGAAGGACTTTCCGGACGATTTGTTCGAATTGATAAGAAGAAATTCGGCATTGTCAAGGGCGTTACCGACCGCGATTACTATACAAACTCCTTCCACATCCCTGTACACTTCCCAATTTCCGCAGCAGATAAGATTAAGCTGGAAGCTCCATATCACGAGCTTACTAACGCAGGTCATATCACCTATGTAGAGCTTGACGGCAACCCAATGGAAAACCTTGATGCATTTGAGCAGGTTATACGCTGCATGAAGGAATCGGGTGTCGGCTACGGTTCTATTAACCACCCTGTTGACCGTGACCCTGTATGCGGATACACCGGAATTATCGGAAACGAATGTCCATGCTGTCACCGTACAGAGGACGACGGACAGGGCAAATTTGAGCGTATCCGCCGTATCACCGGCTACCTTGTTGGCACTCTCGACAGCTTTAACGATGCAAAGCGTGCAGAGGTTGACGACCGAGTTAAGCACGGTGTATCAGCCGGAGATTCAGACGATCTTTACAATTAGTAAAGTCCTTACTTAAGCAAAAATTAACTCTGCGGCTTTTCGTCGCAGAGTTAATTTGTTTTTTCTTTACATAGCTGCAGACCTGATACAGCCCACAAGCCGTCAATTCGGATTTACAAGGTCGTATTTTATTTGTGATTCACTCTATTTTTTGTCTTTTCAGTTGACTTCCGTCTCATCCGAAGTCCATCAACAAGGCTTGCCCATTTCCATTTTCCGGAATATTTTGCGTAAAAGAAGCCGAATACCGAAAATACAGCGGCACCTATAAAGTTTACAAAAAGATCTTTCATTGTATCCATGAGCCCAATGTCCAGGTATCCTTCGATACCGAGCTGTGTACCATTGACTGCGGTAGAGACGATACCGTCTATCTTTACAGCTGTATTTGTGGTTTCCGGATTAAGCATTACCGATGATATTGATGATATTATGGTGTCCTTCTGCATGTCTGTGCGCAGAAACAGATCTGCCGCAAACTCAAAAAACTCCCACATAACACCTATGGTCATTGAAAAACAAAATGACACAAGCGCCACGAACAGCGGTGACATATCAAATCTGATTTTTTCGCTCCTGTTTAAAAGATCAATAAGGGACAGTCCCACCGCAGCAGCAAGGAAGCCGGTGGTAATGTGAAGCATGGTGTCCCACATGGGGTACTTGATATAATAGTCATTCAATTCCCCCAGTATCTGTGCCGCAAAAATAAATATCAAAACAATATTTTCAAGCAGTGTAGGAAGCTCTATTTTGAAGGTGGTTGAGATAAAAGCCGGAAGCAGCATCAGCAATATTGTAAGAAAACAAAAAAACGCACTCTCATAGTTTCCTATGATAAGCTGTCTTATTCCGATTGCTGTTACTATGGTACGCATAATGACGTATATGACGAAGCTTGAACGCTTTTGTTTTATTTCGGAGTCAAGCTCGGCAAAAAAAAGCCTAAATTTGCTCTTACGTTTTTTCATTTGAACCTCATAGGCACAACTCGATCAGAAAATTCCCGTCGGGTTGTCAAAATTTACTGTGTATCTGTGTTATCTGCCTTTTCCTTACTAAATTCCTATTATTCTTTGAAAAGGGAAGTTGAAAGATACCTATCTCCGTTGTCAGGCAGAAGCACCACTATGTTCTTTGCGCGATTTTCGGGTTGCTTTGCAAGCTGCGACGCAACGCTGAGCGCTGCACCCGACGAAATACCAACAAGTATACCCTCGCATCCTGCAAGTGACCTTGCCGCCTCGTATGCCTCATCCTCTCCAACTGTTATGACACGGTCTATAACCTCTCTCTCAAGCACCTTCGGTACAAAATTCGCACCAATTCCCTGAAGTCCGTGTGCACCTGCCTTCCCTTGTGAAAGCAAAGGTGATGACGAGGGTTCCACGGCAATGATTTCAATGTTGGCATTCTTTTCTTTAAGATAACGCCCTACACCAGATATTGTCCCACCGGTTCCAACACCTGCCACAAATATGTCTACTTTCCCATCTGTGTCTCTCCAAATTTCCGGTGCGGTAGTCTCATAATGTGCACGTGAGTTGGCGGGATTTTCAAACTGACCCATGATGATACTGCCCTCTATGGATTTTTCAAGCTCCTGCGCCTTTTCAATTGCGCCGGACATTCCCTTTATTCCGTCGGTAAGGTATATCTCTGCTCCGTAAGCACTGAGCAGTAGCCTACGCTCTACACTCATGGTTTCCGGCATTGTAAGAATAACCTTGTAGCCTTTAGATGCAGCGACGGCAGCAAGCCCGATTCCCGTGTTACCGCTGGTCGGTTCAATAATTGTCCCACCGGGCTTTAGTCTTCCGCGCATTTCGGCATCCTCAATCATATAGAGTGCCGCACGGTCCTTAACGCTTCCCGCAGGGTTTAGATATTCAAGTTTAGCATACAAATGTGCCCCAAGGCTGTGATGCTCACAGTAATTGCATAGCTCAAAAAGAGGTGTGCTTCCTACAAGTTTATCGTAGCTTTTGATAATGTTCATGGTATTCACCGCAAAAACGGCATCCTTTCATAAAAATTTTTGTGCGTAAGAATTGATATACGATTAAACAATCGGCCCGAAACGAATAACAAAAACAGAATTGATTTTCTGGTAAAATATTACATTAAATTGTGCTTTTTCGACAAAAAACCTCACTTTCATGTCTCAAACTGCAAAAAATCACTCCCGATGTTCAGTACTTATCCCAATTGAATATACCTTTTTGCTGTGGTATAATTGAATTGTTATTGAAAGCATCGAAAGGAGACAAAAAATGTCGGGATTTGAGTCATCGGGCAGAAAGTTTACAAATTACAGTGGAGAGACTCTAACACGCAACTGCGAACGTTTTCTTGTTGAAACTGGTGTGCCTGTAAATGTTAAAGGCTTTGTATATCTGAGACAGGCGGTTGAGGCAGTATATATGGACCCTTCCGCAATTCGCAATGTGGTCAAAGGACTTTACAGCGATATTGCAAAGCGTAACGGCACTTCCGCGTCATGCGTTGAGCGAAATATCAGAACAGCCATAACAATAATGCAGGAGAACAATACAACCTTTTCCGGCAAGCATTCCGTTTTTTCGGAAATACAGTTCAAGCACTCACTTCAACCGAGAGAGCTGATTGCGCTGATTGCGGACAGGCTGCGCCGAGGATTAAAAGAACCTATTGACAAAACGAGATACTACCAATGATCATGGAAATACGAGAAAAAGAAGCGTCGGAATTGGCGTACGAAAGCGAACTTGATATAAGAGTAACCGAACTGCTTTTACAGCTTGGCATCTCCGCAAGCACCCGTGGATACACGTATCTGCGAGTAGCCATAATGCAAGCATACCAGGAACCGGAAAGTGCTGTATATGTTACAAAAACACTATATCCGCTTGTTGCGAGAAAATGTAACGCGACAAACTCCGCGAGCGTTGAACGAACATGCCATCATTCCATCGCGAGAGCATTTAATAGGGGTTACCGGGAGGAGTTTGTTAATATTCTTGGTATTTCAGCCTCAAAATGTCCTACTTGCTCCGAATTTATTAGAGGAGTGGCAAGCTGTCTTCGTGAGCTTGATAAAATCGACATACTGTAAAACCGGTATTTTTTCTGAATAACACTTTTTTATTTGAGCATATGGTATATTGCCATTATACCACACACCTCAGCGATTTGCAAGTGTTAACAATAATTATGGTGCGTTGCTGCTGTAAAAGGCAGCAACGCACAGTTAACCAAATGGTATGCATATTGCCATCACACTCTAATTAATTATCCTTCGCGTCAGCCCACTTCCTAATGTGAGCTGACGCGTTTTCATTAATTATACCATGTCAAAAACGGTTAACTCATCCGAATCAAGCTGAGCTTCTTCCATATTAAGAGATACTATGCCCCTGTTTTTATAGGTAGAATAGCAATATACTCCGTCATCTGTATCGGCGCAGGAGGTGTACAGAGTATAATGCGGCATGCCGTCATCCCCGCGGACACAACCCTTTGGTACTGTTACCGTATCCATCAGGTGAAAAAATCCGTTAATCTCATCGTCACCTACATCAATGCTGTTTTTTGAAAATACAGCTCTCACAAATCTGGATGATGAAGAAAAATCTCCCGGAAGCCCCACAGCACCCATTCCGAAGGAATATGGCGTCAGGCGAACATCCTTGCATAAACGGTTTTCAGGTGCAAGTGACGATAATGACATATAGCTTTTTAAATTTTCCCTATGGAACTGGAAAGGAGGATTATTGGTAAGCACTCCGTAAGGATTATCGTATATTTTTAAACCCTCCTCCACAGACTCCACAGCAATGCTTCCGCTTTTATCGGCAAAAATAAAGTGGAGAGGTGTAGTCGGTAGTTCCGGTGAAAAATTATCTCTTGTGATATTGGTATCGGAAAGCAATTCGGCGGCATCTTCAATATCACGGCAGGAGCACAATATCCATGGGATAAGCTCAAATGACGCCACATTGTGGCATCCCTCCCGCACAGGGTGATATACAGCATTACCGTTGAAATTCAAGCCCGCAGCCGCAAGCCCCGATTCGTTCATAGCATCAAAATACAACGGTACTCCGCCTGAAATACAGGCTGCTCCGATAATAGCCTCATGGATTTTGCTCGTTGCTTCGTGAATAAAGCTAAACTCAAACCTTCTCGGCGTAATCACTACCTTCTCTCCGTAGGATGCCTGGGCATCAAGTGTGCGCCCAAAAAGATGATGAGTCCCCTTAAAGCTTATGGCAGTACACATATAGTTACCTCCTAATTTTATATCATTTTACCCAATGCCTGAAAAATAATAACAAACCGCGATGTTTTGAGAGATAAATAATAAAAGTATGCAGCAGGCACTTAATACGGATCTATATAACAAAACTAAACCATCATGTTTCCAGAAATTTTTAATTAAATCTATGTGTTGGACCAAATTTCCACGGAAACCCCGGTGTTATTTTGCCTATATAAAAAATGCCCGCCCATTGCAACATGAGCGAGCGTCATTTCACTTGTTTTTTTCTGACCCGGAAAGCATATTCTCAATAAATATCCCATACCCTCTTGTAGGATCATTCACAAAAACATGGGTTACTGCACCGATTAATTTGCCATCCTGAATTATAGGACTGCCGCTCATCCCCTGTACTATACCTCCTGTTCGTTCAAGAAGTGCAGGATCAGTGACTGTAACAATGAAGTTTTTCACATTGTTTTCTGAATGATCAATATGAGAAAGCCGCACTCTGTAGCTGCCAATCCCATCATTCCCTGCGGTACACATAATTTCTGCGTCACCCTCGTGAACCGCTTCCGACGGTGCCGCAAAGCAGACCTGCCTGCAGGTGCCAACCGGCAACTCGCAGAACACTCCGTAAACACCGCACTCACGATTTGCAAACAGCGTGCCTATCTTGCCTGAACTGAAATACCCCTGCAGCTCCCCCGGGCTCCCTACTTTCCCTTTCACTATTCCGCTTATCGAAACATTAACCACACTGCCGCGGCTAACAGGAACAAGCTTGCCGCTGTCAAGCTCACATATACCGTGACCTAGACCTGCAAACCTTCCCGTCTCGGGATCAATATATGTTACCGTACCTATTCCCGCAGTGCCCTCTCTTATAAATAGTCCCGCGCGGTAATGTCCGTCCTCGTCACTAACCACGGGTGTCATCATAAGATTAAGCTCACTTTCTCCACGCTTTACCGTGATTTCCATAGGAGCACCTCTGCTTCCGGCTATGAGTTCAGAAAGTACCGCTGCACAAGTAATTCTCTCCCCGTTAATAGCCATAATACGGTCCTTTTCCATAACTCCTGCGTCCTTGGCAGGCGATACAGATACACCTCCGCTAATCACCTCGCCAAGCTCCACAACCGTTACGCTTTCTTCATTCAAGCTCACACCGAAGGGCATTCCCCCCGGTATAAGCTTAAGCTTCGATATATCTGAGTATCCGATTTCATAAAGCTCCGCCGCAAAAAGCGAGCTTCCAAAACAGGTAATGCCAACGGTTAACGCAAGCAGCATCGACGTTACCCGAAAACAGCACCTCTTGATTACTTTATTCATTTTCAATTACGATCTGCCACACGGCAGCGTCCTTTCTTTTTCAATCTCCACAAATCTAATTTGCACATCGGACAATTGTTTATGTCAAGTAATATTTCGTGCTTTTCGAATTGTCTGACTTTTATGAAATTTTCGAGTAACAAAAACAAAATTTACACATTATTAACACTAAAGAAAGGTTGATATTTTATAATTAAACCGTATTAAAACAGCTATTGGGGAGAACAGAGTGAAAAAGAGCTTTTCATATATTTTTTTAAAAAAGGGGATACTAATACCGCTTAACATAATATTGTTTCTGATCCTTCTTTATCTCGTTTGCATTTTCTCTGATATTCCCTTTGTAAAATATTGGAGAGAAATCTACATAGAGACAGCAATGACCACCGCTGACCATCAATGGCTTGCTACTGCCTTTATACCCGATTTTGTAATTGATAATGTTATGAAAAACAAAACAGACACCACACATATTGTCGGTGGCGGCGAGCATCTTATTGAAAAATCCCCCTCCCCCGAAACAATAGAGGACGAAGTTGTTTGTGAGTACGACGATGATCCTCTTGATCAAAAAGAGCTTATCGTCGGCAGCGTTGACTATGCCGGATACACAGTGCTGGTCAACGACATAGAGCAAGGGCTCGTAATATCTGAAATAGTCGAAGCATCGTATAGAGGGAAAATTATGCTTATTGATGACCCCTCCAGGGTATATATAGGGACAACACCTTATAAACACGTTGAAGGTCTTCGGATAAAGGCAATGATGGCTCATTACGGTGCCATAGCCGGTATCAACGCCAGCGGCTTTAACGATCCCGGTGATTCGGGACACGGCGGCGATGTTATAGGGCTTACTTGTTCGGGGGGCGAGTTCTGGGGTACCCCGGTGAGCTACTACGGGTCGGTTCTTATAACCTCCGAGAATAAGTTGGTGGTTGGCAATGTAAGTGATTGGAAAAATTACGACATCAGGGACGGCATACAGTTCGGTCCTGTGCTCATAGCTGACGGTGAGGCGCAAATTGAAGGCTCCGGCGGTTACGGCATACAGCCTCGCACTGCTATCGGTCAGCGCGAGGACGGCGTCATCGCTTTTCTCATAATCGACGGCAGACAGCCCACATGGAGTTTCGGATGTACTATGGGCAACCTTATTGAAATACTTCAGAAATACGGAATAGTCAACGCCGCCTGCTGCGACGGCGGTTCATCAAGCGTACTTGCTTACAACGGCGAAGTTATAACCAAAAACAGTTCTCTCAACCCAACCTACGGACGCAGGCTTCCCAACGCATGGCTTGTCGCACCAAAGGTACATGAGGACTCCTTGACAACTGAAACGGAGGTGTTGATCGATGCATGAGACAGACGAGTGCTTCATGCGTCGTGCCCTTGAGCTTGCGGACATCGCTGCAGAGCTTGGAGAAGTACCTGTTGGTACTGTAATCGTACTGAACGGCGAAATTATTTCCGAGGGGTACAACAGACGGGAGACCGACAAAAACGCCCTTGCCCACGCCGAATGTATAGCTATCAATGAGGCTTGCAAAAAACTTGGCGGTTGGCGGCTTCACAAATGCGATCTTTATGTAACATTAGAACCTTGCCCCATGTGTGCAGGAGCCATAGTCAACTCCCGTATAAAGCGAGTAGTTGTTGGGGCGAAGGATTCAAAGGCAGGCGCTTTCGGGAGTGTTATTAATTTTAATTCCTATCCTCTGAATCACAAGCCGGAAATAGTTTTCGGTTTACTTGAAAAAGAGTCTGTCGAAAAATTACAAGCCTTTTTTCTGAAGCTTCGGGAAAGCAGAAAAAAGTAGCATAATGCTCGCAGAAATCGTGTTTTCTACTATTCTTCCAACAAATATTAACTTAATGCACGGGAAAATTTACATCTCGTGCGTTATTTTTTGCTGAAATCTACTTGTAGAGAGCGGCGAATTGTGATATAATATATAATGAGTAATTATATCAACATCTTAATATCTTATTATGCATATATAAAATCATTATTAAAGAGGGATACACTTATGAAATATCTGGTTTTACTTTGCGACGGTATGGCTGACTACAAGCTTCCGGAGCTTGGCAACCGTACACCAATGGAAGCAGCCAACAAGCCAATGATGAATGAGCTTGCGCTGAAATCGCTTTGCGGAACTGTATCAAACGTACCCGAAGGAATGGTTCCGGAAAGTGACACCGCAAACATTGCAGTACTCTCCTATGACCCCAAAATTTACTCAAAAGGGCGGTCGCCCCTTGAAGCGGTATCCATGGGTCTCACCATGCGGCCAGATGACACCGCATACCGCTGTAACGTGGTCACCATCAGCGAGGAAGAGGAAAATTACGAAGATAAAATAATGCTTGACCACAGCGCTGACGAGATTACTACCGAGGAGGCAAGTGAGCTTATCAAAGCGGTTGAAGAACACTTCGGTACAGATTTCCGCCATTTCTATACAGGTGTTAGCTATCGCCACTGCATGATTTGGAACAACACACCATATGAATACAATTTTATGCGCCCACACGATATACTCGGGAAATGCATAAAGGAATATCTTCCAAAGGGTGAAGCTGGCAAGCCTTTCCTCGATTTGATGCGTGCAAGCTACGATATACTTAACAGACACCCCATCAATGAAGCTCGTCGTGCAAGAGGTCTTCGTCCCGCCAATTCCATATGGCTGTGGAGTCCCGGAAAGAAGCCCGCGTTACCGAGTTTCTATGAGAAGTGGGGACTCCGGGGTGCTGTTATATCAGCGGTTGACCTTATAAAGGGTATTGGAATTTGTGCAGGACTTCAGTCCATTGACGTAGAGGGTGCGACGGGAAATATTCACACAAACTTCTCAGGCAAGGCGGATGCCGCAATTGAGGCATTTGAAAACGAGAAGGATTTCGTATATATACACGTTGAAGCGCCCGACGAATGCGGTCACAGAGCCGAAGTGGAGAACAAGGTGCTGTCCATTGAAAAGATTGATGAGCTTATTCTCCGTCCCGTATATGAATATCTCGTTTCCACAGGTGAGGACTTCAAAATAATGGTGCTCCCCGACCACCCCACACCTATTTCCATGCGTACTCATTCCATGGAGCCTGTTCCCTTTATTATTTACTCCTCTAAAGAGGAAAAAGAGGGCATCGACTCGTTTACAGAAGCCAACTGTAACGAAACGGGGTTTTATATAGAGAATGGATACGAGTTGCTCTCCTCTATGATTGAAAAAAAGTGATATTCCGAAAGGGTTTTTGGAAATGAACGATTTCAAAGGCAATAACATCGACCAAAAAATCAGCATTGATCAGGAAAATAACGGCACCTGCGAGAACACTTCCACTGCCTCAAAATTTCTGCGTGAAATTTTCGATTGGATAGAGATTTTCGTTATAACCATATCTGCGGTTCTGTTTATTTTCACCTTCATTATTCGAATCGCCTACGTTGACGGTCCATCTATGAACAACACTCTGCATGACGGCGAATCTTTAGCAGTCAGCAATCTTTTCTACACTCCAAAGCAAGGAGATATAGTCGTATTCCAAGACCCTGACAGCTCGGTTGACGGCGGTGTTGTAAAGCGTGTTATAGCTAAAGAGGGCCAGGTAGTGGATATAGACTTTGATAGTTGGGAGGTCTATGTCGACGGTGAGCTTATAGACGAGCCTTATGTTAATAGAGTTGATGCCCCGATGCGCTCTTATGACATAAGGTTTCCCATTACCGTACCCGAGGGGGAAGTGTTCGTAATGGGTGACAACCGCAATCAATCAAACGATAGCCGAGCGTCCGATATTGGCTGTGTTGACACGCGCTTCATTTTTGGAAAGGTACTTTTCAGAATCACGCCGTTTTCAAGATTCGGTGCTGTTAATTAAGAAAGGAATACAGAAATGCCATCCGAAACGATACAGTGGTTTCCCGGCCATATGGCGAAAACTCGTCGGCTCATAACCGAATGTCTGCCGCTTGTAGACATAGTAATAGAAATACTTGATGCCCGCATCCCCGAAAGCTCAAAAAATCCCGAACTTAAAAGGCTTACAAAAGATAAACCGCATCTTACCATTCTTTCAAAGGCAGCGCTTGCCGACCCTGAGGTGAGCAGAAAGTGGAAAGAATATTATAATTCGCACGGCGAGGAAACCATATTTTACGACTGCCGCGGCGGTGAAAACATAAACGTTATTGCCCCTGCGGTTAAAAAGATACTTGAAGAAAAGCTTGATCGCTACGAAAACAAAGGGATGAGTGGAAGAAAGCTTAAAGCCATGATAGTGGGAATTCCAAACGTGGGCAAATCCTCTCTTATAAACAAGCTTGCAGGAAACGCAAAGGCTAAAGTTGAGGACCGCCCCGGCGTTACAAGAACAAAGCAGTGGATTCCTACCACAATAGGAATTGATCTCCTTGATATGCCCGGCGTGCTGTGGCCAAAGTTTGAAGACAGGACCGTCGGGGAAAATCTTGCAATGACCGGCGCTATCAAGGACGATATTCTTGATACCGAGCATATTGCAATACTTCTCGTGGGCAGACTTCGCAAAACTGCGCCCGATAAACTTTCCGCACGTTACAAGCTTGGAGAAATGTCCCAATATGACGAGCTTGCCGATTGGGAGCTTTTTGAGGTTATAGGAAAAAAACGCGGTTTTCTCATTTCCGGAGGCGAGATAGATTACGAGCGCTGTGCAAATATGCTGCTCGACGAATTCCGTGGGGCGAAGATAGGCAGAATATCCCTTGAACTACCGCCCGTATAAGGAGGCAGCGTGAAAATGAATTTTTCACGCAGGTTTTGTGGCTTTCGTTGCCTATAGCAACGATTTTGCTTTGCAAAACCACCCACAATTCCCAAAAGAAAGGTAGCTTTCGTAAACGAAAGCCATGAATTAATATGGATTTTACCATAGAAAAGGAATACGCTGAAAAAGGATATAAAATTATCTGCGGCACGGACGAGGCTGGCAGAGGCCCTTTATGCGGCAACGTGGTGGCAGGTGCTTGTATCCTGCCTATGGATATAGAGCTACCCTATCTAAACGATTCAAAGAAGCTGACCGAAAAACGGCGTGACACTTTATATGATCTTATTACCGAGTCTGCGATTTCTTGGGCTGTTGGTGAAGCAACTCCCGAAGAAATAGACACGCTTAACATCCTAAGTGCTTCCCAGCTTGCCATGAGACGCGCTGTGGCAAAGCTGTCTCCTACGCCCGATATTGCATTGGTAGACGGAAACACAGCAAGGGAATTTCCCATGACAGCGGTGGCTATTGTGGGCGGTGATGCGAAATCCCCATCTATTGCGGCAGCGTCCATACTTGCAAAGGTGACGAGAGACCGTGAGCTTTACGAGCTTGACGCAGTGCACCCAACCCTTGGTCTTGCAAAGCATAAAGGTTACCCTACAAAGGCTCATTACGAGGCACTTAAGGCGTACGTATCCGTACATGGCGATTTCCCACCGATATACCGCCGCAGTTTTTTAAGGAATTTCGATACGAAATGAGTTACAGAAAAGAAGTGGGCAAACGGGGCGAGGAGCTTGCGGCAGAGTATCTCGCAAAGCTTGGTTTTTCCATTGTCGCTAAAAATTACAGATTATCCCAAGATGAAATCGACATAATCGCAGAGGACGAAAAATATATTGTATTTGCCGAGGTGAAATCAAGGGCGCAAACCGATATAAACAAACGATATGGACGTCCTGCCCTTGCAGTGAATTATGAAAAGAAGCAAAAGCTTCTTCGAGCCGCTTACAAATATCTTCGCCTCAAGCGGCCGGCAAAACAGCCGCGAATAGACGTTATCGAGGTGTATTTTCCGCCAATTACGGAAACTATGCCTGTTGATGTGTCGAAGCTTATGCCGCTTGATATAAAACACCTCAGAAATGCGGTACACAGATAAAGGAGTCCTATTATGCCCCTCCCACTTTTCGATCTTCACTGCGACACCCTGTACGAAACCGGAAAACAAAACAAAAGCCTTATTTCAAACAACCTGCATCTTTCCCTTGAAAGGCTCTCCAAATACAAGCCTTTTTGTCAGGTGTTTGCTATGTGGAGCGATTCAAAGCTTTCGGGTGGAGAGGCGTGGGAGGCATTTCACGCCGCACACAACCGTCTTGTGTGTGAGCTTTGCGAATTTGACGCGGTGCGGCTTGTGAGTAACGATACCGAGATTTCCAAATGTGAAGCTGACGAAAAAGGTGCGGTAATGCTTGCCGTGGAAGGCGGAAAGCTGATAGAAAATGATATTAACCGCCTTAATATTCTTCACGGCATGGGAGTAAGGCTTATGACCCTCACCTGGGACGACTATTGCCCAATTTGCGGTTCAAACAAAACGGGAGGCGGTGTTACGGAGTTTGGTTACACCGTACTTTCCCGTATGTATGATATAGGGATTATTCCCGATGTATCACACGCATCGTACCGCACAATTGACGAGGTTGTCAATTTTTGCAGTGAAAGAAAAAGCGTATGCATCGCCACCCACTCAAACTCCGGAGCGATGTGCAACCACAGCAGGAATCTTACTGATGACCGTTTTGAGGCTATATCAAAGCTTGGCGGTATTGTCGGTATAAGCCTTTGCCCGTACCATCTCGGAGCCTACGGTAATGCATCGGTTGATACCGTGGTGCAGCATATTGAGCACTATATGTCCCTTGGAGGCGAGGATTCCATATGCCTTGGCTGCGATTTTGACGGAGTGAGCAGTCTGCCGGGGGGAATAAACAATGTGTCAGATTTAGAAAAAATTGCGGAAGCTCTCGGAAGAATTAACTATACCGATGAGCTGATTAAAAAAATATTTTATGCAAACGCCCGAAATTTCATTTCACTATGGATTAAATGATTTTTCTGTGATATAATGTATGTTGAGTTTTTGTGCGCAATTACCTCGCACACAATCTGAACTATTACTCACGGATCCGGCTTTTCCGTGGAATTAAAAATAAATCAGCCAAACGGCGATACGGAGGTTAAAATGAATTATGTCAGCACTCGCGGCGGCAAAGACAATATAAGCGCCGCGGCAGCCATTAAACAGGGGCTTTCCAGCGACGGCGGACTTTTTATGCCCGAGGAGATTCCCTCACTAACTCAAAAAGACATTGCAAAACTCTGCACCATGTCATACCCGCAAAGAGCGGCATACATACTGTCACTTTTCCTTACGGATTACACATATGACGAGCTTCTGTTGGATTGTGAGAGGGCGTATGCCCCCGAGCGGTTTGTGGGGGGGGCTGCTCCTCTTCACAAACTATCCGACGACACCTTCATTCTTGAGCTGTGGCACGGTCCCACATCTGCATTCAAGGACATGGCACTCCAAATAATGCCGCGACTGCTTTCCGCTGCGCTCAAAAAGACCGAAGAAAAACGTACTGCACTTATTCTGGTTGCCACCAGTGGTGATACCGGAAAAGCGGCACTGGAAGGTTATCGGGATGTTGACGGGGTCAAAATAATGGTATTCTACCCTGTAGACGGTGTATCCAAGGTGCAAAAGCTGCAGATGGCAACACAGCTTGGTGAAAATGTTTCGGTCTGCGCCATTGAGGGTAACTTTGATGATGCACAGACGGGCGTTAAAAAAATTTTTTCCGACACTGAAATGTCGAAGACTCTCCACAAGAACGGAGTATTCTTCTCCAGTGCAAACTCAATAAATTGGGGCAGACTCGCACCTCAGATTGTATACTACGTATCAGCATACTGCGATCTTATAAATGCAGGCGAAATAATCTTAGGCGAAAAAATTGATGTAACCGTCCCTACTGGCAACTTCGGCAACATTTTTGCTGCATTTATAGCCAAAATCATGGGTGTTCCCCTGAACCGCTTGATATGTGCTTCCAACAAGAACAATATACTCACAGATTTCCTCACAACGGGAACATACAACCGAAACAGACCTTTCCACACCACTATGTCTCCATCAATGGACATCCTGATTTCATCAAATCTTGAGCGCCTTATCTATGTAATGAGCGATGCCGAAAACACAGCTGAGCTTATGAGAAAACTCAACGACGAGGGTTGCTACACCATTGATTCAGAGTTAAAGAAAAAACTTGATGAGCATTTCACCGGTCTTTTCTGCGACGAGGAAAACACCGCACTGGAAATCAAGCGCACTTTCAATGAAAGCAACTATCTTATTGACACCCATACTGCGGTAGGCCTCAACTGTGCTAAACAGTATATGAGAAGGAATTGCGGCGGTCTCAAAATGGTAGTGGCTTCCACCGCAAGCCCGTACAAGTTTGCTGCCGATGTATATAAATCAATTAAAGGCAGCTCCCCTGCGGACGAGCTCTCGGCGCTCAAAGAACTCAAAGAGCTGACCGGCACCGAGATTCCTTACCCACTTGTCGACATCGACAAGCGCGAGGTACTCTTTAAAACAGTTATCAACAAGAAGGATATGTCCGCAGAGATACTAAAGAGCTTAAAATAAACGCGTTAGCATCAGTATTTCCTTGTTATTTCGCCCCGCGGCTCGAAGGTAGCGCATCTTGTTTCGGATGCGTTTCTCGCCACCGCGCTCCCTATTGTAACGCGCTTCGCACAGCAGAAATTGTCACCGTCATGGTATACACAGTTTCTTACATCGCATGTGATACCGTTTATATGACGTGGTGCACTGTCTGTAGGGACGAGTAAATTGTTTGTAAACAGACCCATCGTGACCTCTCCGTAATATAATATTGCCGCCAACTCTATTTTAACCTGCCGACAGAGGATAAAACGAGGGATATACTGTAAACTTCGCAGAAAGGAGCATATTCGTGTCATTGTTTGTTTTGTCAGACACCCACCTGTCAATAAACGATAACAAGCCTATGGATATTTTTGGCTCCCGCTGGACCGGTTACACAGAAAAGCTGAAGAAGCGTTGGAACAGCGTGGTAAACATGGACGACACCGTGGTCATCGCCGGAGATATTTCATGGGCAATGAGTCACACAGGTGCACTTGAAGACCTTCGGTTTATTCATGCACTCAACGGCAAAAAGATAATCGGACGGGGAAATCACGATTATTGGTGGACTTCACTAACAAAGCTGAATAAACTCTGCCGCGAACACGCTCTTGATTCCCTATCCTTCCTTTACAACAATGCTTATATTGCAGAAGATTTTGTCATCTGTGGGTCCAGAGGTTGGTACACCGATGAAACTAACCGCAAAATACCGGAGGAAGCAGACTATCATAAAATCGTCGCACGAGAGGCAATACGACTTGAAATAAGCCTTGCAGAAGCAAAACGTCTCCGCGAAGAAGCAATGAAAACTGACGGAATAGAACGTGAAATATTGGCTTTTCTGCATTTTCCGCCGGACTTCCGCGGCTATGTGTGCGAAGAGATCGTTGCCGTCCTTGAAAAATTTGGTGTACGCCGCTGTTACTACGGCCACATACACGGATTGTATGACATTCCCATAAGTGATGTGTCAGGAAGCATCAGATACACCCTCACTAGTGCCGATTTTCTTGATTTCACCCCACTTATCATCCACCCAGATGATATTTTTTACAAAAATCTGAAATAATTTTAAAATAATGTGTCTTTCTCTTGACAACACAGAAAAAAACAGTATAATATTATTTAGGAAATTTATATAAATTTTAGTCGCAAATTTTGAATAGTGCAACATCCCTCGGATATTTGCCTTTTCTTACATGCGGCAATATCTTTTGGAGGATAAAAAAATATGAGTCTTAAAAATGTAAACAAACCCGAAACCAACGTAGTCGAGATCGAATTTACTGCTGATAAGGCAGCTTTCGACGCTGCATGCGAAAAGGCGTTCAAGAAGAACGTAAAGAACATTACTGTTCCCGGTTTCCGCAAGGGTAAAGCTCCGAAGCACATTATCGAGAAGATGTATGGTAAGGGCGTATTCTACGATGAAGCTCTTAACGATATTATCCCCAATGCGTACGAGGATGCTATAAAGGATCAGAACTTCGACATCGTAAGCCAGCCTGAATTTGACGTTGTTTCCATTGACGATGACGGCGTTACCTTCAAGGCAAAATTCTACGTTAAGCCTGAGGTTGAAATCGCAGATTACATCGGCATCCCCGTAACCAAGACCGTACGCGAAGCAACCGATGCAGATGTTGACTCTGATATTGAGAACATTCGCGCACGCAACTCCCGTCAGATTGAGATTACTGACCGTGCAGCAAAAGACGGCGATATTACCGTTATCGACTTCGAGGGCTTCGTTGACGGCGTAGCATTCGACGGCGGCAAGGGAGAAAAGCACACTCTTACTCTCGGCTCGGGATCCTTCATTCCCGGCTTTGAGGAGCAGATCATAGGCAAGAACATCGGAGAAGAATTTGACGTAAACGTAACCTTCCCCGAGGACTACCACGCAGCAGAACTTGCAGGGAAGCCCGCAGTATTCAAGTGTAAGCTTCACGAAATTAAGTTTAACGAACTTCCCGAGCTTGACGACGAGTTCGCGAAGGATGTTTCAGAATTTGATACCCTTGCTGAATATAAGGCTGATATTAAGGCAAAAATTCAGGAGAGATACAACAAGGCTGCAGAGGGCGAGATCGAGGAACAGATTATCAACACCCTTATCGAGAAGCTGAAGGCAGAGATCCCTCAGCCTATGTTTGATGCAGAAGCAGAAAACTTTGTCCGCGACTTTGACAACAGACTCAGAATGCAGGGACTTGACCTTAAGACTTATTTCCAGTACACAGGGCTTGATCTTGATACACTCAGGAAACAGATGGCTCCTCAGGCAGAGCGTCAGGTTAAGACAAGGCTTGCACTTGAAAAGATTGTTGAGCTTGAGAAGATTGTTCCTACCGAGGCCGATATAAACGAAGAATATGAGCGCATGGCTAAAGCTTACAATATGGAGATTGACAAGATAAAGGAGATGGTTGACGCAGCAATGGTTACTGCGGACGTATCCGTTAAAAAGGCAGTCGATCTCATTAAGGAAAAGGCAGTAGTTACCGAAAAGGCTTATGAAGAGCCTAAGGCTGAATAATTATCGCCTGTTTTAAATATGTAATAAAGCGGGCGGCTGCGGTCGCCCGTGTAGTTATTTAATAGAATAATGTCGAAATAATTCGAAGGAAGGTAATCAATATGGCACTTGTACCAATGGTTGTGGAACAGACCGTCAGAGGCGAGCGTTCCTACGATATTTTCTCAAGACTTTTAAATGACCGCATCGTATTTTTAGCAGATGAGGTTAATGATCAAACAGCATCCCTTGTTGTGGCACAGCTTCTGTTTCTCGAGGCGCAGGACCCTGACAAGGATATAAACCTTTACATTAACAGCCCCGGCGGATCTATTTCCGCAGGAATGGCAATTTACGACACTATGAATTTTATCAAGTGCGACGTTTCCACAATATGCATCGGGATGGCGGCAAGCATGGGAGCGTTTCTCCTCGCGGCAGGAACAAAGGGCAAGCGTTTTGCATTGCCAAACAGCGAAATAATGATTCATCAACCGCTTCTCGGAGGACTTCAGGGTCAGGCGTCCGACATAAAGATTCATGCAGACCACATTATTCGTATCAGAGAGAGAATGAACACTATTCTTGCAGAGCGCACCGGTCAGACCGTCAAACAGATAGAAAAAGACACCAACCGTGACAATTTCCTTACCGCTGATGAAGCCTGCAAGTACGGACTTATTGATAAGGTGATTGCCAAGAGAGAAAAATAATTAAGGAAGTAAAAATGCCAAATAATCAAAAGTCTAACGACAACATCAAACATTGCTCATTCTGTATGAGAAGTGAGCAGCAGGTGGATTTTCTTATTCCCTCCCCTACTGGGGCGATGATATGTGACAGCTGCATTGAGGCCTGCAATCAGATAATATACGACCATGAGCAGATGCGGTCTGACGGCGAGGAGCTTTCCTTTGCTACCCTTCCAAAGCCTGCAGAGCTTAAGGCGATGCTTGACGAATATGTTATAGGTCAGGATGCGGCGAAAAAGGTGCTGTCTGTTGCTGTATATAATCACTACAAGCGTATACTGACTCTTCCGAAATCGCCGCGTGGCACACGCAGATACTCCGCGGAGCAGAAATGCGAGGATGTGGAAATACAAAAGAGCAACGTGCTTCTTCTTGGTTCTACGGGTGTAGGCAAGACATATCTTGCACAGACCCTTGCAAAGGCACTGAAAGTCCCTTTTGCCATTGCTGACGCCACCACGCTTACCGAAGCGGGCTACGTAGGTGAGGACGTGGAAAATATACTGCTTCGCCTTATTCAGGCGGCAGATTACGATATTGAGCGTGCCGGGCACGGCATTATTTACATCGACGAAATTGATAAGGTATCCAGAAAAAGCGAAAATCGTTCAATTACCCGTGACGTTTCGGGAGAAGGCGTACAGCAAGCTCTTCTCAAGATACTTGAAGGGACTACGTCAAACGTGCCTCCCCAGGGAGGAAGAAAGCATCCCAACCAGGAGTTTATCCAAATAAACACAGAGAATATTCTCTTTATCTGCGGCGGAGCTTTTGACAAGCTTGAGGACCTTATTGCTGAACGCAAAGGAAGTCAGATGGTAGGCTTCACAAGTGATGTTAAACGTCAGGATGAAAAGCTGAAACAAGGCGTTTTCAAAGACGTTACTCCTCACGACATCGTAAAATACGGTCTTATCCCTGAGCTTGTGGGACGACTTCCCGTTATCGTATCTCTTGACAGCCTCGACGAGGAGGCACTCGTACGTATTCTCACAGAACCTAAAAACGCTCTCATTAAGCAGTATAAGAAGTTGGTTTCTATGGACGGTGCTGAGCTTGTCTTTGAGGATGATGCAGTCAGAGAAATTGCCCGACTTGCTATTAAGCGCAATACAGGCGCACGAGGTCTGCGCGCAATTATCGAAGACGTCATGACGGATATAATGTACGATCTGCCTTCAGGCGGCAATATTTCCAAGGTAATTATCACACAAGCGGCAGTAAAAAAATCGGAACCTCCACTCTATATTTTTGACGCCCCCGCAGTCGAGGCGTCCAAATAATAAAGATCGGGATGCAATTTTTTGCGTCCCGACCCGGTTAAATTTATCAGCTTGCTTCGTTAGCTATAATTTGTCGAATTTTCTTAGTATTTATCGTAATTAGCCGAAAGGAGGCAATGATGTTCGACGTTTTAAGCAAAGTCATCCCGGGCGAAGTCAGCGAGATTACGGATTACCGTCTTGAAAACCTGGCACTCATGTTTTTTATATTTGCCTTCGCAGGCTTTGTTTGGGAAGTAATATATACCGCCGCAACAGAAAAAGTAGTTGCCAAAAGAGGGATGCTCCACGGTCCGTGGATACCACTTTACGGCGTGGGTGGCGTACTTATCCTTATTCTGCTGGGAAGATTCCGCGACAATCCGCCCCTTGTTCTTGTCCTTTCAATGACGTTATGCGGTTCTATGGAGTACATAACCAGCGTTATTGTGGAACGCATATACGGCGAGCGTTGGTGGGATTACAGTGCAAAGCGTGTAAACTATCACGGCAGGGTTTGTCTGTCGGGAATACTGCTTTTCGGTGTGTCGGGCACAGCCGCTGTTTGCGGATTTGGTCCGGTGCTTAATGAAAACATTGGGCGTATAGCATTTCCTATTCATGCCGCTCTTGTTTTGGGGCTTGGCGCATTGTTTATTGCGGATATGGTCCTCTCCGCCAAACGCCCTAATCGAGGCAAAGGAGTAACCTATAATATTTCAACGAATAAAGACCATAATGACGACAAAACCGCCGAATAATCGGCGGTTTTGTTATATTTTTTACTGTTCGCTCTGTGCTTCTGCGATAATCTTCTGTGCAACATTTGCGGGAACTTCCTCGTAACGTTCAAAATAGAATGTGAAGATTCCGCGTCCCTGGGTAGTCGCACGAAGCGCTATTGGATAGTCCATCATTTCAGACTTTGGAACCTCTGCCTGAACAGTAGTGAATCCCTTTTTGCCTTGAGCCGCTTCCATACCAAGAACACGGCCGCGACGCTTGTTAAGGTCGCCAATAACATCGCCCACCATGTTATCCGGCACGGTGCAATTAAGTGCGCCTACCGGTTCAAGAAGCACTGGGTTCGCTCTCGGCAGACCGTCCTTGTAGGCAAGGCTTGCAGCCATCTTGAAAGACATTTCCGAAGAGTCAACATCATGGTAGGAACCATCGTAAAGGTCAGCAGCAAGTCCTACTACGGGGTATCCGGCAAGCACACCCTTCTGCATAGCTTCAAGGAGTCCCTTTTCAACTGCCGGGAAGAATCCCTTGGGTACCGCACCGCCAACGACGCTCTCCGTAAATACGAGTCCATCGCCCTCTCCGGGAGCAAATTTGATTTTAACATGCCCATACTGACCGTGACCGCCAGACTGTTTCTTGTGCTTTCCTTCAGCCTCAACAGACTTCTTGATGGTCTCGCGGTAAGCTATTCTCGGCTTTTCAAGAACCACGGATGTGCCGAAACGATTCTTGAGCTTTGCAACAAGAACGTCAAGATGAATATCGCCTACGCCGGAAATAAGTAACTGCTTTGTCTCAGCGTTATTTTCATAACGTGTTGTCAGGTCTTCCTCGAGAAGCTTTGTAATACCTGTGGAAATCTTGTCCTCATCACCCTTTGCCAAAGGCTTTATAGCCTGTGTTAAGAAGGGCTCTGGGAATGCAATTCCCTTGTATTTGATATTCTTTGCGGAAGCCGTCAGTGTATCCCCCGTGTTGGTGTCATTGAGCTTTGCAGTCATGCCAATGTCGCCGCAACAAAGGGACGTAACCTCAGTTTGCTTCTTACCCCTGACAGTATAAATGCGGGCAAGTTTTTCACTGCCGCCGTTGGTAGTATTGCGAAGGGTCATATCCTTTGCAACATTTCCGTTCATAACCTTGAAGAAAGACATCTTACCAACGAAGGGATCGGCGACAGTCTTGAATACGAACAATGAGCTCTCTCCCTCCGGATCTATATCAATCTCATCCTCGCCATCATCTGTAATTATGATTTCGGTCTTTCTCGCCGTTGGACGAGGGAAGGAGTTGGCGATAGTATCAAGTACTGCTGTAACTCCCCACATCTTGGTTGCAGAGCCACAGAATACGGGTACTATCTCACCTTTTATGATGCCATCATGAACAGCATTCATAGCCTCGTTATATGTTATTGGTTCCTCGTTAAAGAACTTGTCCATAAGGTCGTCACTTGTCTGCGCAATGGATTCGTACAGCATACTGCGGTATTCCTCCGCGATTTCTTTGAATTCCTCGGGAATCTGGGAAACCACGTTGGAACCGGTCTTGTCGTAAACTTCGGCTTTCATATCTATAAGATTAAGGAAGCCGATAACCTTGTCGCCCTCGATCATAGGTATGAGCAGAGGACAAACAGCAACGCCGAATTTTTCGCGCAAGGCGTCAAAAACTCTCTTGAAACGAGCTTCACCATCGTCAAATCGGTTAACGAAAAACGCCTTCGGTATCCCCTCGGTTTCAGCGTATTCCCAGGCTAGCTCTGTTCCTACTTCCACACCGTTTCTGCCGTCAACAACGATAAGTGCACTGTCCGCAACCCTCATACCCTCAAGAACCTCGCCTGTAAAATCAAGGTAGCCGGGAGTATCAAGAATGTTTATTTTGCTCTCCTGCCACATAAGCGGCTCAACAGTAGTCGAAAGCGAGAAACCGCGGCGAATTTCTTCAGGGTCGTAGTCGCTGACGGTGTTTCCCTCAGGAGTCCTTCCGAGACGCTCTGTCTCTTTCGCAAGGTAAAGCATAGCCTCAGCGAGAGAGGTTTTACCACTGCCACCGTGACCAAGGAGGCAGACGTTTCTTAAACTTTTTGTTGTGATGTTTGCCATTGTGAAAAACTCCTTTTCTAAAGTTTATTGTAAGAGATGTAAAACCCCTTAAAATAGGGATTCTGATTTTCGAACACAAGTTATATGGTTTGTTCATAAACTATAATATTCGTTAGCTCACTACAATTCTTATTATACAATATGCAAGAGAATTTTTCAAGAGGTTTGAAGAAAAAGTGTCACATCGAATCATAGAAATCAGCCCCTATTTTTTGTGCAATCTGTACAGAATAATATATCATCTTACCACAATCTTCGCTCAAAAATCTATGAACGGGGGGCTAATTCTTCCATAATCTCCCCTGCCAGGTGTCCCTCTCATACATCATCTTATCTATAGTATTCATGACCACCAGCTTTTTTCGGCTCCATTCGGGAGCAATCAGCGATTCCGCCATACCGTCACCCGTCAGCCTGCCGATAACCGTTTCGGGCGGCATTATTTCAAGCTGACGCACAACTATATCCGCGTATTCTTCAAGAGTAAGACACCAAAATTCACCTGCCGCATACATTTTAGCGAGGGTAGTGCCATCGATAACATGAAGCAGGTGCAGCTTAAGCAGGTCGGGAGCGAGCTTTGCAACCTGTCTGGCAGATTCGAGCATCATATTGGCGTTCTCACCGGGCAGACCGTTTATAAGATGCACTCCGATGCTTATTTTGTCGGAAGCTGACCGCAGACGTTCATATCCGCGGAGAAAATCGTCGAATGTATGGCACCTGTTTATCAGCTCCGCCGTTTTATCGTGCGCCGTCTGAAGTCCAAGCTCGACGGTGAGAAACGTGCGCTCCGAAAGCTCGGCAAGATAGCCACATATATCATCCGAAAGGCAGTCGGCGCGAGTAGCAATGCTCATGCCAACAATGGGCACTCCCCCTCCCTCCGAAGCAACCGTTGCCGCCTCAATTTTCTCACGAAGTACCGAAAGAGGTGCATATGTGTTGGTAAAAGCCTGAAAATACGCAATACAAAGCGGATTTTCCCACTTTGTTGAAAGCTTATCATAAGCCTCTTCAAGCTGAACGGCTATGGGGGTAGCAGAATCGGCGCAAAAATCACCCGAACCGCGCTCCGAACAGTATATACAGCCGCCGACGCCCTTGCTGCCGTCACGGTTGGGACAGGTGAATCCGCAGTCAAGGGAAAGGCGGGCACATTTCTCTCCGAACTTCGTGCGGAGGAAATAATCGTAGGAAAAATAACGCTTGTTTGAGTCGCTGTATTTAAAAGGATTGGTTTCTTTTTGTGTAGGCATACGCAGCCCCCTACCGATTGATTTATTAATTCAATGATACCACAAAGCCAAGTTTATTTCAAGTATTAAACAAAAAATATCAGAAAACCTATTGACAAAACCTTTCATTTGTGATATTATATATGAGTACCAAATATGCGAGTGTAGTTCAATGGTAGAATTCCAGCCTTCCAAGCTGGTCGCGTGGGTTCGATTCCCATCACTCGCTCCAAAAAAATCCGTAAGGGTGTAGCCCTTGCGGATTTTTTCTGTGTGTGGCGATAGGTTGAGAAAACACGCCGCAAGAATGTGCAAACATTCTTGTAGAGCAAATGTCTGCATTTGCTCTTGGGGGTTCATCGATTCCCATCACTCGCTCCAAACGAAAGCACCTCAAGCCCTAGCTTGGGGTGTTTTTGTTTTATCATATTTCGATAACATTACAACCCCCCAATGCCTTTACAAGCTCTGTCTCGCGGTTGTTGGATGAAAATATAATACTTTGGGCATCACGGAAGCGTACCAGCTTCAGCATTGACGTAAGGCGGCCGTCATCCTGCCTTACAAATGACTCATCAAATATCATCGGCGGTGACGAATTCCTATACAGCAAAGAAATAAGTGCAAGCCTAAGGGAAAGATACGCGGCATCTCTTGTGCCCTCACTTAACACCGAAACAGGCCTCATACTGCCGTCCGTAGCCACGCTCATATCAAGATTCGCTCCAACTCCAAGCTCGCGATATTTCCCTCCGGTGATATGAGCCATCAGCTGTGCAGCATCCGCCGCCAGTTTGGGAGCCACGCTGTTTCTGACATTCTCACTTGCCTCACATAGCTTTTCATAAGCTAACTTATAGGCGGCATGACGTTTTTCAAGTAAGGAACGCTCTCTTTTGAGGACACACAGCTTGTCATTGAGAGGTGCGGGATCCTCCGCGGTAGGCAGCAGCCCGGCAAGGTTCACTTCAAGTTCAGCCGCCATTTTTTCAAGTGATTCAGCCGCCTTTGCCGTAAATTCCCACTCTCTGCGCATTGCCGGTAAATTTGCCGAATCTATATCTGATATATCAACATCGTGGTTTATCTTTTCCCTAAGCTCATCCTCGCTGTACTGAACAAGCTGTGAGCGTATCTGTGTAAGAAGCGAAAAGTTTTTATCATACTCCGCTTTTACCGCATCCGAAGCGTGCAGCTTGGTGCGCATCCCCGCAAGCTTTGCCGCGATTTCCTGCGGTTCACATTCCAATACTCGCCTCACCTCATCGCAGACTTCAGCATACCGTCTCTCTGCCTCCTCTCGGGCCGCGGTTGCACGACACTTTGAATCAAGTCTCGCCTCTCTCTCCGCTATCTCCCGGTCAAGCACATCAAAATCATAGTAAGTCTCGATATTATCTCCGCGCCTCTTTGCTACAATTGCGCAAATAAAAAGTATGATAGACAACGCTACTAACACTCCGCCTCCAATGAGAGACAACAGCACAGGACTTCCTCCTGACATTTTCGGGAAAAGTCCGAACGTCACCGCTGCCAACCCACCGAAGAATGCCGATAAACCCGAAACGGTACAGGCAATCGCTGTCCTGCGGCACGATGCAAGCTTATTTTCAAGCGGCTCGCGTCCACCGCTTGACACATATTCGTCAAGTGCAGGATCGTCCTTGTTATACGCAACCGCTGCTTCCTTCTCTGTATACTCACGCACCTCTGCTTCAAGAGCAGCAACACGCGACTTCAAAGTTTCCGCCACCTCTATCTCGGAAAGCTCCGCGGAACTTGTCGCCTCCATTTCGAGAAAGAGCGTCTCGACACGTGCCTCAAGCAAGCGTGCACGTTCAAAAAGCTCAAGGATAGTGCGAGTATCAAACTGCTGTATACGACCACCCAACTCCTCGGCTTTTGTCTTAGCAGCTTTAAGTTTTCCTTTTATGTCCAAAAGCTTGGCTTCAGTTTCAAGTACCGATTTATGTGTGTTAAGGGCACTCGCAAGACGGATTTCGAGCTGGGCGCAATCGGCATCAAGCTCGTAAAGACGTCCGCCCTTTTCATTTTTGTGTAGGATAGCCGCACGGGCAGCATCAAGCTTTGTAAGTGCCTTTTGCGTATTGACGCTTTCATCGGCAGAAAAGAGTATATTTTCAATTCCCTCACTCACATGGCGCCCGTCTGCCACCGTGCTGCCAAGCTGTGACACAAATGCTGTGGCTTCAAACATCTCTCCGTCAACGCCAAGGAAATATTCGCCCGGCGTAGTGTCATCAAGCACATGACGCATCGGCATATTGGTGTCGCCGTCGATAAGCTGAAGGGTTTCGCGATTTGCTATAATAGCATGTTCAATACGATACCGCTTTCCGCTCACATTTACGGTCATGCTTCCCGCAGCTCCCCCGGTACGCCATGACATTGCCGAATCCCGTTCCTTTTGAGATACTCCGTATAAAATGAACTTTATAAATGCGGCAATGGTGGATTTTCCGCTTTCGTTGTCGCCTTTTATTATATTCATGCCTGCGCCAAGCTCAATATCCATATCTGAGAGCTTGCCAAAGGTATCTATATGCAGCTTCTCTATATACATCTTTATACTCCCGATTAAATTTCTGTAAAATCGTTGCCGTTCAGCGCTGCAAGTCCGCATCTGAGCGCCATAGCTGCACATTCACGTTCTTTCTCGTCGGCGCTGCTGAGCAGGGGTTCAAGACTACGGTAAAACTCACCGCGCAAAGTCGGATCTTGCTTCAGCTTCCCCAAATCAAGAAGGGGCATTGTCTCATCAATTATCTCTAGCAAAAAAAGGGAAGAAAAATGCTCCTTCAAAACCGTGGGCGAAAGCTTAAAGTCTCCTGACACGTTTCCCACCAGGTGCAGACGAAGTGCCACGTCCTCGCCATAATGATTCTGCGCTATATGGGACGCGATTTTCTCCGCCGCATCGGCATTTGAACGTGAGCCTTCAATGTCAAGGATGTCATCCTCGTATTTGCGCTTGCCAAATCGCATAAACTTTGCGGCAAACCTGAGTCCGGCGTCCTTTTCGGCAACGGCAAGTACCGCACCCTTCACTCCACACTCATCAAAGCCTCTGCCCTCAAGGCAACCGCTGTATGAAACGTATCCGCCACCGAGCTGTTTTGCCTCGGTATAGGTGTGACGATGTCCCAGTGCCACATAATCAAATCCGCAGCCTGCAAGCACGGTTGAGCTTATATTACAATAGCTCGATCCCGGTGCATCCAGATCGCCGTGAGCTGTTAAAATATTGATCCTTGACTCATTCTCAACCGAAAATCCGTTAAGGGGGCAACTGTCCATATGCTCGGATATAAACGCCCAACCGTATACGGTAGTATTCTTTTCAGGGAAATCGAAGTATGTAAGCTCGGGGGAATCAAATATATATACATTATCGGGGAACTCAGCCCTGCGATAATGCCCGGAGGCAGTATAGGGGTCATGATTTCCGGGAGATATAATCACATTACATTCGGGAATGGACGCAAACTCTTTTGCAATAAGTGCTATTGTGTCCTTTGAGACAAATTCGCAGTCAAAAAGGTCTCCCGCAATTAACAAAAAGTCAATCTTATTTATCTTTACAGACAGTATCATCGAAGTAAAAGCAGCACGAAGATCATTTCGTCGAGCCTCAGCCCTTGCAATATCAAATGCTGACATCGGGCTGTCAAGATGCAGATCGGCACAGTGCAATATTTTAATCATGGCAGACTCCAAGCATTAATTAAGAATATAATACATTATACTATATTTCGACAAAAAAAGCAATAGAATTAAAAAATGTATCGAAAAATACAGCGATACCGCTGCCCCTATGCATAATCGAGTCAAAAAGACAATATAAATATGACAAGAAGCAATCTTAAGGAGGATTATCACAATGGCAGGCGCAAATGTTTACAAGGATATAGCCGAGCGTACAGCCAACACCTTTTATCTCGGTGTTATCGGACCCGTTCGCACCGGCAAATCCACATTTATCAAGAAGTTCATGGAAACTCTTGTGATTCCGGGCATTCGCGATGAGCACGAAAGAGAACGCGCAAAGGATGAAATGCCGCAAAGCGCGGCAGGCAAAACGGTTATGACAACCGAACCCAAATTCGTCCCGGACGAAGCTGTGGAGGTCACACTTTCCGACAATGCCGTTATGAAGGTGAAAATGGTGGATTGCGTTGGCTATATTGTTCCCGAGGCAATGGGGCACATCGAAGATGGCCATGCCAGAATGGTACATACGCCGTGGCAGACAGAACCCATGCCGTTTACAGAAGCGGCGGAGCTTGGAACAAGAAAGGTCATTCGCGAACACTCAACCGTAGGGATGCTAGTCACTACCGACGGGACCATCGGCGAAATAAGCCGCGACAATTATGTTGAAGCCGAGGAACGTGTTGTCAGAGAGCTTAAGGAAGCAGGCAAGCCCTTCGCCATCATACTGAATTCAGCGGAGCCATCAAGCGAAAGAGCCGAGAAATTGGCACTGGAGCTCGAAGAAAAATATTCGTCCCCCGTAGCTCTTGTAAATTGTCTGCGTCTCGATGCCGATGACATACGACATATTCTCGAGCTCGTTCTTATGGAGTTCCCCGTATGTGAAATCAGCGTAAAACTCCCGGAATGGATACCCGCCCTAGAACCAACCCACAAGCTGCGCACATCACTTGAAAGCTTCATCACTCAGCGTGCTGCCGAGGTTTCAAAAATCGGAGAAATCTCCGAAATTTTCAGTGGCCCTTATGACAACGAATATATTAAAAACATTTCCGTGAATTCAATAGATCTTGGACGGGGAAACGGAATTCTCTCTGTTGAACTTGTCGATGACCTTTATTATAAAATTATTAGTGAGCTTGTTGGCCTTGACATTACTAATGAGGAAAAGCTTATTACCCTGCTTCGTGAGCTTTCCGTTATGAAAGAAAAGTATGACCGAGTAGCGGCAGCTCTTGATGATGTGAACGAGAAAGGTTACGGCATAGTCATGCCCGAGGTAAGCGATCTAAAGCTTGAAGAACCGGAGATAGTAAAGCAGTCCGGCGGATATGGTGTTAGACTTCGTGCTTCAGCTCCCAGTATACATATGATAAAAGCGGGGATTGAAACCGAAATAAGCCCCGTAGTGGGAACCGAACAACAATCTGAAGAGCTGGTCAAGTATATGCTGAAGGAGTTTGAGGAGGACCCGGGGAAAATATGGGAATCAAATATGTTTGGCAAATCGTTATATCAGCTTGTAAATGAAGGACTACACACAAAGCTCGGTCATATGCCCGAAGATGCAAGATCTAAGCTTTCGGAGACACTGTCCCGAATAATAAACGAGGGCAGCGGTGGGCTTATCTGCATTATACTTTAAATGAAATATCACCTGCTGACAGCAGGTGATATTTTGTCATTATCTATTGTTTCTGAATTTTCTCCAGTTGGTAATAACGATAGCGCACACCGCCGCTCCGATCCCGGCAATTATTACCCAGGACAACACAGCAAATGACCAGCTCGCGCTCTCGGATATGGCGGCAAACAAATACGTGGAGAGAGCACTTCCAACATATGTGAATGCATTTACAATTCCGGATATTGTGGAAATTTTTCCGTATCTATCAAAATATCTCGGCACTCTCGAAATAAGCATCAGATTGATACCGTGCATACAACCGGTCATCACCGCCATGAGAAATATGGCGATTATGGCATTTACATTGAGTGTAAGTGCAAGAACCGCCGCTGAAATTGAGGCGGTCACAAAGAAAATCATAGAGGTAATAAGCTCGTTACCAATCTTTTTTTCAATACAGGATGAGACGTTGTAGCTGATCATGGAAAAAACGGGAAGAATAATTCCTGATAGGATCGAAAGCTCGGAGGGAAGGCCAAAGGTTTCGGACACTAATGTAGGAAGCCATGTCGTAATACCGTCTCTGAGGATGCCTTGAAGCACTATGGCAAAGGCTATCGGAATCATCATAAGCACTATGGCTGTACCTACCCTAGGCTTGTCTGCACCCTTTTCAGCCGCATCCTCCCTGTCTGAGCCATGAGATACCGCAATATCCTCCCTCGGGGCGAAAATCTGCCAGATTAAAGCCATAACCACCGCCGCCAATGAGCATATATAGAACAGTGTGTGCCAACTGAAAAAAGCTGTACAGAACGCCGCAAGAAGATAAATAACTATGGTAGCAGCTGACGCGGCTACGGAAACCCAGATACAAGCTCGATTGTAATCGTTTTCGGAAAGATTGTCTGCCATCATGCGTACCATAGGCGGCCAGAACATTGCCTGTGAAAGACCGTTAACACCCCAAAGTACCATCATAGGGGCAGCCTCTTTCATTAATGGCATGGCAATGTTGCAGAGTGCCGTAACAGACATTCCTATAACAATAAGCAGTCGCGGCTTAACCTTGTCACCCACAATTCCGCTGATAATCTGGCCGACTCCGTATGTAAAGAAGGCTGCGGTACTGACAAGCCCTGCGCCCTCCTTGGTTATTGAGTTTCCCTCAGCAGAAAGTATTCCTTCAATGACCGCACCGTAATTAATTCTTGTTATATAGCTTGTGAAGTACACCGCGGCGCACAGGAACATAAAAAACAAAACCCGCTTCCTTGCCGCACTCACCTTATTGACCATAATACCACCTCGGCGTCAAAAATTCCCGACATTCCATTATAAAATTCATAGTAAAATTCTCGATAATTATACCATAACTGAAAATTTGTGTCAAGAAATACAGCCATAATTATTTGTCCCTTTCGTAGATTTAACTCTGAAACACACGGACAATTGCAAATATTGTCGTTTTTCTTTATGTGCTAACGGATTTTGTGAAAAAACTACTTGATTTATTAACAAAAAGGCTGTATAATATATTATGGTGTATTCTATTTTGCTAAGATAAATTAACAAAACTGTTGGAAAGGCAATTATAATGAAAAGAATAACAAAAGCCGTCATCCCTGCGGCAGGACTCGGCACTAGAATGCTTCCCATAGCAAAATGTGTGCCGAAGGAAATGCTGCCTATCGTTGATAAGCCCGCTATATCCTATCTTGTGGAAGAAGCTGTGGCTGCCGGTGTTACAGATGTTCTCATAATCACAGGCAGAGGCAAGGATGCTATTGAGAACTACTTTGATTATTCAGTAGAATACGAAAAGAAATTAACCGAATCCGGCAAGGCAGAACAAATTAACGAGATGCGCCGTGTGTGCTCTCTTGCAAATGTTTATTTTATCCGTCAGAAGGAAACCAAAGGTTTAGGCCACGCGGTGCTTGCAGCAAGAAACTTCATCGGCAATGACCCGTTTTACATTCTATACGGAGACGATGTCATTCTTTCTGAAACACCGGTGTGCAGCCAGCTGTACGATGCCTACGAAAAATTCGGCAAGCCCTGCTGCGGAGTAAAACCCGTACCGTGGGAGCTTTTATATAAATACAGTTCGCTCAAAGCCGAAAAAAACGGAACCAACACA
>JAZNFI010000061.1:0-8596 GCA_045589075.1 Candidatus Flemingiibacterium sp.
GGCCTCCGACTTCCACTTTTTTATTTTGTACGATTTTTTCGTTTGGTGTCAAAACTCCACTAAATTCGAAATAGCCGGCCGCATGGTCGGGGATATTTTTTATTATTATTCAGCGTCAGCTGCAGGAGCTTCAACTGCTTCTTCAGCAGGAGCTTCAACCGCTTCTTCAGCAGGCTCCTCGGGCATGAGAAGTGCCTTCATGGAAAGACTGATCTTGCGAGCGTCAAGGTCGATCTTGGTGATCTTTGCCTCAACCTCATCGCCAACCTTAAGAACATCAGCAGGCTTTGCGATCTTGTCAAGGGAAATCTGGGAAACATGGATAAGACCGTCAGCACCGGGCACAACCTCGGCGAATGCTCCAAAGTCCATGAGAGATACGATCTTAACAGTTGCAACATCGCCTTCAGCGTACTTGTCGGTGAATATCTTCCAAGGATCCATGTCGGGGGTCTTGTAGGTAAGAGAAATTCTCTTTGCTTCCTTATCAACAGTCTTAACGGTTACATCGATAACGTCGCCTACATTAACAACCTCGGAAGGATGCTTGATTCGTCTCCAGGAAAGCTCTGTGGAGTGAACCATTCCATCAACACCGCCGAGATCCACAAATGCGCCATAGCTCATAAGGCTCTTGACCTCACCGCGATACTGCTGGCCTTCCTCGACCTGCGCCCAGAAAGCGTCACGCTTAGCCTTGTTCTCTTCTCTCTCAACTACACGAATGGAAGCGACTACGCGCTTTCTCTGCTCGTTAATATCGATAATTTTAACCTTCTTGGTCTCACCCTGAAGTACACGAAGATCAGCATCCTTGGGAAGACCTGACTGGGAAGCAGGGATAAATACGCGAACGCCGTCACAGAGACCGATAACGCCGCCCTTTACAACCTCAACAATCTTTGCATCAAGAACAGCATTGTTTGCGGAAGCCTCAACAACTACCTGCCAGTTCTTGTCAATATCAATCTTCTTTTTAGAAAGAGCAACGGTACCCTCAGCATCGTTAACCTTGAGGACCTTAACCTCAATCTCATCGCCAACCTTGTAGGTGTCAGCAAGCTTTACGGAAGGATCGTCAGTAAGCTCATCGTATGTAATAATACCGGTGAACTTAACGCAATCAATAGCAACGTGGATCTCGTTATCACTAACAGAGGTAATGATACCTTTTACACGGTCGCCGTTCTTAATGGTTTTGATGCTTTCATCAAGCATCTCTTCGAAAGATTTTTCAATGTTCTCGCTCATAATATTTTGAACCTCCTGAATAATTTTGCCGGGAGTTGAAGCTCCTGCGGCAATTCCCACCTTCATATGGGGCTTAACATACTCGAGCGGAATGGAGGAAGCATCTTCAATCAAAAAAGATAATTGCAAATTTTTTTTACTGATTTCAAAGAGCTTGTTCGTGTTTGAACTGTCTTTGCCGCCAATAATAATCATCATATCCATTTTTCGGGATAGCTTCAAGACTTCATCCTGCCTATTTTCTGTTACACTACATATTGTATCATATATTTTTGAATTTGTATATACTTTTTTGAAAATTTTTATTATTTTTTTCCACTCCATAAGGTTTTGAGTGGTTTGTGCAGCCAAAACAAGAGTTTTACCTGTTATATCTACGGATTTAAGCTTAGCCAAAAGCTCGTCGGCTGTTGGGGCAACCACATTTTCACTTTTAGAATAGCTTAATATTCCCTCTACTTCGGGGTGATTCTCGTTTCCAAGAACGCACAGCACCCTGTCAGGTCCCGTTTCACTGCTTGCAATCTTGTGTATTTTTTTTACATAAGGGCAGGTGCAGTCTTTGACTCTGAAATACGGATTTTGTGATTCAAGTGCCTCAAGCTTTTTTGAAAGCTCCAAGGTTATTCCGTGTGCCCTTGTGCACACAACAATGGGATTGTCTGCCGTTGCCGATGCGGCAATGTCATCAAGCTGGATGTTTTCAATAATTCTGACGCCACGCTCTTCAAGCTCCTTTATAAAGCCGGAATTGTGAATAAGCTTGCCAAGCGTAAATACGGTTCCGCCGTTATTTATGGCTTCCTCCACCGTGTCAACTGCTCTGCTGACCCCAAAGCAAAATCCTGCAAGGCTCGCGACTGTTACTTCCATCAGCTTCTTCGCTCCTCCGGCATAAGCTCTGCAATACGCTCATACATGATGCCTGCCGCCTTAATGTATTCATCACTTCCGCCTTTTTCAAAACCGAATTCCTCAAATTCTATGGGCTTTCCGACATAAATATCTATGCGTCTGAATAAAACAACTCTGTCGTTTTTAGTGGAAATGAACATAGGAAGAACACGGCATTTTGAGCGATAGCAAGCCATAGCTGCTCCTCCCTTTACGGCATCCTTTGTGGTATCAAATTTAACACCTGCATAGCGGTGCCCCGTGGGAAACATTCCCACCACCTCACCCGAGTTGATAAGGGCGATTGCTTTCTTTATGGGGGCTGCAGCATTTCCCTTTCTGTCAACGGGAAAAGCACCGAGAGCCTTAATAAGACCGCCGAGAAGAGGTATTCCAAAAAGCTCTTTTTTAGCCATAAAGCGTATCTGCCGCTTGAGGGCCACAGCCGACGTAATAACGTCAAAAAAGCTTATATGGTTGGAAACAGCAAGGTAGCCGCCATCCATAGGCTCGTTTTCGTTTCCGTGTATGTGTATGCGAAAGACGACCTTTATTATGCCGCCCAGACATTTTTTCAGACCTTTATAAAAATTCATATCGGTACAGTAAAATCCGTTATCCTTTCGTGTATTTATCAGTGAGCCTTGATTATCTCCAGCGCACGGTCAACAGTTCCCTCAAAATCAAGATTGCTGTTATCAAGAAGCACCGCATCGTCCGCCTTTTTAAGGGGTGCTGCCGCTCTTGTGGAATCCGCAAGGTCGCGGGCGCGCATATCGGAAAGCACTTCTTCAAAAGTAACAGTCTGTCCCTTTTCGAGAAGCTCCTTAAGTCTTCGCTCTGCCCTTACCTCGTCGGATGCTGTCAGAAATATCTTTACATCCGCATCAGGCAGCACTACCGTACCGATGTCACGTCCATCCATTATTACGGAAGAACGGCGTGCAAACGCACGCTGGGTTTCAAGAAGAAACGCTCGTACCGTGGGAAGTGCGGATACAGCGGAAGCGTACATTGACATTTCGGGCGTGCGGATAGCATCTCCCACACACTCACCGTTCAGATATACCTGCTGTGTGCCGTCCTCAATTTTAACGTCAATATCAAGGTCATCAAGAATGGGAGCAACCGCCGCCTCGTCTTTGGGATTGACACCCCGTCTTCTCGCAAACAAGCCAACGGTACGGTAAAGCGCACCCGTATCAAGGTAAACTACCGAGAGCCGCTTTGCTATCTCCTTTGCAAGAGAGCTTTTGCCTGCACCGCTTGGTCCGTCAAGTGCTATTACTATCTTATCCATTATCGTCTGTTCCTTTACAAAATTTAGTATATCTTAACTGTATGCCGCCGACTCCGCCGCAAGGCGTGCCGTGGCAAATGCAATCTGAAGATTGAAACCGCCCGTGTACGCGTCAACATCAATAACCTCGCCTGCGAAATATAACCCGGGAACGATTTTCGATTCCATGGTTTTCGGCGATATTTCCTTTACGTTAACACCGCCCGAGGTGATTATCGCCTCGTCGATGGGACGGAACCTCACAGCGGTCAGAGGCAGTGCTTTTAAGAGCGAAACAAGTCTGTGACGTTCCTCTCTCGTGACAGAATTGCATTTCCTTCTTCCATCAATGCCTGAAAGCTTCACAACCACTGGTATGAGCTTTGAGGGAAGAAGCTCGCCGAGAGAATTGCAGAAATCACGGTTGATGTTTTTCTGAAAATCGCTCTGCAGCCGCTTGTCAAGTGTCTCAAAATCAAGTGCTGGCTTCAAATCAATATAAAGCTTGTATTTTTCGTTTCCAAGCTCCTTCATATGACCCGAAGCCGACAAAACAAGGGGCCCCGAAACACCAAAATGGGTAATAAGCATTTCTCCCTGCTCAAAATACACCTCTTTGCCGTCATTTTTAGTAACGGTAAGTGTTACGTTGCGAAGGGAAAGTCCCATAGCCTCCTTGCACCATTTTTCTGCACATTCAAGAGGCACAAGCGAGGGCTTCAGCTCTATTATGGTGTGTCCAAGCTTTTTTGCAAAGCGGTAGCCGTCGCCCGTTGAACCCGTCAATGGGTATGATGCGCCGCCCGTTGCTATAATAACGGAATCGGCGTTATATGAGCCCTTATCCGTGATAACGGTAAATTCTTCGCCGCTGTTTACTATATCTGTAGCACGCGCCGTAACAATATTCACCGACAGCTTGTTCATTCTGCGCTTCAGTGCGCCGCACACATCCCCGGCTTTATCGGAAACTGGAAATACTCTGTCGCCTCTTTCGGTTTTCAGAGGCACACCAAGCTCCTCAAAAAACGCCATAACGTCCTGCGGCGTAAAATTTGAGAGCGCGGTGTACATAAACCTTGGATTTGTGGGGGTATTCTCGATATGGGTGTTAACATCACTGTTGTTGGTGACGTTGCACCGTCCTTTGCCTGTTATCAGAAGCTTTCTTCCGAGCCGCTCGTTGCGTTCAATAAGAGTCACCTCTGCTCCTGCTTCCCGTGCAAACACGGCAGCCGTCATGCCTGCGGCACCACCGCCGATTATGATAATTCTTTTCATCAAAACACCTTTTATATTAACTTACAAGTAAGTACACAAATTCAGTCAGTGCTGTGATTTATCGTAAACCTCGTATTCGTCCCAGATATTTTCAAGATGTGCGAAGGTCGCGGCAACCTCTGTCTGCTTCTTCTTTCCGATAGCAACTATAAGCGCATTTATTATAGAAAGCGGAGCCACCAGTGAATCAACAAAGGAAGCCATCTCACTTTTGGCAAGCAGAAGGTTATCTGCAATAGCAGCAATGGGCGAGGAGAGGCTATCAGTAAGAGCAATAATGTGGGCAGATTGACTCTTTGCATATTCAAGCGCGCTTATAATACGCTTTGAGTATCTCGGGAAGCTTATCCCGATTATTACATCGTCCTTTGAGATACGAAGAATCTGCTCAAAGACTTCCGAACCGCTTGTGGTTCGCACCAGCTTTACATTGGGAAAAATCAAATTCAGATAGAAAAACAGAAGGTCCGCTATCGATGAAGATGAACGCATCCCGATAACGTATATCGTCTTTGCCGCTATCACCGCGTCAACCGCATCATTAAAGCTGTCTCTGTCAATCTCATCAAGAGTTCGTTTTATCTTATCAACATCCGACATGAGCACGTTTTCCAAAAGATCAGAGTTACCAATGCGGTCATTGGTCAGCTCTATACGCTGGAGAGTGGTCAGCTTTGTCCTTATGAGCTCCTGAAGCGAACGCTGAAGCTCAGGATAGCCCTCAAACCCCAGCTCATTGGCAAAACGAACTACCGTAGATTCTGAAACTCCCACAAAAGAACCAAGCTTTGCGGCAGTCATATATGCCGCCTTGTCATAACGCTCAAGAATATACTCAGCTATCTGCCTCTGTCCTTTTGACATCCTCGGTTTCTGCTCGGATATAATTGACAGAAGATCTCCCTTTTGCACATCTGTTTTCATTTTACACCTATATCGCGGCGATAATGCATATCGGTAAATTCTATCTCACTGATTGCCTCATACACCCTCTTTATAGCAACATCAAGGTTTTCTCCCCTGGCAGTTACGCCAAGCACACGCCCGCCTGAGGTAAGAATCTTTCCGTTCTTAAGCTCTGTACCTGCGTGATACACAGTAATATCGTCAAGCTTTCCAAGCTTTTCAAGTCCCTTGATTTCATAACCCTTTGCATATTTAACGGGGTATCCGCCAGATGCCGCAACTACGCATACGCAGGCATTATCATCCCATTCGATGTTGACAGAATCAAGCTTTTCGTCAATTACAGCGTTGATTATATCTATGAAATCAGTCCTTAGTCTCGGGAGCACCACCTGGGTTTCGGGGTCGCCGAA
This sequence comes from Candidatus Flemingiibacterium sp., assembly GCA_045589075.1. Classification (GTDB taxonomy): domain Bacteria; phylum Bacillota; class Clostridia; order Oscillospirales; family CAG-272; genus Flemingiibacterium. The sequence continues at coordinate 6,025 of JAZNFI010000061.1, forward strand.
GCGAGCGTTGTACTCAATAACCTTGGGGCCTTTGGCTGTTATCATAAGACCAAAGTATATGACACCCTTAAAGGGTCTTCCCTCTTTTGCCATTGCATCAACGGTAGGACGGAAGATTGTTTCCATGCAAACCTTGGCAATCTCATCGCTGTAAATGCGGCTGGGCGAAAAAGTACCCATTCCGCCGGTGTTAAGTCCCTTGTCGCCGTCAAGGGCACGCTTGTGGTCCTGTGCCGAAACCATAGGAACTACAGTCTTTCCGTCGCAGAAAGCGAGAACTGAAACTTCAGGACCTGTCAGAAATTCCTCGATTACCACACGGTTGCCTGCATCACCGAATGCCTTGTCGTCCATTATCTCGTGAACGCCTGCCTCAGCAGCCGCCATATCCTCGGCAATAATAACACCCTTGCCGAGGGCAAGTCCCTCTGCCTTTATAACCGCCGGGAAGCTGTTCTGTGCCTTTATATATGCAATGGCATCAACGGAGTTTTCGAACACCTCATAGCCCGCCGTGGGAATGCTGTATTTCTTCATGAGGTCTTTTGAGAACACCTTACTGCCCTCAATAATCGCCGCATTGGAACGGGGACCAAAAGCACGGATACCCTCGGCTTCAAGTCTGTCAACCATACCGAGCATCAGAGGATCGTCGGGTGCAACGAAAACAAGGTCAACCTTCTTTTCCTTTGCCGCTGCAACAACACCGTCGATGTCCGTAGCCTTGACAGGAAGATTTTCAGCTATCAAAGCTGTACCGCCGTTACCCGGTGCCATATAGAGTTTACCACACTTGGGGGATTTTTTGAGTGTTGCGGCTATAGTATGCTCGCGTCCGCCGCCGCCCACTATAAGGATGTCGTACTTCATGTTCGTTTTTTCTCCTGTAATTTATGTTGTTGGATCCCTCTCGAATCGGGAAATAAAATTGCCAATTAAGCACATTCAGCTGTGCCGCATTTTACGGCACAGCCTCGTGTAGAATTATTTTGTAAGATAACCGAGTCTGTAAAGAAGCTCAGCTATTTCAACAGCACCGCCTGCAGCACCGCGAAGAGTGTTGTGAGAAAGTCCCACAAATTTGTAGTCAAAAAGTGTATCCTCACGAAGACGTCCGATGGAAATAGCCATGCCGCCCTCTAAATTGCGGTCAAGATTTGCCTGTGGACGGTTATCCTCCTCGAAATAGTGAATAAACTGCTTCGGAGCATGAGGAAGCTCAAGCTCCTGGGGCTTGCCGGAATAATCTGCCCAAGCTTTAAGTATTTCCTCTTTTGTGGGCTTATTCTTGAATCTTACAAATACAGCCGCAGTGTGACCGTCGGTAACGGGCACGCGGATGCACTGGGTAGTAATAAGGGGCGCGTCAGCCTTAACGATTTCGCCATTTACCACCTTACCCCAAACGCGGAGAGGCTCTTGTTCGGACTTTTCCTCCTCGCCGCCTATATAGGGGATTACATTGTCGATCATTTCAGGCCACTCGTTAAAGGTCTTGCCTGCACCGGAGATTGCCTGGTAGGTAGTAGCGACAATTTCAGTAGGCTCATATTTGAGAAGAGGGGTGAGCGCAGGAACGTATGACTGGATAGAGCAGTTGGGCTTTACAGCAATAAAACCGTGCTTTGTTCCAAGACGCTTTCTCTGGGAAGCAATAACCTCAAGGTGAGCGTCGTTGATTTCCGGAATGACCATAGGAACGTCGGGAGTCCAGCGGTTAGCGGAATTATTCGATACAACGGGAATCTCCGCTTTGGCGTAAGCCTCCTCGAGTGCCTTTATCTCGTCCTTCTTCATATCAACCGCACAGAATACAAAGTCTACAAGCTCTGCCATAACGTCAAGCTTTGAGGCGTCGATTACAACCATATTCCTTACGGATTGGGGCATGGGGGTGGAAAGCTTCCATCTTCCGCCGAGAGCCTCCTCGTAGGTCTTGCCTGCACTGCGGGGGCTAGCTGCAAGGGCGGTTATTTCAAAATAAGGATGATCCTGAAGAAGTGTTATAAATCTCTGACCAACCATACCGGTTGCGCCGACGATGCCGGCACGAAGCTTTGTTGACATAGCGATGTCCTCCATATATGTAATTATTTCTTTTGTTAGTCCAAGTGATGCAATATCTGCATACGTTATATTATATCATATTTTTGCCCATTCTGTCAATGCTTTTCAAGTTATTTCCTCTGAAAATGGTATGCAATTTTGCTTGGTGATTGTTCACAAAAAATATATAAGATTTTTCGGTTTTCCTATTGATTATTTTAGTAATATATGGTATAATATATATGCAAGGGGGAGATAGGTCACACAAGCCTGTTCCTTCTGCAAATAAAAAATAAAAGGTGGAGAGTTTATGATTATTAACTATGTTGGCAGACAGTTAAGCGTACCAGAAGATTTCAAACCCATCGCCAAGACGAAGCTTGACAAGTTCGACAAATACTTCCGTGACGAACCCACGGCAACCGTCAAACTCTCCGCACCAAAGAACCGCGAGCGCGTTGAGGTCACTATCGTTGCAGGCGGGATGATTTACAGAGGAAGTCGGATCGTAGCCATGTCGTTCTGT
>JAZNFI010000062.1:0-3745 GCA_045589075.1 Candidatus Flemingiibacterium sp.
TGTAGCGAGTGTGGCGGCGAGGCTAAGCTTACTTTCCAGCCTTCCAGCGACAGACCCGTATATTGCAGCAAGTGCTTCGAAGCAAGACGCTCTGCTCAGTAAAACTGTAATAATACGATTGTAAACAAGTTGCGCTTTTAACTTCGGTTTATATATTGTCATTCTAATTATAGTTACAAACACCCCACAAGTTTTGGCTTGTGGGGTGTTTGTTTTATACTTGTCTAAATTTTTTGTTGTAGCTTTTTTCGCTCATAAGTGCCGGATATAAAAATTCCTTTTCGTCCTTACCGACTGTTTTTGTCACGATCAGAAGAACAATATATATGACAAGCGTCAATAATATTCCGATGATAAGAGAGGCAAGTTTTTGTGCTTTGAGGTCAAGTATATTTATAAATAAAAATGAGAGATTAGTTGCGCCTATGATGCAGAGTATAGGCATGATCAACTGATGGAATACCTTGAATTTAATTTTGCTGACCGAGCTCATTTTTATAAGGCTGAGTGAAGTGTTAAGTATTTCTGTGGCATATATCGATATGACGTAACCCCAGATGCCCAGCTTTGGTATAAGAAATATTGCAAAAAGGCAGGCGGTGAGTGTGTCGGCAATATTAACGTTCATCGAATATACTTGATGCCCAGAGCCCTTCAGGATCGCGTCAACGTTACTGTCAACGTACATTACAGGGATAAGAGGCGCCATGATTCTGATATATGTCGCTGCTTCGGCATTGCCGTAGACAAGCATGCCCAGTTCTTCGGAAAAGAAGAGAATTATGCCGCTGACACCGATTGAAAAGGCGAGGGAGAGGGTAAATGATCTGTAAGCGACACGTTTTAGTCTTTCATCGTCTCCTGTCACGCAGCATTCACTGACCTCGGGGATAAGTAAGCCTGCAAAGGCAGAGGTGATAGCGGACGGAAATAGAATAAGCGGCATTGCCATACCGTGAAGGGCACCGTAGGAAGAAAGCGCGGCTTCCCAGCTTCTGCCACTTGCTTTAATGCCTCTTGGTACAAGCACGTGCTGAATCATACTGAGCGCAGAGCGAATACAGGCGCTGAAGGTTACGGGCAGGGTGATGGATAAGAGCTTTTTGGTTGTGCCTGTGTCGGTCTTGCTTTTTTCTCCCTTGAGTTTTCTTTTGTCGATAAGATAAAGGAAACAAGTGAATATCAGTGACAAAAATTCTGATACCGCGCCCCCGAGAACGAGGGCGATACATGCTTCTTCTGTTCCTTTATCGACAAGCAATGAAAGAAAAAATACCGTCGCGCCTATTCTGACAAACTGTATCGCTACCTGTGACGCTGCATTTACTTTCACTCGTCTTACTGCCGTGAAATATCCGGAAAGGCAGGAGCAAATTGCGATTGGCACAAGAGTCAGTGCAAGGATTCGCAGTGGTGTGACGGTTCTGACGTCTCCAAGCAAATATACTCCTATAATTTTTGAAAGAGAGAGCAGCAATACGGTCGCCAATCCGCCCGTCAAGGTACAAATAAGCAGTGCGCGAGAGGCGGATTTTTTAGCAAGAGCTTCATCACCGATGCCTAAAGCATCAGAGACTATTCTTGTAGTTCCGAGATTAATTCCCGCCGTGGCAAGGGTTATAGAGAATGCATAAACGCTGCCGAGCAGTGAATAAAGACCCATAGCTTCACTTCCGGCTTTTTGGGCGACTATCGCACTGAACAGCATACCTATTGCGCGCATAAGTATTGCCGATGCGGTCACTGATATCGCGTTTAGGAAAAAAGTCCTTGTTCTTGATGCCATTGTGCGCTTCCTCCGTTTTCTCAGCTTGTACTCAATGAATATTATGAGTGCGAGAGGAGGATTATTCCGTGAAAAGCCGGTACAAAGTGGAGTTAAACCATATAATAGTGTTAAAAATCGGTTTCTGTGTCTGCAATTTGAGCAGTTTTGAATATTTCGTATAAAAGCGAACTATTTCGCATTGAAAAATTTGTTATATATGTGATATTGACATTTTCTTCAAGTTGTAATAATATATAATAGTTGTATTTATCAAGTGAAAATTTAAAAAAATAATAATTTAAGGAGAATTCTAATGAAGAATTACGTGTGCGAACTGTGTGGATACGTTTATCGCCCCGCTCTTGGAGATGAAGAGACCGGAATCGAGCCCGGCACTGAGTTTGATGACATCCCCGAGGATTGGGTTTGCCCCCTTTGCGGAGCTTCCAAGGAAGACTTTGAGGTTTCCGACGATACCGATGATATTACCGATTAATTCTTAATTCTTGCGCATATAAAACAAGCCGTCACGGTTGTGACGGCTTGTTTTATGTTTTATAGATATTTAATTATTCGCTTCTAAGGGCGATTACGGGATCCTTCTTTGCCGCGCTTCTTGCGGGTATAATACCTGCGATCATTGTCAAGAGGACACTGATAACAACGAGTATTATTGCAGCCGGGAGAGGAACGAACGCTGTGATATTGTTGAACCCTGTAATGGCTTGGACTATAAAGCTGGCGGGGATGCAAAGTATCATAGTGACCACTACTCCCAACAAGCCCGCGCAGAATCCGATTATCACCGTTTCGGCATTAAACACTCTGGATACGTCCTTCTTTGAAGCACCGATAGCGCGGAGAATACCGATTTCCTTGGTTCTTTCAAGAACCGAAATGTTAGTGATTATGCCGATCATAATCGAAGAAACTACAAGGGAAATTGCTACGAAGGCGATAAGAACGTAGGAAATTACGTTTACGATCGTAGTTACGGAGGACATAAGCGAGCCTACAAGGTCGCTGTACTGAACCGCCTTGGATGTTACACCCTCGGGCTTCTTGCCGTCGTGCTCTTTTTCGTATTCGGCAACAAATTCTTCGTATTCCTTATCTGCATTGTCGTTATATTCCTTAATGAATGCCTCGATTTTTTCCTTGGACTCGAAATCCTTTGCGTAGAAGTTGATAGAGGCAGGGGAAGCTATCTCCTGGTTGTGAAGCTTCTTGAGAATGCTCTCGTAGGTCTCGTCGATCTGAGGAGCCATGCCGTAGAGGGTTTCTTCAAGCAGCTTGAAGGTTTCGTCCTCAGCTTTCATTGAGCCGAGTATCATAAGGAACATTTCTTCATTGACTGAAAGCGTCATAAGGATATCGTGAGTGTCTGCGTATATTTTTGTCATTTCCTCTTCGCCGGCAAGCGATGCGAGACCCTCTATTCCGGCGAAGGAAGCGCCAAGAGCCATCATATTCAAGCTCGGGAGCTTTTCTTTGAGATTATCGGAAGTGATCATCTCGCCCGCAGTACCCGAGACGATACCGCAAAGAGTGTCAACTCCCGTTTTGTTCTTTGCGATTGCCTTGTCAACGATCATTCCAAGATATTCAGCCTTGAGTTCGGGAGTGGCTGAGAGAGCCATAGCGAGATTCATTCCGGTGAGATTCTCAGGCAATGTGAGATCCGTATGGGCATCACGGAAGGTTTTGTCGATAAGTGCCATATCTTCAGCACCAACAATATTTGTAAGACCTGCAATACCGTTTATGGCAAGGAGGGGCGATGTGGGTTGAAGCACGGGAAGAAGCTTAACGAAGTTCTTGTGCGTTACCTGAATGTCACCGCCATTCATAGAGGTCACAAGCTGACAAATAGTATTAATGGGGTTCATAGGATCCGAGGGATTATTCGGATCAAATGGATAATTAGTAAGCGCCGCTGTGAGAATTTTATCAAATATTACTGCCTGTGATTCCTTG
>JAZNFI010000063.1:0-9545 GCA_045589075.1 Candidatus Flemingiibacterium sp.
ACGGAACGGTTGGCGGAAACATTTCCGGTACATCCGATCTTGCACCTCTTGACAAGCAGGCCGAAATGATTACCGAATGGTGCCCGGATGCCAAGAAGGTTGGCTTGCTTTACTGCTCAAAGGAGCCTAACAGCCAATATCAGGTTGATGTAATCAAGGCGGAGCTTGAAAACAAGGGTCTTACCGCAACTCTTTACCCCTTCACAGATTCCAACGACCTCGCGCAGATTTGTACAACGGCGGTAGCTAACAGCGACGTGATCTATGTTCCTACCGACAATACCGTTGCTGAGAACACCGGTATTATTGATAATATCTGTGAGCCTGCTAAAATTCCTGTAGTCGCAGGCGAAGAGGGAATCTGCTCCGGATGCGGTATTGCAACTCTTTCCATCAGCTACTACGATCTCGGTTACGCTACCGGCAAAATGGCAGTAAAGATTCTCCGCGACGGCGAGGACATCTCAACAATGGCGATCGGTTATGCTGAAAAACAGACTCCCAAGTACAACAAGCAAAACTGCGAGGCTCTTGGTATTACACCTCTTGAGGGCTACGTAGCAATCGAAGAATAATAAACATACGCACTTTTAGCCGGAGTGAAAAAGCTCCGGCTATATGCCTATAATATAAGGGTGAATTAAAATGGAAATACTTGAACAATTACTGAGCGCCATTCCCGGTTCGGTATCCCAAGGTCTCATATGGGGTATTATGGCAATCGGTGTTTACATTACATATCGAATCCTTGACGTTGCCGACCTTACCGTTGACGGCTCTTTCGCAACGGGCGGCGCGGTAGCAGTTATTCTTATACTGAACGGATGCAATCTCTGGCTTGCCATGCTTGCCGCATTCGTTGCAGGTCTTCTGGCAGGCGCTATTACGGGTCTATTGCACACGCTTATGGGAATTCCGCCAATTTTAGCAGGTATCCTGACCCAACTTTCGCTTTACTCAATTAATCTGAAGATTCTGGGCAAGTCTAATCAGTCAATCAACGTAAATCAGACAGATTTGCTTGTTTCTCTGCGTTGGGTAAAGGAATTTGCCTTCCACAACCCTATTATAACCGTGGGGATTGTTCTGCTTGTTTTGACAGCACTTCTTTATTGGTTCTTCGGCACGGAAATGGGATGCTCCATAAGAGCTACGGGTATCAATCAGAATATGAGTCGTGCACAGGGCATAAACACAAGCCTCAATAAAGTTCTCGGCATTATGCTTTCCAACGGTCTTGTTGCTTTTTCAGGTGCTTTTCTCGCCCAGTATCAGGGCTTTGCGGATGTTAAGATGGGACAAGGCTCGATTGTTATCGGTCTTGCCGCCGTTATTATCGGCGAAGCACTGTTCGGAAAACTCTTCAAAAATTTTGCTCTGCGACTTCTGTCCGTTGCGTTCGGATCGGTCATTTATTACATCGTTATTCAGACGGTTATCACCCTTGGCTTCGATGCAAACCTCTTAAAGCTCCTGTCTGCGTCGATAGTTGCAATATTCCTTGCCATTCCGTACTGGAAGAGGCAGTACAGAGCGAAGCATATAAAAAAACCGAAGGGGGAAAAGACAAATGCTTGACATTATAGGCGTAGAAAAAACTTTTAACCCCGGAACGGTAAACGAAAAGAAAGCTCTGGGCGGTATTGATCTTCACCTTGAAGATGGCGATTTCGTAACGGTCATCGGCGGCAACGGTGCAGGTAAATCCACGATGCTTAATATGATAGCAGGCGTTTATCCAGTGGATTGCGGCAATATTATCGTTGACGGAGTTGACGTAACAAGGCTTCCCGAGCATAAGAGGGCGAAATATCTCGGACGAGTATTTCAGGACCCGATGACGGGTACGGCGGCAGATATGCAGATTGAGGAAAATCTCGCTCTTGCCGCACGCAGAGGCGAAAGAAGAACTCTGCGTGCCGGTATCACAGCGAGGGAAAGAAAAGAGTATAAAGAGCTTCTCAAAATCCTGGATTTAGGTCTTGAAAACAGACTTACCGCCAAGGTGGGACTTCTTTCAGGCGGTCAGCGTCAGGCACTTACACTTCTAATGGCAACACTCAAGAAGCCGAAACTGCTTCTTCTTGACGAACATACCGCAGCACTTGACCCAAAAACAGCTAAGAAAGTCCTTGATATTACCGAGGATATTGTTTCAAAGGATAACCTTATGACGATTATGATTACCCACAATATGTCGGACGCTATCCGTGTGGGAAATCGCCTCATTATGATGCATGAGGGACGAATTGTAGTTGACGTAAAGGGTGAGGAAAAGAAAAAGCTTACCATAGAGCAGCTTCTTCAAATGTTCGAGGCATCAAGCGGCAGTCAAATGACAAGCGACAAGGTCATACTGTCGAGATAAAAGGGACAATTAAAAAAGAGGGGCTGGCTGACAAGAATACTAAAGAACCGAAATGATTTTACGCATTTCGGTTCTTTGTTGGTCTGAATGGAAAACGATTTTCAAGCTGCTTCATCATCTTAACCTAGTATGAGCGAAAATTTCCCTAAAGTTTGTTTAAAAAATAACAAATATACTATTGAATTTCTCCTTGTAATATGTTATAATATGTTATATATAGTTGTTCGATATGAAGGATCTAATACGCGAATTAGATCCGCTCACATTCCCTCCGGAGACTAACCGAAAAATACATATGATTAGTGCTCAAGCGGTTTCATGGCGAAACGAAACTGTTTATATTCATAGTAATCATCTTATTGATTGGTGGTATGTAAATAACCGTATCTCTGATATAGTAATTTGATTATTACAAAGTAAAGATTCCGTTACTCTCCGGGATGATAGGGGATTTTGAGAGAAGTAATTCCGGCAAGCAAATAAAAATAAGTAATTTTTAATCTATGGGAGAATTGATATGCAAAAGAAAGTTACAATTATAGGCGCAGGCGCTGTTGGCGCAACCACCGCATTTGCACTGTTGACTCGCGGTGCCGCTTCCGAGGTCGTTCTGATCGACATAAACACGGAAAAAGCAAAAGGTGAAGCACTTGACATCAAGCAAGGAACTCCTTTTATCGACAACTGCGATATTTATGCCGGCACCTATGAGGATGCAGTCGGATCTGAGGTTGTGATTATCGCTTCCGGAATCGGAAGAAAGCCCGGACAGAGCAGACTTGAGTTGGTACAGACAAACATTGGTATAATCAAGCAAATATCAACCGAGATCGTAAAGGCTGCCCCCGATGCAATTTACATAATCGTTTCAAATCCTGTGGATATTTTGACGTATGCATTCTTGAAATATACAGGGCTTCCGAAAAATCAGGTTTTTGGTACCGGAACGGTCCTTGATACAATTCGTTTGCGCACACGTCTTTCTGAAATCTACAACATAAACAAGCAGCAGGTTCACGCCAATGTTTTGGGTGAGCATGGAGATACCTCGTTTGTTGCTTGGTCGACTGCTACCATTGCAGGAGTTCCGCTGCCAGAGTTCAAAAACGCCGCTGCTTCCGATTATATAAATCCCGCCGAATATACTCATGAGGAAGTCGAAACCTACGTAAGAAAGTCGGGCGGTAAGATTATTTCGCGTAAGGGCTGTACTGTGTACGGTATCGCTATGGCGTCAACTCATATTGTAAAATCTTTCAGCGGAAGCGCAGAGACGGCTTTGACGGTTTCTTCACTTCACGAGGGAGAATACGGAATCAGCGATGTTTGTCTTAGCACGCTGTCGCTGGTTGATCATACAGGCGTTCGGTCTATCATTGTTCAAAATCTTGCCGATGAAGAACTTGCTAAGCTTCACAAATCAGCAGAGGCGCTTAAAAATGTAATAAAGAGCATTACTTTCTAATGCAAACAATGGGGAAGCTTAATACAAAATAGCTCACACAGATGCTGTCACTATCTTAAAATAACGTTCGTACAAGAAAGGATATAATACTTATGGAATACCGTATAGAACACGATTCAATGGGTGAAATGAAGGTGCCCGCTGACCGTCTTTGGGCTGCTCAGACACAGAGAAGTCATGAAAATTTTGAGATAGGCGTCGGTATTGAAACCATGCCTGCTGAAATAATTCACGCGTTCGGAATTTTGAAAAAGGCTGCTGCTATCACAAACCACAAGCTGCGTCCCGAAAAGATGACCGACGAAAAGCTGGCTGCTATCACGGCGGCTTGCGATGAGGTTATTGCAGGCAAGCTTAACGACCATTTTCCGCTTGTTGTTTGGCAGACAGGCTCGGGCACACAGTCCAATATGAATGCAAACGAGGTTATCGCAAACCGCGGTAATCAGATTGCAGGTAAAACGCTGCTCCATCCCAACGACGATTCCAATATGAGCCAGTCGTCCAACGACACATTTCCCACGGCTATGCACATTGCTGCTGTTCTTGCTTTAGAGGATAAGCTGATTCCGGCAGTAGAGGAGCTTGTTGATACCTTCAAAAGACTTGAAGCGGAAAACGAAGGTGTTGTAAAAAGCGGAAGAACACATCTGCAGGATGCAACTCCGATTAAATTCAGCCAGGAAATAAGCGGATGGCGTTCAAGTCTTGAAAAAGACATTGAGCTTATCAAACGCTCCATAGAGCCGCTTTATGAGCTTGCTCTCGGTGGAACAGCCGTTGGCACGGGACTTAACGCTCCCGATGGCTTTGATGTGAAGGTTGCCGACGCGGTTTCCGAGATCACAGGCAAAAAGTTTGAAACCGCCGAAAACAAATTCCACGCGCTTACCTCCAAGGATGAGCTCGTTTTCGCACACGGTGCGATCAAGGCGCTTGCCTGCGATATGATGAAGATTGCGAACGATGTCCGCTGGCTTGCATCGGGTCCCCGCGACGGTCTTGGCGAAATCTTTATACCCGAAAATGAGCCCGGATCTTCCATAATGCCCGGAAAGGTAAACCCCACACAGTGTGAGGCTGTAACAATGGTTGCCGTTCAGGTTATGGGTAATGATGTTGCCGTTTCTATGGCGGCATCCCAGGGTAACTTTGAGCTGAATGTTTTTATGCCGGTATGCGCATATAACTTTCTTCAGTCTGCCAGACTGATGGCGGAGGCAATTATTTCCTTCAACAAAAACTGTGCGGTTGGTATTAAGGCTAACAGGGAGAAGATGCATCATAATCTTCATAACTCGCTTATGCTTGTTACCGCACTTAACCCGTACATCGGTTATGAAAACGCTGCAAAGACTGCAAAGAAGGCGTATAAAGACAATATTTCGCTGAAGGAGGCCTGCATTGAGCTTGGCTTCCTGACTGCTGAAAAATTTGATGAGGTATTCCATCCCGAAAAGATGGTATAAATTCGGAGGTAATTAAATGAAAGTTAGTTATTTCCCCGGGTGTACACTAAAGAACAAGGCAAAGGATCTTGATATGTACGCATACAGATCCGCTGAGGCTCTCGGTGTCACCTTGGAAGAAATTGATGAGTGGCAGTGCTGCGGCGGTGTGTTTACCTCCTCTGCAAGCGAGGTTGCGACAAAGCTTTCTTCTGTTCGCGCGCTCAAAGCGACAAACGACAAGGGACAGCCGCTCGTAACGGTTTGCTCTGCCTGCCATAACGTGATAAAGCAGACAAACTACGCCATGCAAAATAATCCGGAGTTTGCTGCCAAGGTAAACCGTTATATGGCGGCTGACGGCGGCTATAACGGCGAAACAGAGGTATATCATTATCTCGAAATGCTTCGCGAGCTTGTCGGCTTCGACGCGCTAAAGGAAAAGGTCGTGAACAGTCTGAAGGGTAAAAAGATTGCAGCATATTACGGTTGTCTTCTTCTGCGCCCTAACAAGGTCATGCGCATGGATGATCCCGAAAATCCGTCGATCATGGAAGATCTGATTTGCGCACTTGGTGCAGAAGCGGTGGTTTACGCAAGAAGAAACGAATGCTGTGGCGCGTACATTTCGGTTGAAAGTCCTGATGCCGCAAAGAAAAATGCGCTGGCAATCATTGAAAACGCAAGGGCGGCAGGAGCGGAAATGATAGTTACCGCTTGCCCGCTTTGCAAATACAATCTCGAAAAATGCGGTGCGGATTTTCCCATCGTATATTTCACAGAGCTTCTTGCCGAAGCTCTCGGCGTAAAGGAGGATACGAATGGAAAACAATAAGTATCTCCGTGAAGAAATTATAAGAATTAGCAATGTAAACACAAAAAAATGCATGAAATGCGGTAAATGCTCCGCGACCTGTCCTATGTATGATGAAATGGAATATCATCCTCATCAGTTCGTTGGCATGGTAGAAACGGGAGATATTCAGCCGCTTCTTGATTCTGATTCGCTCTACAAGTGTCTGTCTTGCTTTGCCTGCGTTGACAGATGTCCGAGAGGCGTTGAGCCTGCCAAGGTGGTTGAGGCTGTTCGCCTTACCGCAATAAGAAAGCAGGGAGCTAACCGCATGACCGCAAACGACGTTCCTGCTATGATCGAGGAGGACACTCCCCAGCAGCTTCTCGTAAGCGCATTCAGAAAATACACAAAGTAAAGGAGGAAAAGACAGATGCAAAGAGTTGGTGTTTTTGTATGCTGGTGCGGAAGCAATATCGCAGGCACGGTTGACGTGCAGGCGGTTTCCGAGGCACTGAAAAATGAGCCCGGCGTAGTCTTTTCCGAAAATTATCAGTATATGTGCTCTCAGGCAGGTCAGGATATGATCAAGAATGCCGTCAAAGAGCATAATCTCACAGGTATCGTAGTATGCTCGTGTTCTCCCAGAATGCACGAGGCTACCTTCCGTAAAACCGCGGCTGCGGCAGGTCTTAATCCGTATATGGTTGAGATAGCAAACATCCGGGAGCAGTGCTCTTGGGTACATAAGGATATGATTACGGGTACCGAGAAGGCAATAATTCTCGGCAAGGCGGCTGTTGCAAAGGTGAATCTTAATGCACCCCTTACTCCTGGAGAGTCACCCGTTACCAAGCGCGCACTTGTTATTGGCGGCGGTATCGCAGGTATTCAGACTGCCCTTGATATTGCAGATGCGGGCTTTCCCGTAGATATTGTAGAAAAGCAGCCCACCATCGGCGGCAAAATGGCGCAGCTTGACAAAACCTTCCCAACCCTCGACTGCGCGGCTTGTATTCTTACACCGAAGATGGTTGACGCTTCGCAGAACGAAAAGATTCGCATCTTTTCTTACAGTGAAGTTACCGACGTACACGGATTCGTCGGAAATTTCGATGTAACGATTAGGAAAAAGGCGAGATTCGTAAAAGAGGATATTTGCACAGGCTGTGGTGCTTGTGTAGAAAAATGTCCTATGAAAAAGATACCCAACGAGTTTAATCTCGGCATGGATAACCGTCATGCAATCTATATTCCGTTTGCGCAGGCGGTACCTAAGGTTGCGACTATCGACGCCAATGCCTGCAATATGCTGAAAAACGGCAAATGCGGTGTCTGCGCAAAGGTTTGTGCGGCTGGTGCTATCGATTATACTCAGAAGGATGAGATAATCGAAGAAAAGTACGGTGCAATCGTAGTTGCCACAGGATATAATCCTATAAGCATGGATAAGTTCGACGAGTATGCGTACAGCCAGTCGAAGGATGTCATCACCTCGCTTGAATTTGAGCGTCTTACTAATGCGGCAGGTCCTTCTGCAGGTAAGCTTCTCCGTCCTTCTGACGGAAAGCATCCGCACACCATCGTTTTCGTTCAGTGTGTAGGCTCACGCTGTGAAGCTTGTGCCGAAAAGGGCAAGGAATACTGCTCGAAGATCTGCTGTATGTATACAGCTAAGCACGCAATGCTTACACGCGATAAATACCCGGATACGGAGGTTTACGTATTCTATATCGACGTCAGAACTCCCGGTAAGAATTTCGATGAGTTCTATCGCCGTGCGGTGGAGGAGTATGGCGTTAAATATGTTAAGGGAATGGTCGGCAAGGTCGTTCCCGAGGGTGATAAGCTGAAGGTTCAGGCATCTGACCTTATTTCCAATAAGCAACTCCATATTGATGCAGACCTGGTCGTTCTGGCGGCGGCTATTGAGCCTGACAAGTCCGCGCGTCCGCTTGCCACTATGCTTACGGCAAGTATGGATACCAATGACTTTTTCACCGAAGCGCATCCCAAGCTCCGCCCCGTGGAAAGTCCCACGGCAGGTGTATTCCTTTCGGGTGCTTGTCAAGGTCCCAAGGATATTCCCGAAACCGTATCCCAGGCAGGTGCGGCGGCATCCAAGGTCATTGGACTTCTCTGCAAGGATAAGCTTACGGGCAATCCTTGTGTTGCAAGCTCTGACGAGCTCTTGTGCAACGGCTGCTCAAGCTGTGAGAGGGTATGTCCCTACGGCGCAATTTCGTATCTTAATAAAGAATTCCGTATGCCCGACCGTACGGTTAAGGTTCGCCGCGTAGCATCGGTAAATCCTGCGGTATGTCAGGGATGCGGAGCTTGTACCGTTGCTTGTCCTTCGGGAGCAATGGATCTTAACGGATTCAAGAATAATCAGATTATGGCGGAGGTTGACGCGATATGCAAGAGATAACTCCCAGTGGAACCGTCTCCAATGAGATAAAAGAATTTAAGCCTTTGATTGTCGCGTTCTGCTGCAACTGGTGCTCCTATGCAGGTGCAGACCTTGCCGGAAATAACCGTCTGAATTACCCTGCAGACGTTAAAATCATCAGAGTTCCTTGCTCCTGCAGAGTGAACCCTATGTTTATTCTGCGTGCATTCCAGCGCGGTGCTGACGGCGTTATTATCTGCGGCTGTCATCCCGGCGACTGTCATTACACCTCGGGTAACTATTATACTCGCCGCCGAATG
The DNA here is from genome assembly GCA_045589075.1 of Candidatus Flemingiibacterium sp. Classification (GTDB taxonomy): domain Bacteria; phylum Bacillota; class Clostridia; order Oscillospirales; family CAG-272; genus Flemingiibacterium. The sequence goes on from JAZNFI010000063.1 coordinate 8,787, forward strand.
GCTGCACTTTTCTCCATGCTTGACTTTCTGGGCATTGAAAGAGAACGTACTCGCGTAGAGTGGGTTTCCGCTGCAGAAGGCGCAAAATTTGCTGCTACGATGAATGATTTCGTAGAAAAGGTGACAGCGCTTGGTGAGAACAATAGATTGGAGGATTTGAGATGCAAAAAATAACTCGCGAACAATTGATCGAAAAAGCCTCCGAGCTTCTTGCAAACGGTACGGTGAGCTGTGTTCTCGGCTGGGGTACCGGTGAGTTTGGCTACGATGTAACTCCGACTCTTTTCAAAAACGCCGAAGAAATGAAAAATGGCTTTGTTTACAACGATTTCTGCGGTGCAAACTTCTCCAAATACCTTGTTTCAAAAACTCAGAAGCTTGAGGGCAAAATTCTCGTTTTTCTCAAGCCCTGTGATACATACAGCTTTAATCAGCTGCTGACCGAGCACAGATTTGACCGTGAAAAGGTGTATGCGGTTGGTATTCCCTGCGAGGGTATGGCTGATATTGCAAAGGTAAAGGCCAGTGCCGGGGACGGTATTCTGTCTGTTTCTTCTGAGGGCGACAATATTGTTGTTACCACGATTTATAGTGACGAGCCCGTGAACGTAAAAGCAGCAGACGTTCTTCTTGAGCGTTGTATTAACTGCAAGAGCAAAAAGTTAGTAGCTTATGATGAACTGCTTGGCGATGACGGTGATGTGATAGATTCCGAACTACTCCTTACGGCTATTGCAAACGGCCGTTTTTGCGGAGGCG
>JAZNFI010000064.1:0-4894 GCA_045589075.1 Candidatus Flemingiibacterium sp.
TCACTTCATGCCCGAGGGGTGTATATTTTTATCATATATCTATTCTTTCCAGATAAAATGGTAATTTATAGATTCGCCGCCGTCAACAAGTATGTTCTGCCCTGTGCAGAAGGAGTTGATGCTTGTCAGAAAATATGCCCATTCGGCAATTTCTTCCGGAGTTGCCCACCGCTTAAGCGGTGTTTCCTTCATGATTTGTTCCCAAAGACAGGGGTCATTCATTACACATTCATTTAGAGGAGTTAATACTCCGCCGGGATCCAGACTGTTGCAGGTAGCTCCGTATACAGCTATACGGCTGGCAACATTCTTGGTATATGCCAGTATACCGCCTTTACTTGCACAGTATTCCGGAAATTCAGCACCGGTATGTGCACTTGCAGAACCAATGTTTAAAATGGAGTGAATCTCCTTTTGTACACCGTATTTTTCTGTAATATATATCAGTGCTTTAAGATTAATATCAATGTCACACTCATTTTGTGTTCCTGCATTATTTATTAGTATGTTGACACCGTGGATGTTCGGAAGACCTTCGTAGTCACGCACGTCACATATATGGTGGGAATAATTGTTGTGAAATATCCCCGCCACCTTGCGATCGATTCCTATTACCTCATGTCCCTTATTCAAAAACAGTTCGGCGATTGCCAGTCCGATGCCCTGCGATGTTCCCGTTATTAAAACCTTCAAAGCTGTTTACCTCCGTTAATGTATGACAGATACTCTTGCCCTATATTGTGTTTTTTCCATTTAGTTAAAATGCGATAACCGATGGGTGAAAAAAGAATTTCCATTACCAGCTCTGCTGCAGCGCCGGTTAAAGCGCAAACCGTACATTGCAACATTGTCCAATGAAAACCGTCCCAGAAAATTGGCGCAAATACAACGAATACAATAACCGAGAAAATGAAGTTATCCACAAACTGTCCAATGAACGTGGATATATATGATTGTGCGGCATATGTCAGCTTTCCGTCGTGACGGTGTCTTAATGCTCTCCCAATTGTGTGATTTAGAAAATTGTTTATGAGCGCTGATACAAGAAATGCAATGGTACTGCCGAAGAGGATAAACCATGTTCCGCCAAGGATGGTGTTAAGGGTTGTGTAATCATTTGCATTTGATGGAATGATGCTGGCAATATAGAAAATTAGACAAGTCAATAGATTTATTGCTGATGCCAGGACAGCGATTTTGTTGGACGCCTTCGGTCCGAAATATTTTGTGATTATATCCATGCACATAAAAGATAACCAAGAAATGAGAATACCGCCATCCAATGCAATAAAGGGAGTTTGAACGAGAGTTTTATTTGCAAGCAGATTCATGCAAATGACGCTGACAACAAATAATGAAACAACCGTTGAGGGTATGCACCTCAGCAGAATTTCGGTTTCCTTCTTTTCACGTATAATCCAACTGACCAATGATGACGAGTTAAGTTTTGCGGGTAATTTTTTGTTATCCATGATTTTCTCCGTACGAAAAGGCATCACAGCCAAAATAATATCATTTATAAAATAAAAAATGGCTTTACAAAACGCAAAGCCACAGAATTCATAGTTATGAATAGTAGTCCTGGTTTTGTTTTATGACAGGATGGTACAAGCGAACTGTCAGCCTATTAAGTATACACCAACACCCAATAAAATACAAGCTATTTTTAAAAAATGTTACAAATGGTACACAAGAAAACGCTATGGGGATTATGTGTTTGCGTTCTTGCGGTGCATCTTCGCGAGCCAATTACCCACAAGAACAAAACGGCACGGGCAGAAGCCCATGCCGTTTCGTTGGTGCGGGTGACAGGACTTGAACCTGCACGTCGGGGACACCAGATCCTAAGTCTGGCGCGTCTGCCATTCCGCCACACCCGCATACCAAAAATCGCCTAATAATTATATCATATGTAAAAGATTTTGTCAAGGTATTGATTTTTATTTAAAAAAGTTGTAAAATATACAGGGAAATAGTTATCTTCGTGTTTTGGATTTATATGTTTTCCACTACACGGCACTAAGGAGATGTACAATGAAAGTTCTTGTTTTATCCGTAACCGCAGGGCAGGGTCATAATTCCACTGCCAGGGCATTGTGTGCTCACCTTGAGTCAATGGGCTGTGAGGCGCAGATGCTTGATACATTTGAATATCTTAACCGCGTGATTGGTGAAACCGTTTCAAAGTGTTATCTTCTCGCAGCAGGTAACGTTAAGTTTGCCTACAAGGGTGCATACAGGCTTGCCGAAAAACGCAAAAAATCCCGCACTGATATTTCGCCCACCAGGGGTACCTGCAATTTAATGAGCAAAAAACTTCTTAAATACATAAATAATTACGACCCCGACGTCATCATTTGCACCCATGTTTTCCCGGTTATGATAATCGATGTGCTAAAGGAGCGGGGAGAGCTTCGGGCAAAGTCGATAGGAATTGTAACCGATTTCAAGTTCCATCCCTACTGGGAGGAGGGACTTAATCTTGACTACGTTGTAACAGCCAATGAGCAGATGAGATACCAGGCACTTCAAAAAGGTTTTAAGGAATCTCAGATACTGCCTTTTGGAATACCAATCCATCCCAAATTCTCAAACCGGATGAATAAAGAAGAAGTACGTGCAGAGCTTGGTCTTGATATAGACAAACGCACTGTACTTCTTATGAGCGGAAGCATGGGATACGGAAACATAGAGGATACCGTTAAAGCCCTAGATAAAGTCCCCTTTGATTTCCAGATAATCACCGTTTGCGGCAATAATCGAGAGGCTAAGCTTCGCATTGATGAAATGAAGACGGAGAAGCGCATACTTAATCTCGGTTACATAAACTATGTAGAGAAGCTTATGGACGCTTCCGACTGTATAATATCAAAACCCGGCGGGCTTACCACCTCCGAGGCATTGGCAAAGGGGCTTCCAATGATAATCGTTGACCCCATCCCCGGTCAGGAAGACAGAAATACCGACTTCCTTACAAACAACGGTGTTGCCATGGCAGTATCGTCTACGGATACTCTTGATGACGTGATATTCCAGCTTCTTGCCGACCCACGCAGGGTCGAGGTTATGAAGCAGGCGATAAACATATTAGCCAAACCCAATTCAACCGGTGACCTTTGCGAATTCGTAAAAAATCTTGATAAAGATCAGTAAGGGAGACGGCAATGCCTAAAATAGTTCTTTTCGCTCTGAATTCGTCCTTTACTAATACAAACCTCGCGGTGCGCTGTATAAAAAAGAGCCTCGACGCCGCGGGGTTCTCTTGTGTTATTTCGGAGTTTAACCTAAAGGACAAGCAAAGACGGGTGCTTGAGGCTCTTTACTCCGAAAACGCAGATGTTTATGGCTTTTCCACATATATATGGAACATATCTGAAATGTACCGTTACGCCTCCGACCTTAAAAAGCTTTTACCTCATGCTAAAATTGTTTTCGGTGGCCCAGAGGTGTCATATGATGCCGAGGAAATACTTGATTTGCACCCATTTATTGACTGTATCATAAAAGGGGAGGGTGAGCGAGCGTTTGTCACTCTTGCCGCTGCCTTGCGAGATAATAAGCCACTGCCGCCAATCCTTGACGGCGGTATTTTTGAGGATTTTTATAAGCAGGGAATGGTATATGCAAAGGAAGAACTTTCAGATGCACCGAGAATAGTTTATTACGAGTCCTCGCGAGGCTGTCCATACCGCTGTGCATATTGCTTGTCGGCAGTTAGCGGAAAAGTGCGCGCCAAGAGTGCCGCGGATACCCTTTTGGAGCTAGTTATGTTCGAGGAGCTTGACAATATAAAGATAATAAAATTTGTTGACAGAACATTTAATTTTGATAAAGAAAGAGCCAAGGAGATATGGAGTGGACTGCTCTCTGAACAATACACCAAAAACTATCATTTTGAAATATGCGCCGATTTGCTTTGTGAGGAAAGCTTTGAGATATTATCCCGTTTTCCTAAAGGCAAAATTCAGCTTGAAATCGGTGTGCAGTCAACAAATATTAAAACCCTTCGCAGCGTCAATCGGAACTCCGACACCGATGACCTCATAAATAAGATAAAGCGGCTTTACGATATGGGCAATATCCATATTCATGTCGACCTTATCGCTGGACTGCCACACGAAAGCATCGAAAGCTTCGCTCGCTCTTACGATTCAGTTTTCGGGAAATGCGATATGCTTCAACTTGGTTTTCTGAAGCTGCTCCGAGGCTCAGAGCTTAGGAGACGTGTCCATGAGTTTGGGTGTATATATTCGTCGGAGCCGCCATATGAGGTGCTCTCAACGGATTGTCTTTCGTTTTACGATATAACAAGACTCAAAAGAGTTGACGAGCTTGCCGACCGATACCTTGGCGGCAGCTTCAGCCGCTCAATGAAGCTTATACTTTCCAGATGTGATTCGCCTTTTGGTATGCTTGATAGCCTTGGAGCTGCATTTGCGGCAGAGGATATAAGAATATCCGGACTGTCACAGCCGAATGCTTTTGAAAAGCTGTATGATTTTATGCATGAGGGCGATGACGTCTGCCTTGCCGAGGCGCTGCTGCTGGATTTCCTTACGTCGCAAAAGCTGTCACCGCCCAAAATCGGCGGCCATGAGCTGAAGCGAGGCAGTGGCGAGCTGAAGCGTGCTTTTATGAAATATGCCGATTCCGCCGACATTGAGTATTTCGCTCCCGGACTTGAGGAGCGTGTGGGACTTGAGAAATACATTATTGACCGAAAAAATAAGAGGGCATATTTGTACGAGAACGGGCAGTTTGCAGAAATTTGACAAAAGCTTTAACTTGATAAAACGATAGAGTGTGAGAATTGACTATTGCAAAAGAATGTTATTTGTGATATAATAATTTTACTTTTATTATAGAAATAAAAGCCGTCGCTAATACCGCTTGC
>JAZNFI010000065.1:0-6697 GCA_045589075.1 Candidatus Flemingiibacterium sp.
TCCTCTTTACAAATTCCTAAAAATAGGTTACAATATAATATAGGAAATGTATCGGAACATTCCGGTACTTTTTGTAATTAAATTAAGGACGGTATAAACTTTATGAGCAAAAAAGTCGAGCCTAAATTTAAACGCGTGCTACTTAAGCTGTCTGGCGAGGCACTTGCTCCTTCCGAGGAGAGAAGACTCGAGCTTGCGGCCAAGGGCGAGTATCCCATACTTGACTATGATATGATAGACCGCGTAGCTAAAGTAGTAAAACGCTGCGTTGAGATTGGTTGTCAGGTTTGCATTATCGTTGGTGCAGGCAACATCTGGCGCGGACGCCAGGGAACCAACATGGACAGAACCAGGGCAGACCATATGGGTATGCTGGCAACTACCATCAACGCTCTCGGTCTTCAAGACTATTTTGAGCAGAATGGAATCGAAACCAGAGTACTTACCGCCGTTGAAATGAAACAGTACGCTGAACCATATATAAGAAACAGAGCTGTTACGCATCTTGAAAAAGGCAGAGTGGTTATACTTGGCGGAGGATTGGGTATACCGTTTATTTCTACCGATACTGCGGCAGCAGTAAGAGCTGCAGAAATCGGTGCTGATGTTATTCTTATGGGCAAGAATATTGACGGCATCTACACTGCTGATCCCAAGAAGGATCCCGAGGCTACCCGTTACAAAGAGGTCTCCTACAAAGAGATACTTGCTAAGGATCTCAAGGCTATGGACTCTACAGCTGCTTCCTTCGGAAACGAAAACCATATCAAGACCTTCGTTTTCGAGCTTAAGGAGCCTGAGAATATTTATAACGCAATTATCGGCAATGTCGAAGGAACTATCGTTGTTGACGGTTGACTTAACTATAAATGCAAAATGCAAAGTGCAAAATGATAAATGAATTTTAGATTGAAAGGAATACTACCATGAAACTTGATTGTAAATCTTTTGAAGAAAAAATGCAGAAGTCCATTGCTTCTTACGAGTCCCAGCTTGCTGACATTCGTGCAGGACGCGCTAATCCAGGGCTGCTTGATAAGATTGAAGTCGACTATTACGGTGCTCCGACAAAACTTAATCAGATGGCTGAGGTAAAGGTTACCGATGCAAGGACCATCGTTATTACCCCTTGGGATGCTTCAACTATAAAGAATATGGAAAAGGCTATCCTCGCTTCCGATCTTGGAATTACTCCCGCCAATGACGGTAAGACTCTCAGAATCTCATTCCCACAGCTCACCGAAGAAAGAAGAAAAGAGCTTACCAAGAAGGTTTCAAAGATGGGTGACGATGCAAAGGTGGCAATCAGAAATATAAGGCGCGATGCAAACGATGCCGCAAAGAAGATGAAGAAGGACGGCGAGATGACCGAGGACGAGCTTAAGGCTTCGGATAAGTCCGTTCAGGATCTTACCGACAAGTACATCGCCAATGTTGACGCTGTCACTGCTCGCAAAACCAAGGAGCTTATGGAGATATAACTCCATTTTAAGATGCCGTCATATTGGCGGCATCTTATTTGTGTTTTTACTACGCGGAATTTATCCGCTTTCGGAGGACGATTTTGTTCACACATCACGATTGCGGCGATAAGAAAAAGCTTTCTCATATCGCCTTTATTATGGACGGAAACGGCAGATGGGCAAAGAGACGCGGTTTGCCGCGCGAGGCAGGACATAAGGCAGGAGCAGAGGTATTCCGCCGCCTAACCGAATACTGTCTTCGCGGCGGTATTGATGCCGTTACCGCGTACGCTTTTTCTACAGAAAACTGGCGACGTCCCAAGGGCGAGGTCAGCGCCATAATGGTACTGCTTAAATCATATCTTATGGATTGCCGAAAGGATTTCGAGGAAAACAATATCCGAGTAATCTTTCTCGGGGACAAAGCCCCGTTCACTCCTGAACTTCGCAGACTTATGGAAGAAATTGAAAGAGATTCGGAAAATAACAGGTACAAGCTCAATATTGCTGTTAATTACGGCGGCCGCGCCGAGATAGTTACAGCTGTTAATAAGCTTATAGCTTCGGGTGTTACTGACATTACAGAGGAGCTTATATCCGATGCGCTATACACGGGCGGTCAAGCGGACCCTGACCTTATCGTGCGCACCGCCGGCGAACTGCGCCTGTCAAATTTCCTCACATGGCAGTCTGTATATTCAGAGTTTTATTTTACTGACACCTTATGGCCTGATTTATCCGAACATGATATTGATGCGGCTGTTGATGCTTACTACGGTCGTTCTCGCAGATTCGGTGCAATATAATCTTTCTTTGGAGGCTAATATGAAAAGTCGTTTAGTAACCACCTTCGTCGGACTTCCGCTCCTTGTTGCGGTGCTTATTTTTTCAAATACGATGGTCCTGCCTGTTGCGGTGACTGTTTTTTGCATCGTGGGTGTATATGAGATGCTTTGCTGTCTTGGGTTTAAGAATAATCCGGCGGTACTTCTGCCATCCTTTGCTTATGCGGCTCTTATGTCTGTTTCTTCGAGATATATCGTTGAAAAAATAGGGAATCTCTCGTCGTTTGCAGCACTTTTCGGGACTGTTACATTTATTTATATTTTCTATCTTCTATGTTTTGCCGTTGCTTCAAAGGGAAAGTTGGATATTTCTGAAATTGCCCTTGCCGCCCTCACTACTGCGTATATAACCGTGGGATTTACTTCGCTGATACTTCTGCGCGACATGAAGATTGAGACCGTTAAGGACTATGGCGTTTGTCTCTTTGCACTCGTGTTTGTGGGAGCATGGGTTCCCGACGGTGCCGGCTACTTTGGGGGAAGAGCATTTGGAAAACACAAGCTTATTCCTGAAGTCAGCCCCAAGAAAACTGTGGAGGGAGCTGTTTTCGGTATAGCCTTCGGAGCTATTTCTTACGCCGTTTGCGGACTTATATTTGATCTTCTCGGATACGGCGCTCCCAATTATCCGGCACTTGCTCTTTCGGGGCTTGCGGTGGCGGTCATTTCAATATTCGGCGACCTTATCGCTTCCCTCATAAAGAGAAAGTACGGTATTAAAGATTACGGCTGGCTCTTCCCGGGACACGGCGGCGTTATGGATAGATTTGACAGTATAATTCCTATTGCACCTTTTCTTGTGGCGATTTGCTCACACCCCGATGTTCTTACACTTTTTGGATAACTCACATTGAGGAAGTTTAAATATGAATAACAAGAAAATTGCGATTCTTGGCTCTACCGGCTCTGTTGGACGTCAGACCGTGGAGGTTGCCGCTGAGCTTGGTGCGGCGGTGACAACCATTGCGGCGGCGGGCGATTTTATAACCATGGAAAAGCAGGCAAGGCTTCTACGCCCGAAGCGTTGTGTTATGGAAAACGAAGAAGCGGCAAAGGAGCTTCGTGTGCGTCTTGCGGACACCTCTGTCGAAGTTGCAGGTGGACACGGTGCAGTGCTGGATGCCGCCGCAGACTCTGATGCCGATATTATTTTCAACTTAATTGGCGGCAGTGCCGGACTCGAACCTACGCTCGTTAGCGCAAAAGCAGGTAAGACTATAGCTCTTTCTAACAAAGAGAGTATTGTTATGGCAGGAGAACTGGTGACAGCCGCCATAAAGCAGAACGGAGCTTCCATCATTCCCGTTGACAGCGAACATTCTGCAATATTTCAATGCCTGCGTGACGGAAACCCCATAAGCCGTATACTCTTAACGGCTTCGGGTGGCCCTTTTTTCGGTATGAGCCGCGAAGTGCTTGCAGATATAACCCCCGAGCGTGCCCTTGCACACCCTACATGGAATATGGGGGCGAAGATAACAATAGATTCAGCCACACTTATGAACAAAGGCTTTGAGGTTATCGAGGCAGTTCACCTTTTCGGTGTTTTGCCGGAACAGGTGGAGGTTGTGGTACACCGTGAAAGTATAATACATTCTATGGTGGAATATACTGATAATGCAGTGCTTGCACAGCTTTCTGTTCCTGATATGCGCCTTTGTGCGCAGTATGCGATGACCTATCCAAGGCGTGTTCCCGGACTTATGGAAAGGCTTGACCTTAAAAAAATCGGAAGGCTTACCTTTTTTGAGCCTGACACCAAGGCGTTCCCGCTTCTTTCGGCGGCTTATGACGCTATCAGAGAGGGTGGAATTGTTCCTGCGGCACTTGTTTGTGCTGACGAGGCGGCGGTCGAAGCATTTATGCGTCATGAGATAGGTTTTAATTCTATAAGTGACGTAGTCCTCGAAACGATGACCAGATTACCGAAGGTTAAGGCTGAATCCCCAGAGGCTATTATCGCCGCTGCTGAGGATGCAAGAACCGTTGCCGCCGAGCTTTGCAAAAAGTTAAAATAACATCACCGCAAATTCTGCGTCGGTTTGAATTTACTAAGTTTTTGTGCCGCCGCCATAGCGGCGGAATGGACATTATTATCAGTATTCTGCATATTTTCCTCACGGTATTAATGATTTCCGTGCTTGCGCTCCTTCACGAGCTTGGTCACTTTCTGACTGCGCGGCTTTTTCGCGTTCCCGTCAAGGAATTTGCCGTTGGCATGGGACCGAAGTTTTTTTCTAAAAAATCAAAGAAATCGGGCACTGCCTATTCGCTCCGCGCCCTACCCATTGGCGGATTCGTTTCAATGGTGGGTGAGGACGAGGAGAGTGAGGATGAAAACGCGCTTTGCAGAAAACCTGTTTGGCAGAGAATGATAATAACCGTTGCAGGTTCGCTTATGAACATAATCACAGGCTTTGTAATTATGCTTGTGGTGGTGCTTCTTGCCGTTAGAATCGGCGAAACTACCGTTTCCGGCTTTGCTGACGGCGCGCTTACCGAAAAATCGGGACTTATGGTGGGTGATGAGATTCTGTCCGTTGACGGAAATTCCGTTCACGTTGCAGGCGAGCTTTCCTACGAGATTATGCGAAACGCTACGCACCCTATTGACCTTGTGGTAAGGAGAGGCGGCGAGATAATTACCCTTGAAGATGTACATTTTCCTACCGAAACTGTTGAGGGGGTAAAGTTTGGCGTTGCTGACTTTTTCTGCTCACCTGTTGAAAAGAATTTTGCTAACATCATAAAACAGACCTTTTTCCGTTCCGTATCTGCCGTTAAAATGGTGTGGGAATCCCTTGTTGACCTTGTAACCGGAAGATATTCTGTGGAACATATTTCAGGACCCGTTGGAGTTGCAACGGCAGTGGGCGACGCGGCAAAAAGCGGTGTTTCCGATTTTCTGTTCCTCACTGTGGTAGTTGCTATGAACCTTGGCGTATTCAATCTTCTGCCAATACCGGCCCTTGATGGCGGCAGGCTCTTTTTCCAGACTTTAGAGCTTTTACGCGGAAAACCCGTAAAGCCCCAGGTTGAGGGATATATTCATTTTGCAGGAATCGTGCTTCTTATGCTTCTTATGGTGGTTGTTACCTTTAAGGATATTCTGAATCTGTTTGTATAGAAGGAATAGATATGAAATATATATCAAGAAAAGTTAAGGTGGGAAATATTTATATCGGCGGCGGTGCGGATATATCTGTTCAGTCAATGACCAACGTCGACACCCACGACTTCGAAGCTGCATATGCACAAACCCGTGCTCTAGCCGAGGCAGGCTGTGATATTGTTCGTCTTGCCGTGCCGGACATTGATGCCGCCGAGACCATAAAGAGGCTTAAAAAATCCGACATCAACGTACCCATCGTTTCCGACATACACTTTGACTATAAAATCGCACTTGCCTGTGCCAAGGCAGGCGTCGACAAAATTCGCATAAACCCCGGTAATATCGGTTCAAAGGACAAGGTAGCCGAGGTTGTTGCAGCCTGCAGCCATAGGGGAATACCTATACGCATCGGTGTAAACAGCGGTTCGCTCCGCCGTGAAATTCTGGAAAAATACGGCTCGCCTACCGCAGAGGCACTTGCTGAAAGCGCAATGGAGCACGTCCGTATTTTAGAAGAGCTAAATTTTGAGGATATAATTGTTTCCATAAAATCCTCTGACGTTCGTACTATGATAAACGCCAACCGCATACTCCGCGCATCTTGTCCGTATCCGCTACATATCGGTGTTACCGAGGCAGGAAGCGCGCACACGGGTACACTTAAAAGTGCTGCCGGCATTGGCTCGCTTTTGTGCGACGGCATCGGCGATACCATTCGTGTATCCCTTACTGCCGCCCCTTTACTTGAAGTAAAAGAGGGAAAAGCTTTACTCGCGGCACTTGGACTTTCCGGTGAGGCTAACATTGAGCTTGTTTCATGCCCTACCTGCGGCAGAACCAAAATTGGTCTTATAGATATAGTTTCACGCTTCGAAAACGAATATCTTCCAAAGCTAAAACCCTCAAAAAAAATCAAGGTTGCCCTCATGGGATGTGCTGTTAACGGCCCTGGTGAGGCAAGAGAGGCGGACATCGGCATCGCAGGTGGTATCGGTGAGGTTCTTCTTTTTAAAAAAGGCGTTCCCGTAGCAAAATATTCCGAGGACATTATTCTTGAAGTTCTTGCTGATGAGATTAATATGATGTAATTCCATACGGTGCTTGTCACCGTTTAGAAAGGACGTCTTTCGCTCTCGGCGCGACGCCGGCGGCGAAGGCCACGGTTATTTGTATGAATAAATTCGACAAAATATTTTCAAAATACACTCAATCCGACGCCGACAGACGGATTCTTGACTTGGCGTCGGAGGTTTTGTCGCGTGTTGACCGTGAAAATC
>JAZNFI010000066.1:0-2859 GCA_045589075.1 Candidatus Flemingiibacterium sp.
GCGTTCGTCCCACCTCCGAGACTCTCTTCTGCGAGCACTATGCCAACATCATCCGCTCCTGGAGAGACCTTCCCAAGCTTTATAACCAGTGGTGCTCTGTTGTTCGTTGGGAAAAGACCACCCGTCCCTTCCTCAGATCCCGTGGGTTCCTCTGGCAGGAGGGTCACACCATGCACGCTACCGAGGAGGATGCTCGCCGTGAAACCGTGCAGATGCTCAACGTTTATGCCGACTTCCACGAAAAAGACCTCGCTATTCCCGTAATCAAGGGTGCAAAGACTCCCTCTGACAAGTTTGCAGGTGCAGAGGACACCTACGCTATCGAAGCACTTATGCACGACGGCAAGGCACTCCAGGCAGGTACGTCTCACTATTTCGGCGACGGATTCGCAAAGGCATTTGACATCACATATACCGATAAAGAAAACAAGATAGTACATCCTTTCCAGACCTCGTGGGGCGTTACTACCCGTATGATCGGCGGTATCATCATGACCCACGGCGACAATAACGGTCTTGTTCTTCCTCCTGCGGTTGCTCCCATTCAGGTAGTAATAATTCCCGTAGCGGCTCACAAGCCCGGTGTTGTTGAAGCAGCGATGACACTTGCAGACCGACTTAAGGGCGACTTCCGTGTGAAGCTTGACGACTCTGACAACTCCCCCGGATGGAAGTATGCAGAGTACGAAATGAAGGGCGTTCCGGTTCGTATTGAGATAGGCCCTCGTGATATTGAATCGAATCAGTGTGTAATCGTTACTCGCCACGACCGCGAAAAGACTTTTGTCAGCCTTGACAACCTTGAAGCGGTAGTTGCAGAGAAGCTGCGGGCTGTCCGCGACGGACTTTATGAGAAGGCTCTCGCTAACCGCGAAAAGCGCACCTACGACTGCGCTACCATGGACGAGATTGCAGCAAAACTTGCCGAAAACGGTGACGGCTTTGTGCGAGCTATGTGGTGCGGAGATCCGGAATGTGAGGACAAGGTTAAGGAAACCACGGGCGTTGGCTCAAGGTGTATTCCCCTTGACGGGAAGCCTAACGGAGATAAGTGCATTTGCTGCGGAAAGCCTGCAAAGACTCTTGTTTATTGGGGCAAAGCTTACTAATATTTTACTGCTATACCATTCCATATATTGTGCGTTGAAAATTCGCCTTATTTGTGATAAAATATACGCATACGGCATTCCTGCCGTATGCGTTTTTTATTTGAAAATAAACTGCAAAACAAAAGGAGGTACGAACAATGAAGAAAATAAGAATCATCACCGCATTGCTTACAGCACTTCTCGGCATATCTGCCTTTTCAGCACAGGTATCAGCGGAAGAACCTATAGACATCCGACTTAACGGAAATAATACAGAGGTAGGTGCTCTGCTCATCGGAAAGACTACATATGTGCCATTTGACAGCGCAAACGAGGCTCTGTCTTTTGGAGCGGCAACAGTTTACGGCACACCGGAGGATATGCGCTCCGTTAGTCCGTTTGCAAGCATAAAGGCAAGCAAAAACAACTGCTATCTCGAAGCGGAAGGACGTTATTTCGGAGTTAACAATACGGTAGTTGTCAGCGGAATGCTGTATGTACCCATAAGGGCGCTGGCAAAGGCTTACGATGCAGAGGTTGTATGGGACGATACCAGCCGCTCCGTTGACCTTTACGCAACAGAAAGCAAGGTAATCGAGCACGGTGACAGCTACTACAGCTCCGATGCAGTGTATTGGCTGTCGCGTATAATTCATGCTGAAGCGGGAGCAGAGCCCATGAGCGGTAAAATAATGGTGGGCAACGTTGTACTTAACAGAGTAAACAGTCCCGATTTTCCGAACACCATATACAGCGTAATATTTGATAAGAAACACGGAATACAGTTCACACCAACAATCAACGGAATGATCTATAATACACCGGGAGAAGACAGCATTATTGCCGCGAAGCTGTGTCTTGACTCCTATTTTTTATCAAAAGATGCCCTTTATTTTCTTAATCCCGCATTATCTACAAGTCTTTGGATACCTAACAACCGACCATACCTTACAACAATAGGAAGCCACCATTTTTACGCATAACAAAAATTCCTCACGTCAAGTCCGTGAGGAATTTTTATTTGATGCTGAAAATTAACCTTCAGTCTACACCACACCCTGTTAAATGCAGCTATATCAGTCCCTGCATATCAAACGGTGTGGATTTTGTTTTCGGCGTCAGCGTTGTCGGCATCGATCCCGTACTGCTGATTTTTGCGCCATTCGAAGAATTTCTCTGCAACCTGCTCAAAGAGAGCATAGGAAAGAACGTCCTCCTCCTGAATTGCCCAGGGCTTAACCTTTTCACGGAGTGCTTCAAGCTCGGGCTTCAAATCGTCGGCAGGGCGATATGTTATAGGCTTTGCATCGCCGATTATCTGCTTCTGGAAATCGGGCTTTATGGGCATAGGAGACTTGCCGTATTCGCCGCGGATAAGCCCCTTAAACTCCTTGGTTACGTTCTTATAACGCTCGCCCATGATTACGTTGAAAACTGCCTGTGTACCAACTATCTGGCTCGAAGGAGTTACGAGGGGGGGATAACCTGCATCGGCGCGTACTCTCGGAACTTCCTCAAGCACCTCGGTGAACTTATCGGACTTGCCTGCCTGCTTAAGCTGTGAAACCAGGTTTGAGAGCATACCTGCGGGTACCTGATAAAGAAGCGCGTTTACATCAACCTTAAGCAACTTTGGGTCAAGAAGACCGCTTTCCATGTATTTTTCACGCAGAGGCATGAAGTATTTGGAGATTTCGTCAAGCTTTACAAGGTCAAGACCGGTATCGTACTGTGTTCCTGCCAGAGAAGCAACAAGCGGCTCCGTGGGAGG
>JAZNFI010000067.1:0-4934 GCA_045589075.1 Candidatus Flemingiibacterium sp.
GAGGGCATACGTCCGAGAAGTGCTGAAACCTCGCTTCCTGCCTGGGTAAAACGGAAAATATTGTCGATAAAGAGAAGCACATCCTGCCCCTCAGTATCGCGGAAGTATTCCGCCATAGTAAGACCCGAAAGCCCCACTCTCATTCTCGCTCCGGGCGGCTCGTTCATCTGACCGTACACAAGTGCGGTCTTGTCAATGACGCCGGACTGAATCATTTCGTTATAAAGGTCATTTCCTTCACGGGTACGCTCTCCGACCCCCGTAAACACCGAAAGACCGCCGTGCTCCTTGGCGATATTGTTGATAAGCTCCATAATAAGGACTGTCTTGCCAACACCTGCGCCGCCGAAAAGTCCTATTTTACCGCCCTTGGAATAGGGGCATATAAGGTCGATTACCTTGATGCCCGTTTCAAGTATCTCGGTAGATGTTGAAAGCTCCTCGTAATCAGGTGCGGAGCGATGTATGCTCCACCTTTCTGCGCCCTCGGGATTTGGCTTGTTATCAACTGCATCTCCGAGAACATTGAAAATACGGCCAAGCGTAACATTGCCTACGGGAACACTTATTCCGCTTCCCGTATCTGTCACCACGGCTCCGCGCTGAAGACCGTCTGTGGATGCCATGGCAATGCACCTTGCGGTGTTATCGCCTATATGCTGTGCCACTTCCACCGTAAGCGTGCGCTCACCGATAGGCATTGTCAGCGCATTGTGTATAGCGGGCAGTCCGCCCTCATCGAAGCGTACGTCTACCACAGGTCCCATGACCTGCGACACAACGCCTTTACGTTCAGTAGTCATCGTAGACTTCCTTTCGTGTTTTATTGACCTGCGCCGGCAACTATCTCGGTAATTTCCTGGGTAATAGCTCCCTGCCGTGCGCGGTTGTACTTAAGGGTAAGCTCGTCTATCATGGCAGTTGCATTTTTGCCGGCATTATCCATTGCCATACGGCGTGCAGCCACCTCTGAAGCGAAGCTTTCACGTATTTCTGCGGTAAGGATTCCCGAAACATACTCGGGCATCACCGTTTCAAGCACCGTAACCTCATCAGGCTCAAACATAGTACCTGCTGAGTGCTCACCATCCGACTTTGTCAAAGGAAGCAGCCATGTAATTTTCGCTTCCTGCGTCATCATAGATACATACTCGGTTGAAATAATACCAAGTCTGTCGTACTCGCCTGCCGCGAAATCCGAGCAAAGCCTCACCGCAAGCTCATAAGCCTGCTCTGATGAATAGTGCTCCGAGGAATTAGGCGCGCCGAAAAATTTATCAACAGCACGCTTCCCTATGGGAATAAACTGCGCTCCGCTGTATTTTGACGCAAGCCGCATTACATTGGCGTTGTAGCCGCCTGCAAGACCTCTGTCACCTGCAATGACAATAATCCGTGTACGGGAAATATCCTCGCCGCGAGCCTGCATATACGGGCTTTTCTGACATTCGGCACTGTGGGACAGCTCCTTTACAAAGGCATTGAGCGCCGCCTTGTAATCCCTGCCCTTTTTCATGGCATCGTTGGCTCGTCTGATCTTCGAGGATGCCACAAGCCCCATTGCTTTTGTAAGATGGAGAGTGCTGTCAACGCTTTTTATGCGTATGCGCAGCGCTTTAATATCTGCTCCCACTGTTATTTACCCCTTACTTCAAAAAGGTAGGTGCGGACACGGTTAAGCTCATCAATAGCCTTCGTAAGCTCCTCTGTTTCAGCCGTATCCCATGCGCCGGACTCAATTCTTGCAAGAAGTTCGGGATACTTTGCCTCAAGAAGCTCAAAAAGTGCTTTTTCCCAAACACTGACATTTTTGACTGCCACCTTATCAAGGTGACCGTTAATAACAGCGTATACGATAGCTACCTGACATCCAACACGCACAGGTGCATTTCTTCCCTGCTTCAAGACCTCAACGATTCGCTCACCCAGTGCAAGTCTTGCCTTTGTATCGGCGTCAAGATCACTTCCGAACTGTGCAAACGCCTTAAGCTCAAGATACTGCGAATAAAGCAGCTTTAATTCTCCTGAAACCTTCTTCATAGGTTTTAACTGCGCCGAACCGCCCACACGGCTTACAGAAATACCGGGATTGATAGCCGGCATAACGCCCGAATGGAAAAGCTCGGTTTCAAGGAATATCTGACCGTCGGTTATTGAGATAACATTGGTAGGAATATAGGCAGAAACGTCGCCTGCCTGTGTTTCGATAATGGGAAGCGCCGTTATTGAGCCGCCGCCGTATTCGGGTGCTACGCAGGCAGCACGTTCGAGAAGGCGGGAATGGAGATAGAAAACATCACCGGGAAATGCCTCTCTGCCCGGAGGACGGCGAATAAGGAGCGACAGCGCACGGTACGCCACTGCATGCTTTGAAAGGTCGTCGTAGATGATTAGAACGTCGCGTCCCATCTCTCTGAAATATTCCGCCATTGCACAGCCCGAATAAGGGGCAATATATTGCAGTGGAGCACTCTCCGAGGCGGATGCCGACACAATCACCGTATACGCCATAGCCCCGTGACGCTCCAGCTCGTTTGCAAGCTGAACAACAGAGGTATTCTTTTGACCGATAGCAACGTAGATGCATATGACGTTTTCATTTTTCTGATTGATGATGGTATCAATGGCTATCTCGGTCTTACCCGTCTGACGGTCACCGATAATAAGCTCACGCTGTCCTCTGCCTATTGGTATCATGCTGTCTATTGCCTTGATCCCCGTCTGAAGGGGCACGGAAACGCTCTTTCTCTCGATTATGCCCGGTGCTTCCGACTCTATATTACGTACAGAGTCGGTCTCGATTGGGCCCTTGCCGTCAATAGGCTGTCCCAAAGCATCAACCACACGTCCAAGCATAGCCTCGCCAACAGGTACGGAAAGCACTCGTCCGGTACGCTTTACCACCGAGCCTTCCCGAATGTTATTCTCATTGGAAAGAAGTGCAACCGAAACAGTCTCGTTTTCGAGATTCTGTGCCATACCGAAGCTTCCGTCATCAAATTCAAGAAGCTCGTTTGCCATACAGTTTTTGAGTCCGTAAACACGGGCGATGCCGTCACCTACAAGTACGACAGTGCCGGTCTCGGTCATCTCTATTCTGGATTTATAATTTTTAATCTGGTCTTTTATAATATTTCCGATTTCATCGGGCCTTAAATTCATAAAAATTCACCTGTTCCTTCCCGCAGCAAGCATCAATCAGCTGCCGCCGATAAGCGAGCCCATATCGGCAAGCCGCGTCCTGAGACTTCCGTCCATTACCTTGCCGTCAGCACGAACTATCACTCCGCCGAGTATGCTTTTGTCCACCGAGCAAACAAGCTCAACACGTCTTGACAGCTTGGCTTCAAGCTTTTTCTGAAGCTTCGACTTTTCATTTTCCGATAAAGGTACTGCACTTATAACGTCAGCACAAATCATGCCGTCGGACTCCTCGTAAAGCCGCAGAAACTCGTCAACGCATTCCAAAAGCACCCGTATATGACCTCTAACACACAAGAGCTTCACAAAGGATACCGCATATTCGTGAATATATTTGCCATAGGCTTCGTCAATGATGCCTTCACGTTCCTCTGTCGAAATGCCGGGTGTCGCCAGCAAATCCACATACGAGGGCTCACGCAGAATTGATTCCTTCACAGCCTTCAGCGAATCGGCAACATCATTTTTTACATTTTCTTCAGCGGCAAGCTCAAAAAGTGCCGCCGCATATTCAGAAGCGATTGTTGTCATTGCTTATCACCCATTTCATCAATAAAGGAGTCAATAAGGTCGCGATGAACTCCCTCGTCAAGCTCACGCCCGATAAGCTTTTCCGCAAGTCTTGCGGAAACGTCGGCAATTTCACGCTTCATATCAGCCTCAGCCTTTTTGCGCTCAAGCTCAATCTGTGCCTCAGCCTTGCTTATCATATCATCTGCCCTATCTTTTGCTTCGGCAATGATCTTAGCGCCGTGACGCTTTGCGTCGTCAGACGCGCTCTTTCGGAGTTCACTTGCCTCTTGTTCAGCATGGGACAGCTTTTCTTCATATTCAGTTTTGCTTGCGAGTGCCGCGCGTCTCGCCACATCGGCGGCGTTATAGTCGCCCTCGATGTCGGCACGACGCTTCTCAAGCACGCCCATAACCGGCTTGAAGAGGAATTTCTTTAATATAAGAAAAATTATGGTGAGATTACAAAGGGATATGATAATCTGCCATATGTTTACGGAAATAATATCCAGCGTCTGTACCTCTGCCAGCATCAGTACAAAATTAAGTTTCATTAAAGCTCACCCTTATCCGATGAAGAATGTTCCGGCTTCTTTTGCAATATCAACGAGGCGGTCAACAAGCAGACCGGGTGCTACGAAGATAAGAAGTATCGCAATAACCAGCGCATAAAGACCGGTGGTTTCCGCAACAGCGCAACCCATAAGCATAGTGGTGGTTACAGAGCCTTTGCACTCCGGCTGACGTCCGATAGCTTCGCAGGCCTTTGCTACTGCATTGCCTTCACCGATACCGGGGCCGATACCGGCAATCATTGCCATACCTGCGCCAAGTGCACAGCATCCGAGAATAATACCGATTGCGAGTTCTAACATTTTTTTGTCCTCCAAAAATTATTTATAATATTATTTTTAAATATTTTTAAACTTAAGATTACCAAGCAACGTTATATGAAATCACGCCTGCTCGCTTGCCTTTTTGGCCAGTCTTTTTGCTCTGCGCGCCTCAAAGTCATCCTGTGGGAAACCGTTTGCTATATACAGCATAGTAAGCATTGCGAAAATGAACGCCTGAAGACACCCACTGAACAAGTCGAAGTAAAGCGAAAGAATTGCCGGCAGACCTATCTGCAAAAGTGTATTGCCAAGCACACCCGGCAGCCAGCCTACCAAAAGATTTGAGAGCCCCTGAAGTCCCGTTGCAATAAGCACGGAAATTACCAC
>JAZNFI010000068.1:0-49748 GCA_045589075.1 Candidatus Flemingiibacterium sp.
CTGCTGTTGATGTGTGATAAACTTCTTGAGGTTCTTTATCCTTCCGAACCACTTACAGAAGAAGAGGTTTCAAAACGTGTACGGGTAATAAAGGAGAGAACCGATCAAGAACAATGAAATAAAAAAAGGGGCGAATCTTACAGAATCAATCTGTAAAAACTCGCCCCAATAAGGTTCTTTTAAATTTGTTTTGCAAGACATAAAGATTTAACAATTGATTACTTCGTTTTTCGTCCTTTTTTTGCTCAAAAAACTCTGAAATTTGTGTCAAAAAGGGGAGGTCGGTAGTTCAAATCCCTCCGATCAGTCGTTTTTCTCAAATGATATCTTTTTATTTTGACTATTTTTTGATTTTTGAAAAAGCGAGAAAACCGGAGAAAAATGAAGAAAACCCGAGAAAATCTCGGGTTTTTCGTGCGATATCTTTTTTGGTCGCACTAATTGGTTGCGCGGGCAGGACTTGAACCTGCGGCCTCCGGGTTATGAGCCCGACGAGCTACCAACTGCTCTACCGCGCGATATTTAATTTCGGATTGGTGCCGGAAACCGGGCTCGAACCGGTACGGGATATACTCCCACGGGATTTTAAGTCCCGGGCGTCTGCCAATTCCGCCACTCCGGCATCCCGTAACCTATTGCTGCCGTCTTCTCCGACCGCTAGTATAGTATACCACAACGGTGCAAATTTGTCAATAGCTTTTGAGAAAATTGCAAAAATAAATTTCTCACCGCTCGTTTTTATCAAAATTACATATTGCAATTATAAAAAAGACATGGTATAATATACTATGTATGAGTATTTGTTAAAAATTTAGGCTCTACTGACGAGGTCCATATGGTATTTTCATCGACCGTATTTCTGTTTATATTTTTACCCGCCGTCTGGCTCCTTCATACACTTTTGCCAAAAAAATTTTTGACCGCAAAAAACCTAATTCTCGCGGTCTTCAGCTTACTGTTCTACGCCTACGGCGAACCGGTATACATTATCATTATGCTGAGTTCAGTCATGTTTAATTATTCACTGGCTCTTCTCATGACAAAATGCAAACCCAAAACACAGTCAGCAATATATGCCATATGCATATTTGTTGACCTTGCCGTGCTTGCTTTCTTCAAGTACGTTCCCTGGCTTGTTTCACTTGTTAATTCGGAAATGGGTGCAGCACTTGGCTCAAGAGTAACTATCCCCGTGGGAATATCCTTTTACACATTTCAGATACTGTCTTACATTGTTGACGTCCGTCGCGGTAAAACAGAGGTGCAGACGAACTTCGCCGACCTTCTTCTCTATATTTCTTTCTTCCCACAGCTTATCGCAGGTCCTATCGTAAAATACGGCGATATAAAGGAACAGATAGCAGACCGTACCGTTACTGTAAATGGTACCGCCATTGGCATCAGAAGGTTTATCTACGGTCTTTCAAAAAAATTACTTATTTCCAACACTGCCGCAATAATAGTGAGTTCTGCTTTTGGGACTGATTCACCTTCGTGGCTTCTCGCGTGGTCAGGTGCCGTAGCTTATTGCATCCAGCTATACTTTGACTTTTCCGGCTACTCTGACATGGCAATCGGTCTTGCCCATATGTTCGGCTTCTCCCTTCTCGAAAACTTCAACTACCCCTACTGTGCCCCTACTATTCGCGATTTCTGGAAGCGTTGGCACATATCGCTTACCTCTTGGTTCAGAGAATATGTATACATATCTCTTGGCGGAAACCGCAAGGGAAAGGTTCGCACAGCCCTCAATCGTATCGCTGTTTTCTTTCTTACCGGTCTTTGGCACGGCGCGGATTTCACTTACATCGTATGGGGTATGTGGCATGGTTTACTTATGATGTTCGAGCAAGTCACAAATCTTGAAAAGTGGGCAAAAAAACCGTTTTTAAAGCCGTTTTTTCACTTATATACCCTTCTTGCAGTATGCCTGGGCTTCGTAGTATTCAATTCGCCGGGGATTGTCTTCGCAATAAGGTATATCTCGAATATGTTTACCTTTAGCACAAACATTTCCGACGCTCTTGCACAGTTTTCGCCGTACACCTGTATGATGCTGATATTGGGAGCGATATTTTCACTCCCGATTGTGCCAAAGCTTAAAAGCTTGCTTTCACGCAGCACCTTAACTGCCCGTATGGGTGATGTAGCAGGGTATGTTTTTACCATCCCTCTTTTGGCACTCTGCATTATGACATTGGCATCCACCACGTTTAATCCGTTTATCTACTACATATTCTGAAAAGAAGGAACCCTTTTGCCGATAATATAAAATATCACGGTAAAAGTCACGGTCACAGCAATGAAAAAAACACTTCTGATCCTATATTGCGCCCTATTTATAGGTGTCTGCACGTTCTTTTCTCTCGGAACGCTTATCCCCGGTGCTTCCGACGCCGCCGAGGGTGACGCGGTAATGCCGGAATTTTTCACTTCACCGCCTAACATTACTATTAATTCGGATTTCGGCGACCAGTTTGAAAAATATTTCCAAAAGAAATTCGCATACAGAAACAAGGTTGTAGATTCCTTTGCATTTCTCAAGACCTCGGTATTCTCCGAAGGAAATGAACAGGTTATAGTTGGAAAAGACGATTTTTTATTCTTTGACGATACGCTTGACAACTACATGGGTACAAATAGGATGACCGACGCGGAAATTGAAGCCGCCGCCGATGCATTATGTTCTATGAACGAGATCTCAACCGAACATGGGGCTAAATTCATTTTTGTCTGTGCACCCAATAAAAACAGCATTTACCCTGAAATGATGCCCTCACGCTATAAAATGAATAACAACGATCGAGACCTTGACCGTCTCTACGACATGCTTGATGTCCTTGGGGTATCCTACGTTGATTTACGTCCCATATTCATGGCTGAAAAGGAAAATACCCTTTTGTACCACAAGCGCGATACGCATTGGAACACAGATGGAGCAAGAATCGCATATGAGACAATTTCAGACGCTCTCGGAGTCTCATACCCGGATTTTTCAATGTTTGACCCCACCGCAGTTAACGACCATGTAGGGGATCTTGATACACTTCTGTTTCCATCCCGAAAGATGTACGATGACAATACTGTATACGACCTCACAGGTTCGTACATATTCACCACAGCCTATTCGACGCCTATGGATCTCCGTATAGCCACCAGAGGCTCAGGGGAGAATAAACTGTTATTCTTCAGAGACTCCTTCGCAAACGCTATGATTCCTTTCGCGGCGGCAAGCTTCTCGGAGGTGCGCTTTGAGCGGGCATCTCCTTACTGTGAAAACATAGATCTTCTTGACAGCTTTGAGGCTGACTATGTAATCGTTCTCATAGCAGAACGTAATCTGCGTAATCTTATAAAAAACAGCGAAAATAACACATGATAGAGGAGTTGTATCAAAGTGAAAAAAATATTGCGGCCCAGCATCGTTGTTTGTGCTGCTTTCATTTTAAATATACCTTTATCTCTTTTTTCCTGCGCCGTTTCCAGTGAAGCTAAAACACACATTTACGAGAGCTTTGATGTGAAATCATATCTCGGCGTGGAGTTTCCGGAGGAAGCATTCCATTTTGGTGAACTCGGCACTACTCTGCCTACAGTTTCAAGTTTGCTTCCGAATTGTCCCGACCTTGATACAACCTTTCCGATGACAGTATACGATGGTCTGGATATTTACAAAACAAAAACCTCACAGTATCCCTACAATACCCTTTCGGACGGAACAAAGGTGCTTTTGGAGGAACCGGAAAGCGCAAGCGAATGGGCAACGGTGTACAATACCGACGGCGTGCTCCTCGGATATACCAAGGAGGGATTTCTTCATGCCCTTAGCGATGGCGTCAAGGTATACGCGGAGCTCCCCATTGAACGCGGTGTTGCCCGGACCAATACAGGTGAAATGATAGAGGCGTACTCTCACCTTGTGGACGTGCGCAAGTATTTTCGCGCTTATGAATCAAAAGACCCTTCTAACGAGGGTGTGGACCTTTCCGGCTATGACATAAAAATATCCATGAAGCTTTCCACAAGCGATACCTCTATTGGAGAACCCTTCTACGACAGCAACCTTTGTCTGCTCCAATATGATACCGTTCAGAAACTCATGCGAGCCGTGGAAATATTCGCCAAAGACGGCTACAAGATTGTCATCTATGACGCTTACCGTCCAACCTCAGTGCAGCAACGTTGGTTTGACGTGGTGCGTGTACACAAATGGGTAGCTAATCCAAGCGTCGGCATGGGTGGAATCCATGATCGCGGCACAGCAATAGATATGTCGCTTATCGACTCTGAGGGTAAGGAGATAGAGATGCCCACACCCATGCATACCTTTACGGACGCTTCGGCGAGAAACAGTGCGGCGATGTCAGATACGGCAAGAGCTAATATGGAATATATGACAAACGTGATGGTATCGGTGGGATTCACCTATATCAACTCGGAGTGGTGGCATTTCCAATGTGTAAACACAAAGAATTATCTGCCCACCGACCACCCAATTGACGAAATTCCGCTCGTTCCCTCCGCCGACGAGCTTGATGCTTGAGGGGGTACAGATGAACGAGCTTATTAAAAACGGAGCCGTAGTTCTGGCGACACAACAAGGCAGGGAGAAAACCATATTGTTCCCTGTTCCGACTTTGCCACCCGAAAAAGAGACGCCTGCGGCAATACAATCCATCAGTTTACTCCTCACTGAAGCAGGGGAGTCTGTGTTGAGACTTGCCATAAAACGCAATCTCTCAATGCCCATAAAAAGCTTCACATTCAGATTCCGTTTTTCTCCGCTTCCTGTATATCTTCCGGATTCTGAACATGGCTTCACCGACTACAAATACACAGAAGACGACCTTAATACAACCTCACTCATCACGTTTAATGCAGCACTGCCTGAAAAGCTCTCTCTTGAGGGTTGCAGTGCCTACATATCCGAGGTCATGCTTGAAAGCGGTCAGATAATTAGGTACGATGCTGCGGAATACAGATTTGTCCGCAGACCGAAGGAACCGGGCACAACGCAAAACAGAACTCGGCAGGCTATTGTCCGTCAATCCGGCGGCGTTCAGACTGAACTGCCAACAGAAGTTAATAAACAAACGCCCCCTAAAGAAAGAACTCCTCTATCCGACAAAGAGAACCGCACCCGACTCATGGTGATTCTCGGCGCGCTTGTTTTTGTTCTCATAGTCGAGGTAATAGGCGGTACTTGCCTTTACCGTTACCTCGGAGTTAAAAACTCAACAGACGCCCTTATTAAGGAAGCACGGTATAATGAGGCTTACAAAATTGCCATGGACTCAGATTTCGACAGTCTGCTTCAACGCGTATGTGAAAAAGCATCGGCATACTATTTGGAAAAGGGCGACTTTGAATCAGCCTACATTTATTCCTACGGTGCCCCGAAAAGATTTACTGATACTGTAATCGAGTATGCAGCAGGAAGCGTTGTAAGCATGATAACCGGAGACATAAACGAAAACGCCTTCAGAGTGGCAAAAATGTCCGAGAATGATCATGTATTTGATGTGATAATTCATTCCATGATTGATATTCTTGAAAGCCGCGGAAACTTCACAAATGCGCTTCTGATCTCGAGCGAGATACGCAACGGTCAGGACAGAGACAGTTCAGAACGCAAAATCTTTAACGATGCCATAGAATATTATTCAAAGAACCATAACTACAGCGAGGCATATTCATTCTTACACGGGCTTGACAGAATTTCTACCTTCAGCATGACGGAGGAGGAAAGTCTTGAGCTTGCCTTGAATCGCTTCTTTGAGCTTGGCGACTATGCCGGAATACTATACCTCGCACAGCATTATCCAAATATAGATACATCCGGTATTTCAGATATGAAGGTAGTGCCCGAAGACGGTGGCATAAAAGCACAGCTTGCAATAGTGTATCCCGTTCTCACAGAGGAGCAAAAACGCACCTATCACGCAAGAACAATGGCTATATGGAATGACGAGCCGCTTGAAATTTCGGACGGAAATCTGAAGGTCGGCAACCAAAAACTAACTAAAGTTGTATCAGTAGATACAAACGAAAACACCACCATAGCACTCCACGAAAACGGACACGTAACAGTTCTATCAAATTTTAAACGGAATTCTCGAATCAGAATTCCCGAGGTAAGCGGAATAGTGGATGTGTGCCTCGGCGGCGAGCACGCTGTACTTCTTCAAGCTGACGGAACTGTCCGTGCCTACGGTGACAATACATACGGACAGTTAAATGTGTCGGGGTGGTCGGACATTGCCGCTATCGCCGCAGGACAGCATTTCACGCTTGGACTGAAGACCGACGGTACACTTGTCAGCACGGGAGATAACAGGTCATTTCAATGCAACGTCGAGGGCTACAACAATGTAGTTGACATTGCTGCCTGCAATCAGACCTCTGTGCTTCTGTTCTCCGACGGCACTGTCAAATTAATCGGTTATCATTCAATGGGGCTTTCGGAGGTAGAAAACCTTACGGGTGTAACACGCATACGCGCGGCAGGAGCAGCTGTGCTATGCGAGCTTGGCAGCGATAAATACCTGCTGTTTTCCGGAAGTCCTTACGGTGACAACGGAAACCCATACAATTGGAGAAACATGAACACTTTTGATGTTGGAATAATGTGTATAGTCGGCAGAGATACATCCGGTGCGCTTTTCCGTGACGGAGACGGATTTATAAGCTGATAAGGTAATTTATTTATGGATAATAGTGTAAACGAAAAAATTGAAACTAATAACACATCACACCATAAACGTGTTTATCTCTTGGTTGGGATACCCCTTGCCGTTCTGTTGGCGGTTATAGTTGGGCTGATACTGTACTGTGTGTTTCCTCACACATGTGAGGTTGGTGGTGACGTACAACTGCGAACGGAAGCCGTACCTTTTTCTTACATTTGTGAAACCGTGACCGAACTTAACAGCATCGACACAAGTAAGCTTGGAAATCAGAGTATCAAACTGAAGTTTTTCGGTTTTCTCAAGCTTCCGTCCTCTCTTGAGGTTAAGGACACAACAAGTCCGACTTTGGCTTTGCGAAATCTCATAGTGCCGAAAAACCTTTCCCCTTTCCCCGAGGATTTTGTTCTGAAAGCAGATGATCTGACTGCAATGACCTTCGCTTTTACAACAACGCCCGACACCTCGTCAAACGGTACTGTTACGGTATCCGCTTGCGATGAAGGCGGAAACACTGCAACCTCAAAGGCAAGTTTTACGCTAACCGATGACATCGGAATCTTTGACATCGAGCTGGGGACAACCAAAGACGATGTTCTGATGCTGCTGGAAAACACACTTAACACCGAAATCAGCAGCCTTGCCTATAACAAGCATACCAGCGGTACTACCCACGCGATCGCAGAGACAGCCGATGGCTTTCAGCTAATAGCACTCAACTTCACCGATACAAAAGCACCTGATTTTACAGTTGTTTCTCACGATATACTGTTCGGTCAAACCTTGTCAATCGGAGATTTTGTAACCGAAGTAACCGATGCGTCCGAATACACGGCAGAATACATAACCAGGCCCAATTTTGAGAAAACAGGACATCAGGATATTGAAATAAGACTTAAGGACGAACACGGAAACGAGGCTGTGGCAAAAGCAGGTCTTAATATTCATAAGCTTGACAAAACAATTGTGATTGAGGCAGGCACAACCGCAAAATCTCTCGGTGACATAATAACTAATCTTCTCGGCACAGATGATCCTATGCCGCGAATCACCGAGAGTTTTGAACCCGAGCACTTGACTCTCGGTACGCACGAGACAGAGCTTATCGGCGAATATTCCGTAATTCCAATAAACATAATTATCGAAGACACCACTCCGCCCAAAATCACCCTCTGCCGTCTCACAGTATTTGCCGGAAGCACACTGAATGTGACGGACTTTATAACAAGCTGTGAAGATGAATCAAGTGTTCAATTCCGGTTCAAGGATGAATTGTCCACCGATAAGGCAGGAAACTTCCTTGTTACGGTGGTTGCCACGGACTCGGCTGGAAATTCAGCAGAATGCAGCACCGTATTAAAGGTAACAAGAGATGATGTGCCGCCCACAATCTACGGCGTTTGCGATATAACTGCATTCGAAGGTGACACTATTTCATACAAAAGCGGAGTATATGCCATTGACGATAAGGACGGAAAGGTTAGCGTAAAGGTGGATTCCTCCAGTGTAAATACCTCTGTGCCGGGAACCTACTTTATCACATATTCGGCGTCTGACAGTGACAAAAACACATCAACTGCCACAGCAACTCTCACGATAAACCCCATTACTATAGGTGTGTCATATACTCTTGCAGATGAAATACTATCTGAAATAACAACGGAGGATATGTCAGATACAGAAAAGGCGCGTGCCGTTTACGACTGGTGCCGTGCAAATATTAAGTATTCTACTCTCACAAGCCGCCTAATGGGGTACTATGCTAAGGCAGCGTATTCCGGTTTTACAAAACACTATGGTAATTGTTACACCTATTACGCAGTTGCAAGTGTACTTCTCACAAGAGCAGGGATTACAAATATACAAATACAGCGAAACAGCACATCAAACCCTCACTATTGGAATCTTGTAAAAATAGGCGACTCGTGGTATCATTTTGACACCTGCCCTCAGCCGCCCCCTCACAATCTGGAGGTATTTCTGCTTACCGACAGCGAAGTACGGGAATTTTCAAAAAATAAAGTTGCGGATTATTACAATTTTGACGGGAATAACTATCCCGCAACGCCGTAATCGAAAAGAAAGGAAACCGAAAAATGAAAAAAACAGCTTCGATTTTTACAGTTCTTATGCTTTCCCTTACAGTATTCTCCTGCAGTAAGTCCGATGTTATTGACACAGACACCGATGAGGTCACTGCGCATGAATCAAATACGGAGACAGAACCCTCTGCTGTAACAGCAGCCGAAACGTACAGCTTTACTCTTGACAACGGGCTTTCTTTTAAGCTCGGCGACACATATGGCAACGTCGCTGATACTCTAGGTGAACCGCAGGATATACTTGAAGCACCTAATTGTATCAGAGAAGGAAATGACACAGTATATACCTTCACCGATTATAGCATTATGACTTCACCCGATGGAGATGGCAACTTTTTCCTCGCGGAATTTACTCTCATTTCGGATGCGGTAGCTTTTGAAAATGGTATTACCATCGGAAGCACATCCGACGATGTTGATAATGCATTCGGAACTGAATACATAGAGAACTTTGGTGTGCGCACCTATTCATTTCCCGGTGCAAACCTATCCGTAGTCTTTGACGGAGATGCCGTCAGTGCAATTACTGTTTCCTCGGTCCGAGAATAGGCTATAAAAAGTACGGAATACAAAACAATACAGACAAAACAAGAAATCCCGCCCCTACTGAAATCATGGTGGCGGGATTTTTTTGATTTAATGTACGCGAGACTCTGTATTCCGTGTAGGTCACACGCTGTGATAATATTCTTCCTGACGCCACATAGAAAAAAAGGTCAAAAAGCCCTTGTGTCCACGCATAATTCACAACTCCGCCACCCGTCAGCAGTATTCCGGAGAAAAAAAGCCCGTCAGAAATAAGCAAAAATACAGCAAAAAGGGTTTCCGCCGTTTCTTTGCGTATAAAAAGTCCAAACGAGCAATATGCAAAGCTTAATATTAGTCCGGCAACCGAATACTTTATATATTTTTTCATTTTTACAACTCCCTGTACGCCTGGAGTTCGTTTTCCGTACACATAACAAAATGCCCCTCAAAAACCTCTCTCATTTCCTTTTGTGCGCCCTCGTCTTCCTCGTCGTACACTACCCTTTTCCTGCCTTTTTCGAAAATCGGATCAGGATGCGGTATGGCTGACAGCAAAGCCTTGGTATATCTATGAAGGGGGCGTCTAAAAAGCTCCTCCGAGTCCGCGAGTTCAACCAAACGCCCAAGACACATTACCCCAATCCTATCCGAAAAGCATTTTACCACGGCAAGGTCATGGGCAACGAATAATACTGTCATCTGAAATTTTTTTACAAGGTCGCCAAGAAGATTGATTATCTGTGCCTGCACGGAAACATCAAGTGCCGAAACGGGTTCATCCGCTATAATAATGCTTGGATTCATAATAAGTGCTCTGGCAATACCAACGCGCTGACGTTGTCCGCCTGAAAACTCATGAGGGTACCGTCCTGCATATTCAGGGCGAAGCCCCACAAGGCTAAGCATTTCTGAAACACGTTTCCCTATTTCGATTTTTCCCCTTATGCCTCCGATTACAAGTCCCTCTGCAATACTTTCACCTACAGTCATAAGAGGGTCGAGAGAGGCTATGGGGTCCTGAAATATCATTTGTATTTTATTGGTCAGTTCTCTGCTTCTGGTCCTATTTTTGTTGTAATGACCGTCCCCAGAAGCAATAAGCTGACCGTCAAAATATATCTCGCCGGCACTGGGCTTGTAAAGACCGATTACTGTTCGTCCCACAGTCGTTTTCCCACATCCCGATTCGCCTACAAGTCCGAAAACCTCTCCGCGTTTAATAGAAAAACTGACATCATTAACCGCCGGAAAACGCGACTTCCCCCTACCGAAATATTTGGTCAGTCCCGACACCCTGAGGAGCTCGTCGCTGTCATTCATACTCTTTCCTCCAATTTTTTATACGTTCTGCTCTTTCTTTTATTATACCTGGCGGCTTTGCATCTGGTGCAAAAGGATGAAGAAGCCATGTGGCAGCATAGTGGGTGTCTGTAATTTTAAACATGGGCGGTTCCTTAATAAAATCAATTTTCATTGCATAATCACTTCTATCTGCAAATACGTCGCCTACCGGCGGTGAGATCATGCTGGGAACAGATCCGGGAATAGCCTTTGGCAGAGTCTTTGTGTCAAGATCCGGAACTACGGATAAAAGTGCCCATGTATATGGATGAGCCGGGAGATAGAATATCTCATGCGAGGTCCCGACCTCAACAATTTTTCCCGCATACATCACAGCAACTCTGTCTGCAACATTTGCCACAACCCCCAAATCGTGAGTAATAAATATCACAGACAGTCCACGTTCACGCTTTAATTTTTCAATAAGCTCAAGTATCTGTGCCTGGACGGTCACATCAAGAGCTGTTGTAGGCTCATCACAGATAAGAATTTCAGGATCGGCGGCAAGGGCTATTGCAATTACTATTCTTTGTCGCATCCCCCCGGAAAACTCAAACGGATACTGAAAAAATTTACGTTCGGGATCCTTTATGCCCACCTCGCTCATCAGTTCCATTGCTCTTTTATTAGCCGCTTTTCTTCCTATAGGTTTATTTCTCTTTTTTCCTGAAATTCTGATTGCCTCGGTTATCTGATAACCAACCTTTACTATGGGGTCAAGGCTTGACATCGGATCCTGAAATATCATTGCAATTCCGCTTCCTCTGATTTTGCAAAGAGCCTTTTCGGAAAGCTTCAGAATGTCTATATTTCCGAACAATATCTCCCCACTCTCAACACGTGCGTTTCCCGGAAGAAGTCCCATAATTGACTTTACACTGACCGATTTCCCAGATCCTGATTCGCCCACCAACGCAAGTGTCTCGCCCTTGGCAAGCGAAAAATCAATTCCCCTCACAGCCTTTAAAATACCGTCATCGGTGCTGAAAGAAACTCGGAGATCCTTTACTTCGAGAATCGGCTCTATCATGACTTATGACCATTTCGTTCGCCGTGATAGAGTACATCACCTGCGAAACGCTTCCTTTCTATGCTTTGCCGATTTTGCCGGTAAAGCACTGTTTTAAATGTTTCACGCCTCTGTTCCCCTCATGAGTGGGTTGAAGGCATCTCTGAGACCATTTCCGAAGAGATTGAAGGATATTAAGAGCAGAGAGAAATACAGTGCGGGAAAAAGCATTGCATGAGGGGCTGTAGTCATGGAGGTCTGCCCCTGGGACATAAGTGTTCCGAGGCTTGTGCCCGAAAATTCGGAAAGGTCGATTATGCCGAGATATGAAAACGTAGTCTCTGAACTGATAACCCCCGGAATCATCAATGCACATCCGGTAATTAGCGTGCCTGCAGAATTTGGGAAAATATGCTTTGCCATAAGCCTGCCATCAGATGCACCCAGAGTACGCGCCGCCAGGACAAATTCACGACCCCTGAATCTGTAAAACTGCTTTCGTGTGAGCACTGCCATTCCTATCCACCCCGTCAGCACAAAAGCAAACAAAAAGGAGCCTGCCGTACCAACCTTGTCAGAAAGATGAAGTGAAAACAGTGTGGCGACAACTATAAACGGCATTCCTGATATAAGCTCGGCTATCCTGTCAAGTACGAGATCCACCGTTCCTCCGTAATAGCCCTGTACTGCACCGTAAACAGCTCCAACACTCAAATTTACCGCTGATACTATCAATGCAAACACCAGTGAAAACCTCGCGCCATATCCTATAGCGGAAAACAAATCCTGTCCAAGAGTATTGGTACCGAGCGGGTACATTGGCGGGGTTCCGTTCTTGAAAATATAGTAGTTGTAGTAACAGACACGGCATTCAAGAGCACCACCCCTTTTTATGCTGTAAACATAATCACCGTTATCTCCGCTTATCCGTGTGCCTGTGTAGGGAGTGCCCTCGAGCGACTTGTTTTGAAGATAAGCAGGTATAAGCCCACCGTTCTCATCATAAAGCGGAGTTCCCTTTCCGTCGGAAACAAGATACCATATATTTGCGTCGGAGACACCGTAACCAATAAGCGACGAATCTACACAAGGATAAAGCACTCTGATTCCGGTCTCATTCTGGAAGTCCACTATCTCATCATACTCTTTTTTTGTCATGATTCGTCTGACAATACCCGTTTCGTAGTATTTATTTACCCGAAGCTTATAGCTTTTTGTTTTGACTTCTTTTCCTCGGTGAACGGTTACAGTTTCGTTTTCTGAAATTATTTTTATGAGAGGGTCAAGGCCCGTTTCTTGTTTTATCCCGTTAAGATACCCAAGACTAGCCTCATTTCGACTTTCATATACAGTCCCCCCGTCAAAGATTCCAAACCCAGCGGCAAACTCAATATAAGGCGGATAACCTATATATACCGAATCCTTGTCCTCTGTCCCATATGGTGAAACAATTGGAACAAGTATCGCATAAAGCACAAGCAACGCAATAATAATGGCCGCAGCAACTGATGAACGGTTTTTCCTGAACCTCAGCCATGCATCCCTGGCAAATGTGCGGTGGTTAACCTTCACTTTTTCATATGCTCGCTCACCCTTATCTGAAAATACAAAATCCTTCTTTGATATTTCACTCAATCGCTATCACTTCCTTTGTCCTATCCTTATGCGCGGATCAATAAAACCGTAGCTTATATCAACCACAATACTTGCCGCAAGTCCAACTGCAGTATAGAAAACCGTAAGCATAATGAACATTGGATAATCACGTCCGTTGATCGAATTGATATACAGACTTCCCACACCAGGTACCGCAAAAATTTTTTCTATTATGAAAGAGCCGCTTAGTATGCCCACAAAACTACCGAAAATTGACGGCAAAACAACCACCATACTGTTTTTTAAACCGTGCCGAATTGCCGCTGCGGTACGAGTAAGCCCTTTTGCACGTGCAAGCAGCATATGGTCGCTTGTAAGCACGTCCGCAAGCTCTGCCCTGGTCGTTCTCGTGAATCCCGCAATAGCACTTAGAGAAAGCGACAGTATTACGGGAATCATACTCACAAGCATATCAAATGAAAAATAATCAGTTCCGGATTTCATAAGAAACGGCAGGATTCCAAGCTTATAAGAAAGAAAATACTGAATCAGAAAGGCATATACAAAGGACGGAACGGATATTGTCACCATCGTAAGTGTAGATATGATGTGATCAAGAGCTGAATTTTTATTCATGGCGGCAATAACACCGAAAGCTATTCCCGTGGGAACACTTATGAGAATGGACCAAAGGTTCACACTCAAGGTTGCAGGCAGCTTATCAAGGAAAATTTTTGAAACTTCCTGTCCCACATACAGCTTGTCGCTGATTCCGAAATCAAATCGGGTAACAACATTTTTGATGAATATCATAAACTGCACAAGATACGGCTTGTTATAGCCTTGGGCTTCTCTGCGGGCTTCAATGACATCGTAATGAACATCTCCCGGTGCAAGAACTGCTGGGGGCAGCATTC
This sequence comes from Candidatus Flemingiibacterium sp., assembly GCA_045589075.1. Lineage (GTDB taxonomy): Bacteria > Bacillota > Clostridia > Oscillospirales > CAG-272 > Flemingiibacterium. The sequence goes on from JAZNFI010000068.1 coordinate 14,180, forward strand.
TGACAAGTACAAAGCACACTGCAGTTATTACAAAAAGAGTAGCCGCCATAAGCAGTATCCTCTTGACGATATATTTTAACATAGCTCCATTATCCCCTCATTCCGGGTAGATTTTTGTCTATGGTTCAATATCTAAGCTCACCGCCCGAATTTTTTACATATGACTTCCAATCATCATCATCATAATTGTAAGAAAGATACGCTATTCCGCCCCTTCCCATAACGGGATTATATTCATCTCTGACATAATACAGCTGCTTTGAAAGAAGGGTAACAGAGGCATCCTCCAACATCGGTATATAGTTATAGTTGCCCAGCACAGCACCTTCAATTGCCGCAAGCACAGTAAGACGTGTATCGACATCGGAATTTGCCTCACCGAAATTATATTCATGACCGCCGCTTATGACCGAAGCTCCATTAAGAGCGTCAGACCATTGCCGAAGTGTAAGAGTCAGAGTTTCTATGCGTGACTGCTCACCGATGGGAGCGGTATTCAAGGTAAGCGTAAGGGGAACTGAGCTTGAATCAAACCATGCAGCATCGTATTGGTACGATGGATCCGTATAAAGACTTGTGAGCGAAAAGGGGTCAAGGACAGAACCGCTCCATCCCCCCAGAACCGTATCTGAAAGTCCTGCCTTGATCTTACTTACCCAATCGTTGCCGTATGGCGCGGATTTAGTAAATCGTATGCGTCCCTCGAAGGGAGTGGTACTTGTAACCTCAGCCATTTTTCTGTTGAGGTAATCAACCGTTTTGGTCATAAACTCACTGTCCTGCGATATGCAGTATTCGATAGTTACTGTTTGGTCTGAAATACCGTCGTTGTTGCGGTCTGTTATATAACCCAGTGCCACACCCTCGGCAAAAGCCATGCGATAATATTCTCTCGCCGTTTCAGGATCGTAGCCTGTTATTGAGCTCACGGCATCATCAAGTGTTTCATATCCGTTTGCATTTACACTGTAAAAATCGCACAATACCCTCTTGGCAGGCTCTGTATCGCGGTAGTAAAGCATTCTCTGCGGATCGTACACATAGGAACCTCCGATTAGTCCGAACCCGCCTCGTCTTGCAGGAGATATACTTTCAGCAAAAAGCCTGCGATCGTAGGTCAAGGCAACAGCACGCCTGAAGCTGTTGAGAGTAAGCACCTCTATATCATAGTTTTGCGAATCGAAATCTGCCCCTCTCTCCCTCAAGCGTATGCTCTCTGTGTTTCCGTTCAGAATAAGGAAAAACATTGTCTCGCCCGGAGTTTCATAGGCATTGTCAGATGTTTTGTAGTTGTCAAAATCCTCTGCCTGAAGTGTATACGATGCAAGCTCGCCTCTCAGAAACATCATTTTTGCTGTGGCAGCCTCGGCAATGACCTGCGTGTTTATATGCGTGGTCTGATACATAGCTTTTTCTTCACCGCTCTCCGGGTCTATATATCTGTGCTGCCCATCCTCCCAGCCATACCATTCATCGTTCTTCTCGAACCTCATGGATTTGTCCTTTTGATAAGATGTGAGCTTATAAGGTCCGTATGACATTGTGGTATCTGCACTTGTGTTATAGGATGAAAACCATGCATTACCGTCCTTGGTAAGACACTTTTCGTAAAGCTCCTCATAAACAATAAAATTGCTTGTCAGATTATAAATCAAATTGAAGCCGCCGAGTGATTTGTCAAGTACCAGGGTTATCTGATACTCACCGGATTTGTAAAGTCCAACCGCCGAAAAATCATCTCCGCTTTTCCCCGTTGCATATTCTTCCGCTCCCGCTATGCTGAAATTCCCCGCATAGTAGTCCGATGCTCTGTAGTTGAGAAGTTCAGGGTCCAGCAAACGTTTCATAGAATACACATAGGTGTCAGCGTTAATTGGTGTTCCATCTTCCCAGCTCGCATTTGGATTTAAATCAATAGTATATGCGTACCCCGCGCTGGCACCATCCGGTATTTTAAATTCCGGATGATCCCGCTTTACAGTTTCTGTAACATCAGTGGGCTCGCTTGCCGCCATTTCAGGAATTACGCTGTACGATGTGAAGGCTTCCTTACCCTCTGCAGGGTGAAGCTCATCGTTGTACACCAGACTGTAAAATCCAACCCTCAGATACTGAGCCGGGTAATTGTCGGATGCCGTCTCATAGGTATGTGGATTCCAGTTGGTGGCAAGGGTTGAAACATAGTCGTTATAGGTATACGTACCGTCAGTCTTACTGTTTGTCCCCCTATTACCGCATCCTGCAAGCACAACAACACACAGAATCATTGCAAAGAACCGCAAAATATACTTCTTCATAATGCTTTTCTCCGTTTTAATAGTGAAATCGCTAATATTGTGTCCCAAATGCTCATACAAATACGTACTTTCCGACTTCGTTATGCCTATAAATAATTCCCTATTCCAATCTTGTACATTAAATCGATTTATGTGAGGGTTCGTCACAATTTTTACGAAAACTATGATATTTTTTTGAGATAAAAAAATTCAGTAGCTTGACATAGGGTAAAAATCATCGTATAATATTAATATCAAACAATAATAGGGGGCAGCATGAAATTATTTCACATTTCCGACCTTCACCTTGGGAAGCGCCTTTACGACTATTCCCTAACGGATGACCAAGCCTATGTGCTTGATGAAATTATTGCCCTTGCAGATTCCCAAAAGCCTTACGGAATACTTATAGCAGGTGACATTTACGATAAACCCGTACCGCCCGTGGAAGCTGTTTCGCTGTTTGACTCCTTTCTCTGCCGTCTTTCGGAGCGCGGAATCAAAGTGTTTATGATAAGTGGAAATCACGATTCGCCAGAACGTATAGCCTTCGGTGGAGAGCTGATAAAAAACGGTGGGATATATGTATCCCCCGTATGGAATGGCACCTGTGTACCCATTACTCTGACCGATGAGTACGGAGAACTCAACGTATACCTTCTTCCGTTTATCAAACCCAGCCATGCACGCCGCTTTTTAAAGGAGCCCACTGTTGAATCCTATAATGAAGCACTGCAAGCTGTGGTAGATGCCATGAATGTGGATAAATCAAAACGAAACATCATAGTGACTCATCAGTTCATCACGGGCGCCTCTCGCTCGGATTCGGAAGAAATCTCTGTGGGCGGAAGCGATAATGTGGATGCATCCGTGTTCAGCATTTTTGACTACACGGCACTTGGACATATCCATTCACCTCAGAATGTCGTAAAAAACAGAGTCAGATATTCGGGAACACCGCTTAAGTATTCTTTTTCAGAAGTGTATCAGGATAAAAGCGTCACAATGGTTGATATTCGGCAAAAAGGGGATGTAGAGGTATCTACTCTCCCCTTAAAAACACTTCGTGACCTACGGGAGTTGAGAGGAACCTATGCCGATCTTACCCTCCGCGAAAATTACCTTCACACAAATACGGAGGATTATCTGCACATTATACTCACCGATGAGGATGATATACCCGATGCTGCCGCAAAGCTTGGTATAATATACCCCAACCTTATGAAGCTTGATTACGACAACAAACGCACAAGAAACACAGAAAGCTTCGTGTCTGACCAAACAGGAGTTGCTCCTTCCCCCTTTGAATTCTTCGCCGAATTGTTTGAAAAGCAGAATGGTGCACCAATGGATGCAAAACAATCCGAATACATTGAAAATCTCATAAAAAAACTCACCGACGGGGAGGCATAACCGTGAGACCAATCACACTTACAATATCGGCATTCGGACCCTATGCAGGGGAAAATTTACTGGATATGGACCGTCTCGGAAAGGACGGTCTTTACCTCATATGCGGTGACACCGGCTCCGGTAAAACCACAATCTTTGATGCAATAACCTTTGCACTGTTCGGTGAGGCAAGCGGTACCCAGAGAGACACCGCCGGACTACGTTCAAAATACGCCGACGCCGGAACAAAAACATTCGTTAAGCTTACTTTTGAAAGCAATGGAAAGCTTTATACCGTGAAACGCATTCCGGAGTATATGCGCGAAGCAAAGCGCGGAACCGGGATGACCCCTCAACGTCCCGAGGCAGAGCTTACTCTGCCGGATGGGAATATTATTACAAAAATCAGAGAAGTGGATGCCGCCATTCACGATATTCTAGGCGTTGACAGAGAGCAATTCTCACAGATAGCTATGATTGCTCAAGGCGACTTCAAAAAGCTTCTTCTCGCCTCCACCGAGGAAAGAATCAAAATATTCAGAAAGCTGTTCGGGACAGAGCTTTATCAAAGAATTCAAGAGGAGCTGAAAAAAGCGGTTGCTGATGCGAAAAACGAATATGATATTCTGTCAGCCGCCGTTGCCGGGCACACGGCAGAATTAAAATCCGATACAGCCTATGAGTGTAAAATAGACGACGCACGTTCGGGAAGGCTTTTGCTGCCCGAAATAAAGGATCTCGCAAAAGACCTGATTTCATATGACACAGCAAGACTTTCAGAGCTTGAAAGTCAAACAAAAGAATTGGAAATTAAGCTTGAGGAAGTACAGTATCTTCTTGGAAAAGCGGAAGAACAAAAAAAGAACCGAGACTATCTTGAAAAAACCGAAAAAGAACTTGAAGGTGCCAAAATCACAACATCGGAGCTTTTTAAAAAACTTTATGAGGAAGAAGGAAAAAAGCCCTACCGTGACTCGCTTTCAGAGCGCATTTCACTTATCAGCGCGACCCTTACGGACTATGAAGAGCTGGATAGTGGCTTAAAGGAACTTCAGGAACTGGAAACTTCCCTACTTTTGTCAGAGAAAAAGCTTGAAGTGGACAAGTCAAGACTCAATGAGTTTAACATACTGCAAGAGGAATATTTTTCCGAATTTGAGTTATTAAAAAACGTTTCGGAACAAAAATCAAAAACCGAATCAGAACTAACCTCATACATCATGCGCAGTGAACAGCTTGAAAAGCTGACAAGTGAGCTTTTGGAAATTGACAGCCTCAAAGATAAACTGGCAATCGCCCAAGAGGAATATTTGAACGCTTCTGAAAAGTCAGGGGTTATCCGAGAACGCTTCAACCTCATAAACAAAGCTTTTCTCAATGCACAGGCCGGACTTCTTTCGCTATCACTTAATGACGGTGATCCATGCCCGGTCTGCGGCTCAAAACATCATCCATCTCCTGCTGTTTGCATGGCAGATGCTCCCACCGAAGCAGAGCTAAATGAAGCGGCAAAAGCTGCCGAAGAAGCACTTGCATTTGCATCCGAGAAAAGCGCAGAAGCATCAAGGATATTAGGGCAGTACAACGAAAAAATATCAGTAGTAAAAGGAAAAGCGGATTCCCTTTCGGTGAAGTGTGATGCCGATTCGGTACGCCTTGAATGGGAAACCGTTTCATCTGTACGCAAGGATATAAGATCAGAGTTAACCGAGCTTGAAGGCAAGCTTGAAAGATTCAAAGAGCTTTCGGAGCTTATTCCCAAAATCCGGGAGGATGCCTCTGCACTTGAAGCGGAGCTTGGAAGGCTTCGGGAAGAATCGGCATCCCAAAAGAGCCGCTGCAATACCATAAACGAGAATCTTCAAAAAATCGCAGCTGGGCTGGAGTTTGACAGCAAAGCATCCGCGGAAGCCGCTATCAAAGCTATTTCTGAAGAATATCAGACAACGGTTAACACCCTTGAGAACCTGCGACAAGCTCATACCGATTCTGTCATAACTGAAAAATCCCTTAGTGAGTCAGCAGAGCGTCTTAGGACATCCTTGTCTGACGAGGAATTTGATGAAGTATCGCTTTATAAAGAAAGGGACATTATAAGTGAACAGCGCTCCAAACTATATGAGCTTATTACCGAATACAAGGTAAGAATTTCACACAACAGTTCCGCTCTTGAGAATCTTATTAAGCTTGGCGAAAAGGCAGAGAATACTCTGGCAAGGCTAATAAGACTGCGTGTGCTTTCCTCTACAGCAAATGGTACAGTAACGGGGAAAGAAAGAATAATGCTTGAAACCTATGTTCAGATGACGTTCTTTGACAGAATAATAAGAAGAGCTAATACAAGACTCATGATCATGTCCGGCGGTCAGTACGAGCTTTACAGACGGCGTGACCCCCAAAGCAACCGTTCCCAAAGCGGTCTTGAGCTTGACGTAATCGACCATTACAACGGTACCAAGCGAGGAGTCAATACCCTCTCGGGCGGCGAAATATTCAAAGCATCCCTTTCTTTGGCACTTGGATTATCGGACGAGATACGTTCATCCTCGGGTGGAATAAAGCTTGACACAATGTTTGTTGATGAGGGGTTCGGATCACTTGATGAAGAATCACTGCGTCAGGCAATAGACACCCTTGCGATGCTTTCGGAAAAAACACGGCTTGTTGGAATCATCTCCCATGTAAGCGAGCTTAAGGAACGTATAGATAAACATATAGTTGTAAAAAAAGAACGCGCGGGAGGGAGCCACGCGCAGATAGTAATATAAAAACCAGTCCCCACCCAGTGAGATACACATTAAAACGCATGCCGTTTTTAGTGTTCCGCTTGGTGGGGACTTTGTATATTGTTTATGCTTCAGCAGTATCGCTGTCCTCAGTCATCTCCACAAGATTACCGTTGTCTATTACAAACTGCGGAATAATTTCCTGGAAAAGCATGAACTGCTTGATATAAGGCTCGCCATACTCGGACACATATTCCGTATATCCACCTTCCTCTATCATTTCAGAGGTAACTGTAAGATTCTCTATCTCGGCAATAGCCTGTGCCGCAAGGTAAAGCACTGCGTCGGCACGGTATTTTTCCTGCATGGATTCTAGGAACGCGTCAAGACTTTCATAACCCATATATGCCACAAGGTAGTCCTCTGTGGTCATACCGTACATCGAAGCGTAGTATTCATATTGGGAAAGGTCGTAATTCTTAATATACTCAATAACAGATTCTGGCACTTCCTCGCAGGTAGCGTCGGCAAGAAGGTCAGTGAAAAAGTAGAACTTTGCAGAGGAAACTATCCAGTCTTCAATATCGGCAACAAGCTCATCGGCGGTATTAAAACCGTATTGTGATGCTATCTCATCGGTAAGCTCGGCTTTAATATAATCTCCGCGAATGTAGTTTACAGTAGTCTTGAAGGTAGCATCCCTTCCATTAAGCTCTTCTTTACCGTAATCTTCAGGGAAGGTAACGTAAATTTCAAACTCATCACCAGGCTTATGACCGATAAGTTGTTCAAGGAAACCATCAATGTATCTTGTAACACCGATAGTTACTTCGGTGCCAAGTCCACCTGTGTTGCCGCCGTCAAACTGTACATCGTCAATATATCCTACATAGTCAATATTGACAGTATCTCCGTCCTCAACAGCGCGGTCATATATTTCCTCGTAGCTGCTGTGAGAAGACAGCACCCCGTCAATCTGATCCTGTATCTCCTCATCGGAGGCGACGGGAATATCTGCATCAATGTCAATACCCTTGTATTCGGGAAGAGTAACAATGTCGGATGCCTTAACGCCCTCGAAAAAACCGTTTTCGTCAAGTCCCTTGCTGTAATTGTAGATGCCGTCGTTTGCTTGCGAGCTGTTTGAGCCATCCGAGCAGGACGCAAGCTGCGCGCCAAGGGACAGTGACATGGTAACTGCCATAAGTAACAACGCCTTTTTCATTTATTTCTCCATTCTTCCCAAGTTCATGGGAGTTTATTTTTCTAAAAATTATAATTTTGTGGATAATAAGGTTCTACAATGTGAGTCATGATACCATATTCCAGAAGTCGGACAGCCGCCGCTTGTGCAAATGCCGGTCTGTCGAAAATACCTATCATCGAAGGACCGCTTCCGCTCATCATGGAGCGCACAGCTCCAGACTCATCAAAAACACGCCCTATCAGTCTTGCAGTTTCACGTTCGGGCAGCACCACCGACTCAAAAATATTCGTCATGGCACCGCACATTTCATGAAGTTCTCCACCGCATAAAACCTCTGCAAAAGCTTGGGCACTTACCTTACGGACTGAAAAATCATACGTCTCATCAAGCAAGCCGTAAGCCCACGGGGTAGATACGCCCTCGCCTGCACAGGCAATGGCTATACAGCAATCGGGCATCTTATGGCACGGGTTAATTATCTCTCCAATACCCCGAACAACAGAGATTCCCCCATCAATCAGAAACGGAATGTCCGCCCCAAGCACCGCGCCTATCTCCCTTAGCGAATCAGAGTCAAGATTCACCTCGTAAAGACTGTTCAACGCCTTAAGCACTGCCGCCGCATCGGAGCTTCCGCCGCCAAGACCAGCCGACGACGGTATCTTCTTTGTTAGCTCTGCCGACAAGTCGTAGCAATTAATTCCAACGGTATCGAAGAACAGCACCGCCGCCCTCCATACAAGATTGCGCTCGTCACATGGAATATTATCATCTGAACAGACAAGTTTTATGCATTTTTGTCCGGTTTCGGGATGTTTTGTGAGAGTGATCCTATCAAAAAGTGTCACCGTCTGCATAACACTTTCGATATTGTGGTATCCGTCTGCACGCTTTGAGCTGACTTCAAGATATAAATTTATCTTCGCAGGTGCCGTGACAGTTATCATATCCAGCATTTTAACCCCCGAAAAGCTTAATAATCGGATTCTTTTTTATTTTAACCGCTGCTATGGGGCACAGCTCTTGACAGCAATAGCATTTGATGCATTTGTCATCAATGATATATGCCCTTCGTTTTCCGTCACTGATAGCTCTCATTTCGATGGTGTGACGCGGACAGCTTTTTTCACATTCGCCACACCCGACACAAGCCTTTTTGTCTATGACGGGTCGTGGCTGGAGCCAACTGTTGAGGTGTCCGCCGAACATTGTTGGCAGCTTTGCAAGCATAGAACTTCCGATACCCCTTCTTTGTGTATCGGGCTTCTTAAAGTCCGGCACTACGAATGAGGACAACCGTTCTTCCGAGAGTATGGTAAGTCCCCCGGCATCAGGTGGACAAAAGCCCCTTGAAACGCCTTCGAGAAGCATTACAACCTCTTGTGCACCAATAATTTCTGCGCCGGCAATATCAAGATTGAACGGATTGCACCCTGACATAAGCACATCCACGTGCCTCGGATCACCACCCGTGGGACCATTTCCTTCCATGGCAATAATACCATCGAGGACATTAAAGCAAGGCTTCGTTTCCTGAAGCATTTCACAAAGGTCGGCTATCATGGAGCCGAAATCGTTATAATCGGGAAACCTCGCGTGCATTTCAAACTTCATTACACCCGGAACCGTTCCGAAATAGTTCTTGACAGCACCACTGTAACCCGTAAGAGAATGGCTTTTGAGCTTTGCCAGATTCACGATAACATCAGCCTCCAGAATAGGGGTGATAATATCAAATATTTTTGACGTTTTTCCTTTTGGTGCATCTGCCTTTTTAGAGGAAGTGTCAAAATTAAGCTTTACACCCGTTCGCTGGGCAACATCCGTTATACCGCAGGTCTTGTAGTTTGCCCGTAAGGTTTGCTCAGTATATAGCCCACCTGGACTTTCTGCTATTACTATTTCTGCAGCCGAGGTTTTAAGTATTCGTATTATTGCCTCAAGCACTATAGGATTTGTGGTCGCCGCCCTTTCGGGTGAAGTTTTCATTACAAGGTTCGGCTTAATTACAACCCTTTTTCCGCAAAACATATCACCGCAGCCCAGACGTTCCATCTGTGAAAGCAATATCGACTCAATCTTTGTGACATCATATTTCGTGACACGGTCAAGTGCCACAGCATCCTTTATGTCAATACTCATACCACAACCCGCATAAAATCATTAACAAATTCTGGATAGGATTTGTTGATACAATTCATATCATCCACCGTAACATCCCCCAGACAGCCTACCGATGCCACAGCTGCCGCCATAGCGATACGGTGGTCATTGGCAGAACATACGAGCCCGCCTCGGAGTTTTTCTTTTCCAACAATGAAAATACCATCTTCAGTCTCGTAAGCCTCGCCGCCCAAAGCAGAAAGCATAGATACCGTGGTGGCGATGCGGTCGCTCTCCTTAATCCGCAGTCTTCCCGCATTGTATATACGGGTGTTACCCTCGGAAAGTGCCGCCATCACCGCAAGCGCGGGAACAAGATCCGGAATATCCGAGGCATCAATATCGCTCCCTATAAGTCTGCCGCGATTTTCCACTGTTACATTGCCATCACTCCAAGTGACAGAGGCTCCGAAGCGCTCGACTATGGAAAACAGCTCAAAATCACCCTGCTTTGTCAAAGGATTGATTCCACGAATGGTGATCTTTCCGCCAAGAGCCGCCGCAACCGCAAAAAATGCTGCCTGAGAGCAATCCCCCTCAACGTCCACATCTGTGGGAGTAAGCTCCCCGCCCATTACTATATATCCATCTCCGGTTTCGTTGATTCGAGCACCGAAGCGGCGCAATACATCAACCGTAAGATCCGCGTAAGGTTTACTTTCTAGCTTTGTGGTTATCACAATCTCGCTTTTCCCCTTACAAACAGCCAGAGCAAGCAACAGCCCCGTTATAAACTGTGAAGATACATCGCCGCGTATGCTGAATTTTCCGGATGTCAGCCGTCCGCTTACCTTGAGAGGCAGGTATTCGCCGTTGTCTGGATATTCAAGTGAAGCACCATAAGCTTCAAGAATAGGCTTGTACATATCGGTAGGACGTTTAGGAAGTCTTCCATCACCCAAAAACGTAGCAACACCGCCAAGAGCTGCAGCTATAGGTATGAAGAAACGCAGTGTGGAAGCGGATTCACCGGTGTTTATAAATCCGGCATCAACACCCTCGCAGCAGGTTTTTTTGACAAAAAAGGTTCTGCTTTGTTTTTCATACGAGAGCTGTGCACCAAAAGCGCAAAGAGCACTGGCGGTGGCGTTTATGTCGTTTGAGAGGTCAACCCCTCCAACCTTACAGTATCCTGCCAACGCCGCGCATATAAGTGCGCGGTGCGCCTGACTCTTGGATGATGGAATACGAACCTCACCGTTTATCGTGGAAGGTGAAAAAACCACATTTTTCATATTTCCACGAATTATTTTTTGTTGACCATTTCAGTAATTGTAGAAATTATCTGTTCTTCCAGGTCAGGGGTGAAGTTAGTGCTTCTAGCTTCATATCCGCCCTCCATGAATGCGGTATATGTAGGGAAGTATCCCTCGTAGCCATTCGTATTGCAAACGCAAATGACAAAGCTGTCAGGTGCCAACGCTCTAACCTTTTCACCATACACAGTAAAGGGTTCTCCGCCCATTCCCACAAATACTATCTCGCCAAGCTTTAGAACGGTCACAGGCACTTTTCTATATATAGGCTGATCCTTAATGTCGATTATACGCTTTGACTCAGCAACATTCGCAAGATTACCCTTCATAGGTATTTTACCCGCAAGGTATTCATTGTAGTACGCCTCTGCCTCAGCATATCGCTCCTCGCCAGTGGTATTAGTCTTATTGTAAAAAATGCGAATCTCGCCGCTTATTCCTTCTGCGCATTTTTCTTCAGTTTTATCCCATATGTCAACAACAGTGTCTGCAATGGTTCTGCCCATATAGCGAGCGTGGTCGTAACCGCCGTTTCTCTTGCCTCCAATAAAATCTAAATGGTTCGAATCACCCTGGAAGCCGTTCACAAAAATGCAGGACACGTCATCTATATCGTGTTCCACAAAACGGCGCACGAATCCCGGCCAGTCCGCGGAAAAGCAGTATCCGCCGACGACGTCGGGATGACAAGAAAAGTTAACAAGTGCAATATCCTTGGCACCTTCTCGCTTAAATCTAACAAGACGGACATTGTTGTCTGACTCGCCATTAGGACGATCGATTTCATCAGGTGTCTTTGTAGAAGGATTAGTCATAAGCGAGCCATCCTTAAGTACATAGCGGCGAATAAAGGAAATATCCTTGGCGGTTTTCTTCACCGCAGTACTTACTGTAGCTTCTTTCATGTCATTTAACGCCATCTGAGCCACGTCTCCAAACTTTCTGTAAAGAATGTTGAGATAGGCTTCATCTTTATATCCGTCGAAGGGCTTCGCCAAATAATCAACATAATGGTTAACACTTATCGAGGTGTGCTGATGAATTGCTGAAACAAAAATATGATCCATAGGCACGTTTATACGTTCAGAGATAACCTGTCTGATCTCAGCCGCACGATCAAACCCGATACCGATAAAATCGCATGAAACAATTATAACGGTATCCTTCTCATCAGATACAGCAATCGCATTTAACTCCAGCGGATCCAACATACCTTCAGATATTCGTATCCTATAGGCCCCCGACAAAGGGAATCCAAGTGGTGGGGTAACGTCAACTCGAGAAAAACCTGCTTTAATCATAAAATTTTTCCTTTCTTTATTCCAAATATAAAATTTAAATTTAGACCTTAAATTATTCATGAATATCTCGCATAAGCTCCGAGAGTCTTTGAATCGAAATTTCAACTGTGGATGCCGACCCGATTCCTGTTTGGGGTATTACAATAAACTTTATCGAGTCCCCTACGCGCTTCTTATCGGACATTACAACTTCAAGAATCTGCTCCGAAGTGAAGCTTGCTGTAGTGGGCAGCCCCCAACGGTTGAGAGCCGTTATTATATCATTTTCAAGAGTACCGCAGCCGTAGCCGGAAAGCGCAGATATTCTCGCAGCGTAAAGCATACCGATACCTACTGATTCGCCGTGAGAAAATGTCTTGAAGTTTCCAAGCTTCTCAACAGCATGACCTATTGTATGACCAAAATTGAGGATAGCCCGAACACCGTGCTCGTACTCATCCTTCGTGACAACCTCTGCTTTTATCTTCATGCATCGGTATATCATCTCCGACCGTTCCACGCTACCGTCCATGATACCGTAAAACAACTCCCTATCGGCAATACAGCCGTATTTTATAGCCTCACCCATGCCGTCATTCATGTAACGTATCGGGAGGGTGTCAAGATATTTGCTGTCAGCAATCACCGCAACCGGCTGATGAAATGCGCCCACAAGATTCTTTCCTATTTCAAGATCTACTCCCGTCTTTCCGCCGATAGATGAGTCTATTTGGGAAAGCAGTGTGGTGGGAATCTGCACCACATCCACGCCACGAAGATATGTCGCCGCCGCGAATCCCACCATATCGCCGCACACGCCGCCGCCAAGGGCAATAATCAGAGACTTTCTCGTAAGACTTGCGACTGAAAACTCGGTATACATCTCTGATACGGTTGAAAGCCGCTTGTTTTCTTCGCCGGCGAGAAATGAGCATTGACCCGAAAGCTCGTATCCGGCAGCATTTAGACACAGCTTAAAATCCTCTGCCCACAGCTTTTCAACATTACTGTCGGTAACAAGAAACAGTCTATCATAATTTTTGCTGTTCAACACATCTCTGAGCGCTGCCGAAAGTATGTTTTCTCCTGCGTATATATTATAATCACCCGCATGGTGAGTCACCTTAAGGGTTTTCATTACTCTGCCTCACTTGTCAAATAATGTATGCCAATTTTTGTTGAAACACTACCTTATACAGTGATACTATAACACAAAATCCGCTTTTTTGCAATAATGCTTTCAAATATTTTTAGTTTTTTAACATTTTTCTAATATTCTTACGAAAATAACGACTGTAAGTCAACAAAAATGTTAATTGTTTTTATAATTTCGGAAATCACTTGACAAAAAGCAGATGTTTGAATTATAATTATATATAAGTAATAAATGTGGAGGTCACACCTTGAAAATTGACTGGAATCGCAAATATACTACCATATCGGTGTATGTACTTATTACAGCATTTCTGATAATGCTCATATGCGCAGCATTTCTGAACTTTGACTCGGTGAGCGGCTTTATTTCCACCCTTAACAGCATACTTGTGCCTGTTTACATAGGATTTGCAATAGCATATCTTGCAAATCCCATAATGAAATTTTCTGAAAAGCATATTTTCAGATTCAAAATCAAAAGCAGTAGCCGCTTTCATCTGAAAAGAGGCTTGTCTATCGCCATTTCACTTATTGCACTGCTCATAATCCTGACCGTATTGGTACTGCTCATTATTCCCCAACTGTTTTACAGTCTTTCTGATCTGGTTTCAAAAATGAGCGGTTATATAGATACCACCGTGGCGTGGCTTGACGATTTTCTTCCCAATGAAATTTTTGACCGCTCCGACCTGACTCTTGAAAACTTCTACAATTCTATTCTCGCATTCTTTGGCTTGTCGGGATTCGGAACAGAACTTACAGGCATTACAGACCAGTTAGCTCAGAACTCCGGCAGCATTGACATGATAATATCGGGGTCTATAAACATTCTTCGTGAATATATCCCACTTTTGTTTAATTACTTCACAGGACTTGCAAACGGTATATTCAACATCATACTCGGCATCTTTTTCGCAATTTATATGCTTTCCTCCAAGGAAAGACTTATCGCACAAATAAAGAAAACCGTCCGCGCATTCACAAGTGAGAAGCTTTACAACAGTATTATTGAGCTTTCAATTTTCTCAAACAAAACTTTTGGCAGCTACTTAATTGGCAAGGGTTTTGACTCATTTATAGTGGGCATAATAATGTTTATACTATGTTCACTTCTGAAAATTCCGTATGCCCTGCTGGTAAGCTCGCTCGTGGCAATAACCAATATCATCCCTGTTATCGGACCTTTTATCGGTGCAATCCCCGGTATACTCATAATCTTCATCGTTGACCCATCAAAGGTACTTTGGTTCATTCTCCTTAACATAATCGTTCAGCAGGTGGACGGTAACATTATCGTTCCCAAGATACTCGGCGAAACCACAGGTCTATCAGCCCTTTGGGTATTGTTCTCCATAACAGTAATGGGCGGTATCTGGGGATTGTTCGGAATGTTTATAAGTGTTCCGATATTCGCAATACTTTATATGCTCATTAAGCTTTTTGTGGAAAGCCGTCTCAACAAAAAAGAGCTTCCATCTGCAACTTATGATTATTATACTGACAATGAGATAAGAGACTTTCCGGATCACGATGACAACAAACACTCCTTTGCCGCCCACATTAAGAATTCAAACAAAAATATGGATAAATTATCACTTCCCGCAAAATTCCTCGCAAGATTCGGAAAAAAATCAAAGTCCGAGAAAAAAGACGGCCACGACAGCCAAGATAATTCTTGAATATAGTCTTGCCGGTGGGAGTTACCTTAACCTATAAGGATGTTTTAGGATAGGACCGTATTCCAGCCCAAATATTTTTTATGGACAAGCGGATTTAAGCTACCGCAAAACGGATTAAATTATCATAAATAATAAGACCACGCGTCAAACGCGTGGTCTTATTATTTAAAAACTGCGGACACCTTATGGAAAGTGTCCGCAGTAAATATTATAAAATTACTATTATTTATTCTTATTAAGGATGCCAAGGATTTCGCCGAAATCGTCGTCAGATATAAGGTCAGGACCGGACACCTTAGGCTCATCAGCCTTGGCAGCTGCCTCAGCAGCCTCTTTTGCCTGCTGTGCCTCCACTGTATTCTGCATGCTCTTGGGAGCACTGTCAAAGCCGGTAGCGATAACGGTAACACGCATTTCATCTTCAAGGCTCGGATCAAATGCCACACCGAAGATAACATTAGCATCGGGATGTGCCTCGCCCTGTACCATGCTGCAGGCAACGTCAACTTCTTCAAGTCCAATATCAGGAGAAGCAGTGACACTGATGATAATGCCGCGTGCACCTGCAATAGAGGTTTCGAGCAGAGGACTGGAGATAGCAGCCTTTGCCGCAAGCTCTGCCTTGTCCTTGCCGCTTGCACTTCCTACGCCCATATGAGCATAACCAGCACCAAGCATAATAGCAGTAACGTCTGCAAAGTCAAGGTTAATGCAACCATCAGCCGTGATCAGCTCTGCTACACTCTGTACACCGTGACGGAGTACATCATCAGCAACCTCGAATGCATTTATAAGAGTGATTCGTGTATCGGATACCTGCTTGAGTCTTTCGTTAGGAACAATAATGAGGGAGTCAACAACATCAATGAGGTTCTTGATTCCTACTTCAGCCTGCGCCATGCGCACCTTGCCCTCGAATGCAAAAGGTTTGGTTACAACGCCCACTGTAAGTATTCCCATATCCCTTGCAGTCTTTGCAACAATGGGAGCTGCACCGGTACCGGTACCGCCGCCCATGCCTGCGGTAACAAACACCATGTGGGTGCCCTCAAGCACTTTTTTGATTTCCTCGAGTGACTCCTCGGCAGCTCTTGCACCAACTTCCGGATTTGCACCGGCACCGCGGCCTTTGGTGATTTTCTCGCCAATGTCAATCTTTGTAACTGCATTGGAACGTGCAAGTGCCTGCCTATCGGTATTGATAGCTACAAACTCAACACCGCGTACGTTTGCCGCAATCATGCGGTTAACAGCGTTGTTTCCGCCGCCGCCGACACCAATCACCTTTATATTCACATTGCCAAAGTTATTATCAAGTTCAAATGCCATTTCAGTTTCCTCCTAAGATTTATAAGTCCTATTATCGAAACCCTTCGATATAAAATTACATATATATTAATATGATAATATTAAATTTCATTTTTTGCAATAGGTTTTTTAAAAATTCAATATTTTTTTACGAATAATGCATAATTACACACTTCTAACTGTCAAATTCCACCTTCAAGTCCGGATTTTTAATAACCGGACACTGTGTTGGATCATTTGCGTCTATTGTTGCGGGCACTCCGTCCGAGAACACGGCGCTCTCAAGCATCCCCGCAACGGCAGTAAACTTGGTGCCCAGCTCATCTCCGTTGCCAAGCTTCACGAGATAGGTTTTCTGTGCAATGAGCGAAAGTGAAAATCTGTCGCGGAGATCAAATGCCGAGGTGTTTTTGAAAAGGGGACTCGATTCAAGCGCATCAATGTAAGCGTGAACATATTTGTCAGAGGTTGTCTCGGAAAACTCAACATCGTATCCGACAACCGCCGAATCTATCTGAGGAAGTAACAGCTCAATAAGCCCGCGCCCCTCAAATTCTGAAGAATCAAATACACGTTCAAGCACCCGAAGCTCTTCTGAAAGTATGAAATATTCGCCATACAGCTTGGAATAATATACTCCGACGTCCTCTGTTACACTTATGATAACCGTATCAGGAAGCTTTCGGGTTATGTGAGCATCACTAATATACGAAAGCTTACCATAAAGCTTTTCAAGGTTTCCATCTCCTACCTCATACAGACTGAGTCCTTTTTCAATACCCGTAATTGAAAGTATTTTTTCCTTCGAGTATCTTGAGGAACCAATCACCTCAATGTTGTCTATACGAAAGAAAATCGCAAGGCAGATGATTATAAACAAAGCCACAAGCACACAAAGCAGAGCTATGTAGGTGAAGCGAGAAAACCGCTTCCTTGTTTGCCTGCGCCTGACGAATGACTGAAGGCGCTCTTTGTTTTTTATATTCTGGAGTTCATGCTCGTCACCCGAAAAAAATCGGCTATCCCGACGGTCACTGGTTTTGCTCATAGTAATCCTGTCACCGCGCACATGGTATCCTTTCCTTGAAATAGGGCATGAACCGACCTAATGTCGGCGCCGAAAGGGCAACATCCCAACCCTGTTACTCATTATATCATACATGATAATAAAAAGTCAAGTAATTTGCGCCGATTTGTGATAAATAGGCTTCATTTTTTTGTGATTTTCGCTGATTTTTCGGTGATGAGTGACATAAGGTCAGAGTAAATTTTGTCACCGGCATTGAAAAGAGCAAATTTTTTTATGTTTTCTTCCATTTTACGTCTCTTGGAAGCGTCCGAAAGAAGTTCTTCGAGACAACCATATATTACCCCATTACTAAGCTTTTTTTCCTCAAAAACAACTGCAGCTCCCACATCTGCGAGAACCCTTGCGTTTTTATACTGGTGATTGTCAGTAACATGAGGAGAGGGTATGAGTACACAACATTTTTTAAGTGCAGCAAGTTCCGACAGAGTCATTGCCCCAGCACGGCATACCACCACATCAGCTGCTGCCATAAGCGTGGGCATATCATAGATGTATTCTCTAATATCAAGATTTTCACAGCCAACGAGTCCGTATTCCTCAGCCATCTGCATAGACGCCTCATATTCTATGGCACCTACAGCATGAATGTGCAGCAGTTCAGGGTGGTGCCTTGAATAGTCACGCATGAATGAAAGCATTTCGGAGTTTACCCGTTCTGCTCCCATACTTCCGCCATAGGATAGCAGCAGCTTATCATACTTACCCTTAATCCCAAGTTTTTCTCTCGCCTCATCATAATCAAGCGCCGAGAACTCCGGCTTTATAGGGTTGCCTACCTTCAGTATTTTCTCTGCATACTGTCCGCCAAGCGCGGCTGCAGTTGCGTCAAAATTCACATATATTCTGTCCACCATTGGTGCTAACATCTTTACCGCCACACCGGGAATTGCGTTGCTTTCATGTATTGCCGTAGGGATACCGGTTGAAGCTGCCGCCTTGAGCAAAGGCCAGCAAACATATCCGCCTGTGCCTACAACAAGGTCGGGCTTAAATTTATTTATAAGCTTCCTCGCCTTCATGGGTGAGGTAAACGCCAGCCAAGCTGACTTTATGTTGTATAGAGACAACTTCCTCTTAAAGCCTTGAACCTCCACATGATAAAGTTCATACCCTTCCTTTGGCACCAGCTTATTCTCAATTCCTCTGGACGTTCCCACAAAAGCTATCTGTGCGCCGGGGTTGTTTTTTCTTATATTGTTTGCAATGGCGATAGCGGGATTCACATGACCGCCTGTACCGCCGCCTGTCATCAGTATTCTCAAAACAAACTATCCTTTCATAATATCGTACGCTATCTCTTTTGCTTTGAATACCTCGAAATCGACAGCACTATTCCCATTTCCACCATAAGCACGACAAGAGATGAGCCGCCGTATGAGAAGAACGGAAGCGAAATTCCGGTATTAGGTATGGAGTTAGTAACCACCGCGATATTAAGAATGCTCTGTATTGCAACCTTGCCCACAATACCAACTACGGTTATGGTGGAGAATATATCGGGTGCCTTCATCGCAATAACGATTCCGCGCCATACAAGGAGAACAAACAGGATAATAACAGCGATCGCACCGATGAATCCAAGTTCCTCACAAACTATAGTAAATATAAAGTCATTCTGAGGCTGAGATACAAAATGATGCTTCTGATAGCTGTTTCCGAGTCCCTCTCCAAAGAGTCCGCCCGAGCCGATAGCGTACAGTCCCTGAAGAGTCTGATAACCGCCGCCCTGCGGGTCAAGCTCAGGGTGAAGCCAAATGTCGAGTCTGCGTTTTGTGTAAGGGGTAACAAGGCTTACGATTCCAAATATAGCACCTGCAACAGCACCGCCGCCAACAAGGAGTCTCAAGGGTGCGCCGCTTGCGAATATTACCAGCACACCTATGGCAAACATAATTATGGTTCCCGAAAGATGCTTCTCTATTACAACAAGCACGCATGCAAGTGCTGTAATGGCAAGAGGCGTGCAGACTCCGAAAAACGATGACGAAATGATATTCTTTTTATCAACGCATCTTTCATAATAGCGGTCAAAATACCACGCAAGCATGAAAACAAGCCCCAGTTTCATGAACTCCGAGGGTTGTATCTCTGTAAACCCCACATCTATCCAGCGTTTTGCACCGCCATGCTCCTCTCCGATTATTGGAACAAGACAAAGAAGCAATACGCAGAAGGCGTATACTATGGGTGACAGCTTTTTGTACCATTCGGGTCTGAACAGTATGGCAAGGGCTATTCCGATTGAACCTGCTATAACGAACATTATCTGACGGAAAATTATATAGTAACTGTCGCCGTATGTATTCTGGGAGTATGCATAGCTCGCAGAATATACCATTATCGTTCCAAATGCAAGAAGTATTATTACAAGTATCAGAAAAACATAATCTATACTTCCCTTTTCCCGCACAATATCACGCTTTTCTATTATGGTTTTATCAACGGCAAATGTCCGCTTAAGCCATGGGAGCATACCCTCATTGCTTTTTTCTGTAACGGACGTTACAGCACGGGGTGCTATATTTGCACCGTGAGCAGAGTTTGCGCGTGAAACAGCAGACTGTAATCCGCTGTTTTGCCGCCCTGTACTTACGTTGCGGCGTGCATGCATCTGGCGCCCCTTTGTTGCTATGGCTTTGCTTTGTGCTGTATTATCTGCATTTGTTTTGCCTCGGTAAACAACGCGTGGCGTCTGAGAAACATTTCTCTTTGTGCCGTTCGGATCAGAGGTATAATGTTGTGCAGTAGTATTATTTCCGCCTTTACTATTGCGGTTTCTGTCGTTGTGCAATGACGTGACCTCCTCCGTGGTTTTCTTTTATTTTAAATTCCAAAATAGGCTATAACCCCCGCAATAACAGTAACAAGGGAAAACACGCCCACAATCTTAAGCTCCGACCATCCGCACTTTTCAAAATGGTGATGGATTGGAGCCATTTTTAAAATACGCTTCTTTGTAAGCTTGTAACAGCCCACCTGAAGTATTACTGATGCCGCCTCACCAATATAAACGATTCCCACAATCACGATAATAAGCGGATTGCCAAGCATATATGCCATTCCTATGGCAAGACCGCCGAGGAACAAGGAACCCGTGTCTCCCATAAACACTCTTGCAGGATAAAAATTGTAAACAAGGAATCCGAGACAAGCACCTGCGGTTATTCCCGACATTACTGCTGTGGGCAGTTGCTCAAGAGAAAACGCCGCCACAGCAAAAAACGCAGAAAGCGCGAGTGTCACACTGCTTGCAAGACCGTCAATACCGTCCGTTAAGTTGACGGCGTTCACAATACCTGTAATAAGCAGTATAGAGATGATATAGTAGAATACTCCGATGTCCGCTGAAATCTCCGTAAATGGTAAAGTAATTTCAGTGGTGATGTTATCGGTAAACTTCAATGCAGCGAGAAATAGTCCAGCCGATATAAGTTGAAGCAGATATTTCTGTGTAGCAGTAAGCCCCTCATTTCTGTGGTTTTTGAACTTAGTCATATCGTCTACTATACCTATTGCTCCACTGACAACTGCAAATGCCAATACTATAATTAATTTTTCCAGTCCTTCAGAATTTCCGCTGGCTGCCATGGCAACCGCCATTACAGAACCTACAATAACCGCTGATATATTAAAGCCAAGTCCGCCCATTGTGGGCGTTCCCTCCTTGCTTTTATGCCAACGGGGACCTATATCAAGTATCTGCTGACCAAGCTTCATGCTTTTAAGCTTTGGGATAAGGAACCTTAAAATAATGGCAGTAAGCGCAAAGGTAAGCCCCAGCGTTGGAAGAAAATACTGTAACATCGTTAACTTCATTATTATCTCCTTGACGTCAATTTTCGCCGTTATTTGACAGCAGCTTCTTTAATTCTTCAATAACCCTCTCAAGTCTTACCGCGCGACTCGCTTTGAACAGCACTGCATCGCCACGTTTTATAAGTCCGCACACGGTCTTTGCGGCAACCTCGGGATGATTGGTGTCGTTGCTAATGCTAATACATTCGTGCTTAAGACCATGATTGATAGCTCCGAGTGCAATATTCTCCGCTTCCCTGCCGAAGGTGACAAGATTCGAAATATGTCTGGACGCCACAAGAGTACCCACTTCCATGTGAAGCTGCTTAGAATATTCACCAAGCTCCAACATATCTCCCAACACCGCAACTGAGCGGCACTTGTTTTTCTCCGCCACACTGGCAAGCACCTCAACCGCCGCTTTCATGGACTCAGGTCCCGCATTGTAACAGTCCTCTATTATGGTGACACCATCATATTCGTAAATATTCTGTCTCATTCCCGTATTGCGGAATGACATAAGTCCTTTTTTGATCTCGTCGTCGTCCATGCCGAGAATTATTCCTACCGCAAACGCATACGTGGCATCATATACATTGTGTATACCGATTGTAGGTATGCGCACATTTGTAACAACACGTCTGCCGGCAACAAGGTCGAATTCTGTACTGTCCTCATATTCTCTTATATTAAGAGCGCGGTAATCCGCCTGCGGATTTTTAAGTGAAACAAAAATAAGCTGGTTGGCAAGCTTCCCCTTTTGGGCAAACAGCATCGGCTCATCCGCATTGAGAATAACATAACCGTCATTGGGAAGCCCCTCTGCAATTTCAAGTTTGGCTCGGCATATGTTCTCCCTTGAGCCCAAATTTTCGATATGTGAGTTGCCGATATTGGTGATCAGCGCAATGTCGGGTCTTGCTATATTAGTCATTCTCGAAATCTCTCCAAGTCCGCTCATTCCCATTTCCAATACGCATACCTGGGTATTCTCGGGCATATCAAGAATCGATAGTGGCATTCCTATTTCGTTATTGAAGTTTCCCTCCGTCTTGTGGGAAAGATATTTGGAAGCCGTCACGGCATAAATGAATTCCTTGGTAGTGGTTTTCCCCACGCTTCCCGTAACCGCTACAGTTTTTGGTTTTATCTTACTCTTGTAAGCCGCCGCAATACGTCCGAGCGCCTCAACAGAGCTATTTGTAACAAACACACGGGGAGAACTCGCAGAATCAAGCCCATCGGGCATCCGCTCGGCAATAACCGCAACAGCCCCCTTTGAAATCGCTTGAGAGATAAAATCATGGCCGTCAAACCGCTCACCATTTATGGCTACGAACAGAGAACCCTGTTCAACCTCTCTGGAATCGGTTACAATAGAGGTTATCTCACCGAAAAAGCCCATCTCACACCCTAGAATTTCTGCAAGCTCTTTCGTATCAAATACAGCCTTTTTATACTTGATTCCCATGTTATCTGTCCTTTCTTTTACTCGTATAATGCCATCCTAACGCTTCTTCGCATGTCTTGCGACGGCGTTCTGTATTATAGTCCTTTCGGAAAAGCTGTGCTTACCCTCCGAATCTATCTCATAATCCTCATGCCCTTTCCCGGCAAGAAGTATTATATCCCCGGGAAGGTGGTTTTCGATTACATACTCAATAGCCGACTCTCGCTTTTCTATAACCTTGCAATCCGCTCCCTCAGATGCACCCCTCAGAATATCACAGATGATCGCACGCGGATTTTCTGTACGGCTATTATCTCTTGTAATCACAGTTAGGCCTGCAAGGGATGTGGCTATTCTTCCCATTATAGGACGTTTTGAACGGTCACGATCACCACCGCATCCAAACACCGCCACAAGTCTCCCTCCCGGCTTCACAAAGCGAAGCATTGTACGGAGCACCTTTTCAAGCGCGTCAGGAGTATGAGCATAATCGATAAAAATTTCAAAATCACAGTCTTCAGGAAGCGGCACACGCTCCATGCGGCCCGGTATCTGCAAGCATCTACCCATGCTGGAGGCTATCACCCCATGTTTTATACCGAAAAGTCTTGCTGTGCTTGACGCCGCAAGGGTGTTTACCACGGCAAAGCTTCCTGCTATGGGACATTTTATCTCACATTCGTAATTTTTGTCACAAAACCTGTATGATATACCCTCCGGACTCTCTACATAGGTATTTTCCGCTCTAAATGAGGCATTTTTACCTTCTGAGGAGAAAGTAACAAACGGAATTTCAAGCTCATTTGCAAGCCTTTTTCCGTATTCGTCATCTATATTCACCACCGCGGCACCGCACATCAAAAACAGCCGCTTTTTAGCAATATAGTATGCTTCCATGTCGCCGTGGTAATCAAGATGATCGGGCGTAAGTCCCAAGAATATGCCAAGACTAAATTTTATGGGGTCAAGACGCGACTGACTCAAAGCATGGGACGAAGCTTCCATGAAAACCACTTCAACCCCGGCATCAGCCATTTTGCGAAGCAGCGGGTAAAGCACGCTCGGTTGCGGCGTAGTCATGGAGTTGACATTTGATACGTCACAGTCGTTAAGTGCTTCGCTATCATCTCCAATATAGCACCTTACAGTCCCTATAACCCCTGTAACATAACCTGCCGCCTTAAAAATTTCCCGCAGAAAGAAGGTGGTCGATGTCTTGCCGTTAGTTCCCGTTACAGCCACGGTAATAAGCTGTTCCGACGGACGTCCACACAGCTCGTTCCACATATGAGCTGCCGCCAACCTTGTATTTTCAACTGTTATGTATGACACATCAGGATGTGCCGCAAGGTACGGAGTGATTCGCTCACAGACTATCAGCACAGCACCGTTTGAAACGGCAGTACATATAAAGTCGTGACCGTCAAATCGATCTCCCTTTATGGCAATAAAGGTGTCCCCTTTTTTACATTCAAATGAATTGGTACGAAGCTCTCCGCAATCAACAGATAAGCTTTCAAGATTGGTACCCGTTATTCCAACTTTCTGTGTCAGTTTCTCTAAAGATGCCATTGCTCCACCACCTTATGTAAATATCTTTAGTTAGATATTTACGCAGGTATGTAGACATTTATGACATCAGTCAGTTCCGTCCATATATCGGAATTCAACTGAAACGATAGTACCGGGAGCAACCATTTCACCTGCGGCCGGAGTCTGGGAAATTGCAACCGCACCGCCACCGACACTGTAATCCGAGGCTCCGTGTACCATAATATTCAGATCGGAATTAATAATAAGCTTGTTCGCCGCCGAAGCAGTCTGTCCCAGGACATCGGGAACACTTACTGACTCTGTGGGCACTGCATCGCCCATATAGAGATAAACCGTTCCATTTTCCGTAGATAACCTGCTTCCGCCCTCCGGTACCTGGGACATTACTATGTTGCCCTTTCCAATTATCTCAAACCGAAGCTTTCTGTTTGTAATATAGAGTGTTGCATCCTCCTCAGAGTAGCCTGTAAGGTCGGTAATTCCCACATCTATACTCTTAAGCTCTGACTCGGTGTACTGAGGCTCATATCCAAGGTATGGAAGAGCCACCGAGAGAAAATTAGATATATATGGTGCAGCAACTATGCTTCCGAAGGAACCGCCCTGAGATGGCTCATCAACAATTATGATAACCGCGATTTCCGGGTCATCAGCAGGCGCATATGCAACGGTTGAACCAACTCGGTAAGGTCTATCACTGCTCACCCACTCGTCTTCAAAGCTTACCACGTTGCCCTCTGCATCGTAATAAACATACTTGTCTCGCTTTTCAGATGTTCCCGTCTTTGCGGCAACGCTGTAGCCCTTGGTATAAGCGTTTCTCGCACCGCCGTCGGTAGCAACACCCTCGGCGAGTATTTTTGTTACAGTATCGCAGGTTTCTTTTGAGAATATCTGCACTTTCTCTTTGGTATCGTAGGACTTGATAACATTTCCGTCATCGTCAACCAATTCCTTCATAACGTGGGGTGTCACAAGGTATCCGCCGTTAGCCACGGCACAGATCGCCGTAAGCTGCTGAAGAGGAGTTGCCTTAAAGGTCTGACCGAAGGAATATACTGCAAGCTCGACTGAATGCATACTCTTCATCTCGTGGTAGCTTCCTACGGCCTCACCCGTCAGATCCACGCCCGTACGGGTGGTATATCCAAGAGCTTCAAAATACTTGTAAAACGTTTCAAGACCAATTTTCTCAACAGTATTCATCATAAGGGGGTTGCAGGACTGCTGAAGACCTCTTGCAAAGGTAACGAGTCCGTGACCGCCCTTTTTATGACAAGAAATGGGAGTGGAATACCCCGGCACAAAATAATGACCGTAGCAACGGAATTGGTCGTTTATATCCACTACGCCTTCCTCAATAGCAATTGCCGCCGTAAGTATCTTAAAGGTGGAACCCGGCTCATAAGGCTCGTTTACTATCTTGTTGTTCCACATCTGGTAGATGAGGGAGGTGCGTAGCTGTCTGTACTCCTCGCTTTCCATTGGGTAAGCGCTTTCGTTAAGTTCTTTAAGATATTCCTCGGCTAATGTGTATGGGTCGTTACAGTCATAGTCGGGATAAACCGCACCCGCAAGTATACCGCCTGTATTAACATCCATAACGATACCGCACACGCGGTTTGTTGCCTGTGCCGACTCGTAGGCAGCGTACACTTGATTTTCAAGCTCATGCTGGAGACGAATGTCAATGGTTGACACAAGGTTTGCGCCGTTTTCGGCTTCCACATAGCTTTCGTATTTGAACGGCATATCCTTTTTAAGCGCATTTCGCGCCGTTATGTATTTTCCGGAAGTGCCTTTAAGATAATCGTTGTAGGTTGCCTCAACGCCGTATACACCATCATTCTCGGAGTTGGTGAAGCCAATAAGATGGCTCGCAAGATCGCCATAGCAATAATATCGTTTGGATTCGGCAGAAAGGTTTAAAAGTCCCGTAAAGTTCTTCTCTTTGATGAATTCGCGCAAAATCTCTGCGGTCTCAGGATCAACGTTTTTCTTTATTGTCTCGTCCCTGCGCCCTGTTTTCTTTGAACGTTCAATAACGTCGTCATAATCAACACCCAGCACCTCAGCGCACTTTTCGGCAATTTCCCTAGCCGCCTGCCCCGAAGTATAACCGTTATCCTTCTCCTTTTCAAACTCCTTTATATCGTAGGGTGAAATGAAAACTCGATAAACGGTCGTATTGGTTACAAGCAGATTCATGTTTGTATCAAATATCTTACCGCGATCGGGCGTAGTTTTGTTTTCGATTGTCAGCTGGTCGATAACTATGGCCTGATAGTAGTCATTATCAATTATTTGAAGTCCGAAAAGTCTAATAATAAGAAAGCCCCAACAGGCGATTATTATCGCCGTAAACACAAGCATTCTTTTGTTCATATGGCTTCTCTCTGACAAAAACGGCATTGATATTCTCCTTATATATACGGTAAATTACGGAGAGTAAGCTGCAAGACCGACGCCTACTCTCCGAAAACATTCTGTTATAATAAGTACTCACCCAGGAGCAAATTAATTACTCTGCAAATATTACCTTCCGAAGAATCCTCGCACACGCTCCATAACAGATCCGCCAAAGCTCATAACACCGTCCAAAAAGCTAGCACCGGTGTCTTCCTTTTCTTCAATAATCTCTATGCGGTCTTCCTTATGTACTGTGAGGTAGTATCTTTCTACCTGATCCTTTTTAACCATGCCGAGCTCTTCCTTTGCCACAGTTTCAACCACGCGAAGGTCATCTCTTGTCTCAAGCTGAAGACGAAGCTCGTTTTCGGCGTTTATAAGCGAGGTATATGTGCCTTGAAGAGCTGCGTTCTCGCTTGTTATCTCATTAATCTGTACAGAGGTTGTCACAATTGCCATGATAAGCACAGTGAAGCAAGCCGCCATCATTACTATGGACATTGGGAAAGCATACTTTTTCTCAACAACTACAGTGTGCATGGCAACAATGGACTTTTTCTTGATTTTTTCAGCTGTATCGGAACGAGCTTTTTTCTTCACCGCCGTGCCTACGCCGGATGCGGCAGTACTTTTTGCCTTATTTACAGTATCAGAGCCTCTTGCTATATCTGCACGCCCACCGGCATACGTTCCGCCAATTGGTGCCTTAGCTGCAGCCGCGGAACCTGCGGAGGAGAAACGTTTTGCGCGTCCCATATCAGTGCCTGCAGCACAATGCTCCTTGCCGCTTGCCACAATCGACTCCCAAGCATACTCCGTATAAGATGGATGAGTGGAGATACGACTATCGGTCGATGCCTGCTTATTCTTTTTTTCTTTGAATCTGGCTTCGGTCATTCCGCGTTCCTCCTGTGTTTTAAAGCTTTTGTGCTATACGAAGCTTTGCGCTTCTTGAACGGGGATTCTCCTCAAGCTCCCTCTCCGAAGGGAGAATGGGCTTTCCGGTTATTACTTTAACTTTAGGTTTATTTCCGCAAGCACATACGGGAAAATTGGGTGGGCAGGTACAGCCGCACGCCGCCTCCTTGAAGGTTTGTTTTACTATTCTGTCCTCTAGAGAATGGAAGGTTATTACCGACAACCTGCCGCCCTTCCCTAACGCATATATAAGGGAATTCAATGTGGGCTCAATTATGGAAAGCTCCGAATTAACCTCAATACGTATTGCCTGAAAGGTTCTTTTTGCAGGATGAGGTCCGTCTTCTCTGGCTTTTGCAGGTATCGCGGATTTGATTATATTTACAAGCTCGTATGTGGTTTCGATTGGTTTATTTTCACGCGCCTCTACAATCTTTGATGCAATACGCGGCGCGAATTTTTCTTCGCTGTAATCAAAAATTATTTTCTTAAGCTGTGCCTCCGAATAAGTGTTAACAACATCGTAAGCCGAGAATTTTGCATCGGGATTCATTCTCATATCAAGCGGAGCATCGTGCATATAGGAAAATCCGCGCTCCGGGGTATCAAGCTGATACGACGATACACCAAGGTCAATAATTGCTCCGTCTATTTTATCAACGCCAAGCCGTGCAAGCACATCTTCTGCGTTTCTGAAATTATCTCTTATAAATTCAATTCTGTCTGCATATGGTGCAAGTCTTTTTTTCGATGCCTCAATAGCAGCACTGTCCTGGTCTATAGCAATAAGCTTGCCACCCTCCGAAAGTCTTGACGCAATCGCTTCCGAGTGACCTCCGCCGCCCAGTGTGCAGTCCACATATATTCCGTTGGGCTTTATACCGAGACCGTCAACAGATTCGGACAAAAGCACCGAATAGTGAGAAAATTCAATATTCTCCGCCATCAGATGCCAAGCTCCTTCATCTGAACTGCAATGTCCTCATTGCTTTCGCCGTTTCTCATAGGCGTCCAACGCTCAGCCGCCCAAATCTCCGCATGATCACCAACGCCGAGGAACGCCGCCTCCTTATTGAGTGCCGCATATTCCTTAAGACCTTGCGGAATGGTTATTCGTCCGTGAGAATCGGTAGTAACCTCAGAGGAGAATGTGAAGAAAAAACGCTTTACAGCTCTTGACTGTGAATCGGGAAGTGACATAAGCTTGTCGGAAAGCTTTGCCCACTCATCAAGATGATAAAGGGAGAGACAGCCATCTGTGTTCCGAGACAAAACAAAAGTTTCGCCAAGTCCCTCACGGAGCTTTGCCGGAACAAATACGCGTGATTTCGCGTCAATAGTATGTAGATATTCGCCCGAAAGCATCTGTTTTGCCCCCTTTCTCACCATGTTTATGGGAATATTCACCACTTTGCACCTATTTTCACCACAATTATTATAACTCATATCTGTAAAATAATCAATAGGTTTTGCATATTTTTTTTCGAAAATATGTGTTTTTTTGCAACTTTTTTCGGGAAATACAGACAAAAAAAGCAATAACAGCCATGCATTTACATAGCTGTTATTTTATGGTTATTGATTCTTGTATTTTTTTATGAGCTCGGCTACCCCACAGGGAACCGATGCAGTGAAATCCTCGCCATACTTAATAAGCTCGTTTACCATGGTAGAACTTATGTGGATGTACTCACTTTTCGTAGGTAGAATTATCGTATCAAGCTCTGGCGATATGCTTCGATTGATAAGCGAAAGTGTCAGCTCATAATCAAAGTCGGTAACATTTCGCGCCCCCTTCACCACAATTCCGATATTTTTGTCTCTGCAATAATCACAAAGAAGTCCGCAAGATACATCAACTGACACATTTCCAAACTCTTTAAACGCAGTTTTTAACATTTCAAGTCTCTGTTCAGCGGTAAATTTACCGGCCTTGGATGCATTCACAAAAGCTGTGACATACACGTGCTCAAACATGGCGGATGCCCGCTTAACTATATCGTAATGTCCCAATGTAACAGGGTCAAAGCTTCCCGGGATAAGCGCTATTTTTGAATCAAGCATAATCTATTCCTTTCTTGAAAGTACTGTAATGTATATCCTGCCGTAACGGTTTTGCTTCACTACCTCAAATCGTTCTGCAAGAGTAATATCCGAATCAAAAACGTCGTCTGTCTCATCCTCACAGAATATCCATGCGCCATCGGCAAGTATATCGGAATCGGCTATCATTTTAAGTGATTTTTGTAACATCCCGCTTCCGTAGGGTGGATCCAGAAATATAAAGTCATATTTATATTTTCCCTTTGCCGAACGCAGAAAATCTGCATAGTCAGAGGTAACTATTCTGCAGCGATCAAAAAGCTTGCACTTCTGTGCGTTTTTCTTCATAATATTTACAGCCTGCGCCGACTTGTCCACAAGATGAGCCTTCTCTGCGCCTCTGCTGAGTGCCTCCAGCCCCATCTGTCCGCTTCCGCTGAAAAGATCCAGTACAAACGAATCAAGAAGGTCAAACTGTATCATGCTGAATATGGCTTCCTTGACGCGCTCGGCAGTAGGTCTTGTTGCATCTCCCTCAAGTGTGTCAAGCTTTATGCCACGAGCTGTTCCTGTGATTATTCTCATAGTAATCTCCTTTGCTAAAAGGTTATTTGCCCTCGGCTTTGTTATAAAATTTGATAATTGCATCGGCGTTGGCACAAGAAATACCAGGCACCTTCATAAGCTCTGTTCTACTCGCTTTTTTTACGTTTGCAATACTTCTGAAGTGAGCAAGCAGCGCTTTTGCCTTTACTTTGCCGATGCCATCTATTTCCTCAAGTGTCGAGTGCTTTAGTGCCCTGGACTTGGCACTCTCCATTCTGCCAAGTGTGTAGCGGTGTACTTCCTCCTGAAGCTTGTAAATAAAAACAAACACTGATTGCTCTCTGGCGATGCTTATCTCTCTCTCATCGTCTGTCAGCGCCCTTGTCTTATGAAACTCGTCCTTTACCATTCCAAAAACCGGAATATCCAGCTTCATTTCGCTTACAAGCTCGCGGACAACCGAAACATGCCCTTTTCCCCCATCAAGCAGTATAAGGTCGGGCGGAGCACCGAATGAATCGTCCGTAAGATGGGAAAGGCGTCTCGAAAGAGCCTCTCTCATGGAACCGTAGTCGTCAATGCCGCTAGTAGTCTTTATTTTGAAGGTGCGGTAATCGGATTTCTTTAATTTTCCTGACTCACAAACTATCATGCCTGCGGTAATATTTTCGCTGCCAAAGTTTGAAATATCATATGCCTCTATTCGCTCAGGGACCACCTCAAGCGAAAGCATGGATGCAAGCTTTATCAGCACATTATTATCCTTTTCGGACTGCGCCTTATAAAGCATTGCCTGCTGCTTTGCATTGTCGTATACCATCTCACAAAGCTTTCGCCTGTCGCCTCTTTCCGGCGTGCGAATATCCGGCTTATATCCCACACGTGATTTTATCATTTCACCAAGAGCATCAAGCTCCTCGCTCGGAAGAGTAAAATCAAGTATTATTTCATGAGGCACATATTCTCTAATGTTGTAAAGCTCAGACAGAAACGAAGACATATTCTCCTCATCGATAATCTTTTCGGCAGGGAACAGAAAATGCTCGCTGTCAGTAATGCTTCCGCACCTGATATAGAAAACGGATATACATGAGCACGCCTCGTCCGTATAAAGGGCAATAATATCCTGCTCCATATCGGGAGAGCCAACTACTTTCTGCCTTTGCCAAAGCTTTGAAAGAGCTTCTATCCTGTCGCGGTAGCGTGCTGCCGCTTCAAACATCAGATTATCCGATGCATATTCCATTTTCTCCTTCAGAGACTGCTCACACTCCCTGAACGATCCCCTTAAAAAGGTATTTATCTCCTTGAATATCCCACGGTAATCCTCGCTTGAAACCCCTCCGTTGCAGGGAGCCATGCATAATCCGATGTGATGATTAAGACAAGGGCGGGACTTTCCTATATCCCTCGGAAATTCTTTTTGACAGGAAGCGATTCCGAAAGTTTTCTGCACCGTTCCCAAAATCGAATACACCGCCGATATGCTTGAATACGGACCGTAGTATCTTGCACCGTCCGCAAGCCTTTTTCGTGTTACGGTAAGACGTGGGTATTCATCGTTTATTGTCATCTTAATATAGGGGTACGACTTTGAATCCTTGAGCTTGATGTTGTATTTTGGTGAATACTGCTTGATAAGGCTGTTTTCAAGGGAAAGTGCCTCTATCTCCGTGTCGGTAAGGATATAGTCAAAGCCGAATACGCTCATTATCATACGGCGCGTTTTTTCAGAGTGATGAGCAGATTTTTGAAAATACTGTGACACTCTGCTCTTAATCGAGCGGGATTTGCCCACATATATTACCTTTCCGTTTTTATCCCGCATTATATAAACGCCGGGGCGCAAAGGTAAAGAATTGGCTTTGAGAAGCAGCTCCTCCCTTCGTTCCTCGTAGCTTTGCATACTCTCACCGCCTTTCTCTGTAAAGAAACGACGAGCCGTGCAATCAGCCGCGCGACCCGTCAAAAACTCATATTTTGCTTAATTGACAGGTAAAACACCCGTCAAACGAACAATAAAGCAATTATTCGCCAAAGCCTGTGTCAATAAGCCCGCACAGACCGTCGAGTGCTTCCTTTTCGTCAGAGCCGTCGGCTATAAGAGTAATGGTCATACCTTTTGTAATGCCGAGGGAAAGAACGCCGAGAAGACTCTTGGCGTTTACTCGTCTGTCTTCCTTTTCAACCCAAATAGAGCTCTGGAAGGAATTCGCCTTCTGAATGAAAAAGGTGGCTGGTCTTGCATGGAGACCAACATTATTCTGAATGGTTACATCACGGGAAATCATACATTTTCGCTCCTGTCAAAATATTATTATAACTATATACCGCCGACGCCGCTCTAAGCGAACACGATGCCGACCGCCAATTCGGTAATATTATACTGATTATAGTATATCAAAGATTGAAGTTAAAATCAATAGTTTTTTTGCATATAATTTTTCATGCTATGACAAAGTTTATGTGTTATTTTCAAGCTTTTTACGAAAAAAACGCCGCGCAATGGAAATAATTTCCACTGCGCGGCATTTTTTTAATGTGCCGGATTCATAGGTTCAATGTTAGTTATGGTAATCGATACAGTAATATTTTTGCTTTTGATAACAGTAGTGGATCCGGGGGCTATATATGTGGTTCCTCCGAGAAGGAAACCCTCATCACTGAACACACCGGAGCCTATGAGGTCACCTTCAACGTCTATTCTGTCATTTTTGTTAGGATTTTCAGGGTCACTCGGTGATATAGTTTTGATAAGCTGTCCGTCAATTCCGGCAATAAACATCTCGGCAGGTCTTTCAATCGGTTTAGCCTCAAGGGCACCCAGATAGCCGTAAGTGTCGCTGTAAAAATGGTCTCCTGCAATGAAATAGTCAAAGGAGTTGTTGTTTATATCGCGAATTGAAAATGATATGCGTGCAGGCTCTATACTGGTGTTGTTTACAACCTTATCTACAATACCTGCACGAAGCGCAATACCTATAACAGCTCCAATAACAATAATGGCAAGAAGTAAATCAATTATATTGGGCTTTAATTTTTCATTTTTCTTCTGTGCTGTATTCTCTATCATGATTAATTACCCTCCGTTTCCCAAAGTTGAATACAGTATCCAACACCCGTGTAATCCGGGAGACGCACATAAATCTTTGAACCCACCGATATGTCGTAACCGCCGTCTATAAC
The DNA here is from genome assembly GCA_045589075.1 of Candidatus Flemingiibacterium sp. Taxonomy (GTDB): domain Bacteria; phylum Bacillota; class Clostridia; order Oscillospirales; family CAG-272; genus Flemingiibacterium. The sequence goes on from JAZNFI010000068.1 coordinate 47,613, forward strand.
ATAACGACCGTATGCGCCGGGTACAGCCTCTGCACCCACTGTAAGCTTAATGTTTGAGTGATCGGGGTAGACACCGCTGACAAGCGAACCGGTCTGCATATCGTTGCCGTTGTATATGGCGTCAGAGACGCCGAACGACAAAAGTTGTCCGATATGATACTTAGCAACAGCATCAACCACCTGCTGTCCCACATCAAAATTGTCTGTAAACTCATTTCGTACAGTGCGAAGCTCAATAACATACTCAATATTCGTAGTCTTAACTGTCGTTCCGATATTTCCCGTTGAGAACAGAAATATTAACGCGCCTATTATCGCTGCGATGACTATTATAACAGCCGCATCTATGGCATTAAATCTATGCTTTTTTATAATCTTTTTATCCATGATATTCTCCCTTGACTAAAATATATTTTCGGGTGCTGTCGAATTAAGTATACGTCTTACCGCAGCACCAAGTCCAAGCATCATCCAGAACATTAAAAATACTCTGTAATTATACCAAATATAATCGGTCATTCCTTGTGCAAGTACCGAAGCCATACCACAGAACAGTGCAGATGAAATCAGTTTTTCCCGACGCACTTCCCGTACATGGAGCGACATGCTGGATTGTGTATAGAATACCAGTATCGCCAGAAATACTATAAGCCCCACAATGCCCAGCTCTACAGTTATCTGAAAATAAAGGTTGTGGGAATGGGGTGCAGTTTCGATACCTGAAAGAGCGTAAGACGGATACACCAGCCTGAACGAATCGCTTCCGATGCCTATACCGCTTCGATAGTATCCATCGCCCAGCATATCAAGAACCCCACGCCAGATATTTACACGGTATGACGTTGAACTGTCCCCGAGATTACCTATGCTTGTAAATCTTGATACCACACTGTCGGGAAGTATAAATGGCAGAAAAGGAATTCCGAAAACACAGAACATCAGAGCTGTAAGAGTGGTCTTACTGTATAAAAGAAGAAATATCAGAACACCAAAAAGGAATCCCAACCACGCTCCTCGTGACCATGTATAGACAAGACATCCTAGGGCACATATTCCGGCAGCACCGAGAACAAGCTTCCCTTTAGGTGCTTTTGTGAGAATAAACATGGCAAGTATAAGCGGAATCACCATTATCAGATACTCAGCAAGGACGTTGGGGTTCTCAAAAGTTGATACCACCCTTCCCTCGATTTCACTGAACATATCGGTATCCTGCCAGGTCTTTTCAACCATTCCGAAGAAGTTCTGATAAAGACCGTAAGCTCCCACAAATGTACAGGAGGTTATAGCACCAACAACACAGCGCATCACCCAATTATTTGAGCGAATAAGGTTAACCACCAGGAAATATCCCAGCATAAAAGCCACATACACCATCATCGGCTTTATGCTTGCACCGGATGCTGCCACAATACCTCCGCCAAACATAAGAAGCATGAAAATGAAAACCGCCGCATCAAGCAGATCGAACTTTATGGAACGCTTTCCGCACAGCACCTTGAGGAAATAACAAACCGCCGTATAAAGTACCGCCGCCACAAGCATCATAGTCTCTGCAAAGGGCAGAAGAATTATCACCGCAAGCACACCTATTTCCGGCTTAAGAAGGACAAGATACGCGGCAATAAGAAGGAATATTCCCATCAGCAAAAGTGCCGGATGAAGGAAAAAGGTTGCCGCACCAAAAAGGAGTCCTGCTACAAACGCCACGTTAAACTTGCCTTCTCTTGTTATGTGGCCTTCAAAAATCTCATTTCGGAAGCCTGCAACCTTTATGAGAAGCAGCCTTGACGCCGGGCTAGTCCTGAGAGCGCTTGCCAGCGAATGTCTCGAAGCTATCATCATTGTTGATGCTATAAGCATCAATGCAAGCGTAGATATGACAGTGGGATCAACCTCCGCGCTCTGTAAATAAAACAGCTTGAAAAGGTACACCAGAGTACTGTAAAGCACGGCAGAAAACATAAATATTCCATAGGACTTTATTGTAGCGCAGAAAAGCCTCTCAAGAAGTCCGCGGATGCCTCCAAGTATCACACTGCCTTCAATACAGGCAGCAAATCCGCGCTTAATGGGCATGAACACTCTTTCGTGAACGGACAGCCTTTTTGCCGTTCCAGCCAAAAGGCTGAAGTC
>JAZNFI010000069.1:0-4197 GCA_045589075.1 Candidatus Flemingiibacterium sp.
GAAAACACCGAAGGTGATGCCGCAGCAATGATGGGCGGTATGGACATTATGAGTATGTGTAACATCAATATGATGTTTATGCTTGTAGCGGTTTTTATCTGTCTGTTCATTTCGGATGATTTCAGAAGCGGATATGCCAAAAACCTATTTACTGTTCGAGCTAAAAAAGGCAGCTATGTTGTTTCCAAAACAATCGCCGGTTTCATCTGCGGTTCACTGATGCTCATTCTTTACTTTGTCGGTGCCATGCTCGGCGGTGCCATTTCCGGTCTTTCCTTTGACCTTGGAACTCTGAGTATCGCAAACATTGTGATGTGTATGATAGCAAAGGTTCTTCTGATGTTCGTATTCGTTCCGATCTTTGTACTTGTAAGCGTTGGAGCAAAGCAAAAGGCTTGGCTTTCTATCTGCGGTTCACTCGGCGGTGGAATGCTTCTCTTTATGATGGTTTCGATGATTACACCTCTCGGCTCGACCTTCATTAATGTCGTTCTCTGTCTTGCCGGTGGTGCAATGTTCAGCATCGGTCTCGGTGCTTGCAGCAAGCAGGTGTTAAAGAAAACAAGCTTGGTATAATTGTTTAAGGCAACGTCACATCGGCGTTGCCTTAATTTTTGAAATCAACACTTTTTAGGGATTGTGTTGTTCCATTTTGAATAAGAAAACGTTAGAATAAAAGTGTGATTTTTTCAAAAAACCTCGAAACGCAAACAAAACTTTAACATTTGAGTGTTATACTGTATAATGAATGATAGTAATAAGCGGAGGTAACACGATGTTTAAGATATTGATTGTAGAGGATGACAAGGAACTGAATAAGACTGTTTGCTCCTTTTTGAACCATAGCGGATATGAAGCTACCGGCTGTTTGAATGCAAATGAGGCTTACGATGCTCTTTACGAGAATATGTTTGACCTTATCGTATCCGACATTATGATGCCCGGTGTGGACGGCTTTGAGTTTGCCCGAAACGTGCGAGAACTCAATGAAGATATTCCGATCCTCTTTATGACCGCACGTGATGATATTGCCTCCAAGCAGAGAGGCTTTCGTATCGGTGTGGACGATTATATGGTAAAGCCAATCGACCTTGACGAGCTGTTTTTACGCATTGGCGCTTTGCTTCGCCGTGCAAAAATTGCATCGAGCCGCAAGCTGGAGATCGGCAAATTCGTAATGGATGCCGATGAACATACCGCTTATTTGGGGGATGAAGAAATATCTCTTACCAATCGTGAGTTCAGCATCCTTTATAAACTGCTCAGTTATCCGAAAAAGACCTTTACACGCCAGCAGCTTATGGATGAATTTTGGGATGCGGATACCGAAACCGCACCAAGAGCTGTGGATGTATATATGACAAAGCTCCGTTCAAAGCTCTCCGACTGCGAGGATTTTGAAATAAAGACCGTTCACGGGCTTGGCTATAAGGCGGTGATCAAATGAGAAGGCTAACTCTGAAAAGTATACTGGGATCAATCAGTAGCTTCCTGCTGTTCTTCCTAACCGTTGGATTCATCGTGTCCTGCAGTATGATGCTGTTTGTGAGCATATTGGCAGACACAATGGAACTCACACTTACCCAAGAAAATGTTGCTACAGCGGGAAAGGTTACCTTCTGGAACGTGATTCTGATTACCTTCCTTTTCAAGTTAGCGGATTATATCCGGCGCAAAATAATGGTAGAACGGCCAACGAAAATTATTACTGAAGCGACCGAAAAGATTATGTCCGGCGATTTTTCTGTACGTATCAAGCCAATGCAAAGCTCCGGTATGGAAGGATTTAATCAGATTGCCGAAGCAATCAACCAAATGGCAGAGGAGCTTGGGGGCGTTGAAACACTCCGTACCGATTTTATTGCCAACGTTTCCCACGAAATGAAAACCCCTCTTGCCGTGATGCAGAATTACGGCACACTTTTACAAGCGACAGACTTGTCCGATGAAAAACGTATAGAGTATGCAAAAGGTGTAACCGATGCATCACGCCGTTTGGCTGAAATGATGACCAATATCCTCAAGCTCAACCGCCTTGAAAATCAACAGATTTTCCCCGAAAGCACCGCATTTGATCTCGGAGAACAGCTGTGCGAGTGCCTTTTACAGTTTGAAAATGTGTGGGAAAAGAAAAATATCGAAATGGATGCTGATATTGCCGAGAATATCAAGGTAGAAGCCGATGCAGAGCTTCTCTCGCTGGTCTGGAACAATTTGTTTTCCAATGCCTTCAAATTCACCGGGGAAGGTGGTATGGTGTCGGTGTCATTAACGGCCACTGAGCATCATGCCATTATAAAAGTGAAGGACACCGGTTGCGGAATGACAGCCGAGGTCGGCGCACATATCTTTGAGAAATTTTATCAAGGAGATACTTCCCATTCAGCCCAGGGCAACGGGCTCGGCCTTGCGCTTGTAAAGCGGGTAATCGATATTATGCAGGGTGAAATCGGCGTTGAAAGCGCTGTCGGTGTGGGCTCGACCTTTACCGTCAAAATTCGGAGGATCTGATATGGACTGGAGGAAGATTGGCAAAACCCTTTTATTTCCGCATATTGCTATTATGATCATCCTGCTTCCTTTGGCAACCGTTTTCCTTGTGTATTCTATGGTATTTATGGGGTCAGATTCCATCATTGCCATCGTGTCCTATGTGCTTGCCTTTTATACATTGATGATCTGGACTCTGAAAGTGCCGTATTTAATTCAGTTTTTTAAGACTTTCAAAGATGAAAACAAATACGCAAGACGGTGGCAGGACGATGATAGACTTCGAGTAAACGTATCACTCTACGGCACGCTGATTTGGAATACGGCATATGCGCTTTTGCAGCTCGGAATGGGATTTTGGCATCATACGTTTTGGTTTTATTCCCTTGCAGGATATTATATCTGTCTTGCAGTAATGCGCTTCTTTTTGGCGCGGTATACCACCAAACATAAACCCGGTGAGAAAATGCGGGAAGAACTGATCCGTTACCGCCTGTGCGGATGGGTTTTTCTTGCAATGAACCTGGCGTTGGCGCTGATCATCTTTTTTATGGTCTATTGGAGCAGAACCTTTACACATCATATGATTACGGCAATTGCAATGGCAGCATATACCTTTACGGCATTTACGATAGCAATTATAAACATTGTAAAATACCGCAAATATAACAGTCCCGTATATTCGGCGTCTAAGGCGATTAGTCTTGCTGCCGCCTGTGTGTCAATGCTCACACTGGAAGCAACAATGCTTACAACCTTTGGTGACGGCAGTATGGATGCGATAACGCGAAAAATAATGCTCGGCTGCACCGGTGGTGTGATTTCGGTATTTATTATCGTGATGGCTATCTATATGATCATACAGAGCAGTAAAAAATTAAAAGAGTTAAAATAACAGAAGGTGCAAAATGGGAAACAAAGAGAGCTTCAATTACACTTACTCCGCTAAAGAGCAAGAGGAAATAAAAAGAATACGAAAAAAATATACCGCACCGGCAACAGAAGAGGATAAAATGGCACAGCTTCGCCGTCTGGATGCAAGGGTGTATTCCAAGGCAACTACGGTGGCACTTGTGGTTGGCATTATCGGTGCCCTCGTTATGGGCTTCGGTATGAGTCTTGTTATGACCGATATCGGTGCGGTGCTTGGCACAATGCTCGCTATGGTTATCGGTATCGGCGCTGGCGTTATTGGCATCATACTTGTGTGTCTTGCATACCCCCTTTATAATCGCACCCTCAAAAAAGAGCGTGAGAAGATCGCTCCCGAAATCCTTCGTCTTACCGACGAGTTGATGAAATGAGTGTAGTAATATGAATGTGAAGAACAATAAAAGGCATCAAAGAACATTAGAAAACATTGAAAAAGCATTCGTTTCGCTCTTGAGGGATAGCGAGCTTAATAAATTATCTGTTACCGAGCTATGCGAGGCTGCAGGCATCGACCGCAGTACATTCTATGCTAATTATGAGGATGTTTCGGCGTTGGCAGACGAATATGCCGCAAAAATTGAAAAACATCTGGAAGAACAACCGCATACAGATGGTGAGTTTGCCTGGATATTTGAGTATATCAAAGCAAATAAAGATGAGTTTGAGCTTTATTTCAAAATTGGTATCAGCAAGGCAAAGAGTGATTATAAAATGATATTCTTCCGCACCGGCGCATACTCTGTTGCAAAAATGTGGTTTGACAATGGTTGCGTC
>JAZNFI010000070.1:0-8617 GCA_045589075.1 Candidatus Flemingiibacterium sp.
GGAGAATGTCAATGCCGTTTGCAATAGACTTCTGCACAAAGTATTCAACAACGTCGTCGGCATAGTGACGGTAACCGAGAATGTTCTGACCGCGGAAAAGCATCTGAAGCTTGGTGTTCTTTACAGCCGCACGGATTTTGCGAAGTCTTTCCCATGGGTCTTCGTTTAAAAATCTCATGCAGGAGTCGAATGTAGCACCACCCCATGCTTCGAGGGAGTGGTATCCTATGCCGTCCATTTTTTCGAGAATGGGGAGCATCTCGTCCGTCGTCATACGGGTCGCAACAAGAGACTGATGCGAGTCACGCAGGACGGTTTCAGTAATTTTTACTTTAGCCATTTAGGTTTTCCTCCATTATATCAGGTTTATGTAAGGGGAATCAGTTGAACATCGAAAGGAATACGCCTGCCGCAACAGCAGAGCCGATAACACCGGCTACGTTGGGTCCCATAGCGTGCATGAGAAGGAAGTTGGCAGGGTTAGCCTTCTGTCCTTCAACCTGGGAAACGCGCGCCGCCATAGGAACTGCGGAAACGCCTGCCGAACCGATAAGGGGATTGATTTTGCCTTTGGTAACGAAGCACATAATCTTACCGGTAATAAGACCGCCGCAGGTGGAGATGCAGAACGCCACAAGTCCGAGACCAATTATAAACAGCGTCTGGGGCTTCAAGAAGTTCTCTGCATTTGCGGTAGCACCGACGGATACGCCGAGGAATATGGTTACGATGTTCATAAGCTCGTTCTGTGCTGTCTTTGAGATCCTGTCGGTTACTCCGCAGACATTGAGGAGATTACCGAACATAAGGAATCCAACCAGAGGCGCGGCATCGGGAACAATTATGGCAACGACAACGGTTACAATCACGGGGAACAGAAGAAGCTCTACTCTTGAAACCGGACGGAGAGCGGTCATAACGATCTCACGTTCCTTTTTGGTGGTAAGAAGCCTCATAAAGGGCGGCTGTATAATCGGGATAAGCGCCATATATGAGTAAGCCGCAATGGCGATAGCACCGAGAAGCTGGGGTGCAAGAGTCTTTGTGACAAGTATCGCCGTAGGACCGTCCGCACCGCCGATAATACCGATAGACGCCGCTTCCATGGGCGTAAAACCGAGAAGCAGCGCACCGCAGAAGGCAACAAATACACCAAGCTGTGCGCCTGCACCCATGAGCAGGCTCTTGGGGTTAGCGATAAGTGACGTAAAATCGGTCATTGCGCCAACTCCCATGAATATGAGCGAGGGGTAAATGCCAAGCTTAACACCCAAGTAAAGAATATCAACAAGTCCGCCTTTGTTTATAACGGTTTCAATCATGGTAAACATACTCGTGTGCTCGCCTGCCGCTATCTGTTCAGCGGTCAGATAATATTCATCGAAGAAAAACTCCGTGTGAATAAGGTTAGCACCGGGAAGGTTTGCAAGAAGCATACCAAAAGCGATGGGGAGTAGAAGCAGTGGCTCAAATTTCTTGGCAATGGCAAGATAGATAAGCACAAACGCGATTCCCCACATAACGAGGGTTTTCCACCAGTCACCCTCGCCGAGCAGGCGCATAACGCCCGTGGTATTTAAAAAATTCTGAATCGTTTCTAACATAGCTTATACCTCTTATTAGTTGTCGAGGTATCAGTTCATGGTAACGAGAACATCGCCGGAGTTCACGGATGCACCCTTCTGTACGTTTACGGAAGCTATAGTGCCGTCCTCGGGTGCAGGAATGTCGTTCTCCATTTTCATTGCTTCCAACACACAGATAACGTCACCTTTCTTAACTGCCTGACCTACGGTTACGTTAACCTTTAAAATATTGCCGGGCATTGGTGCGGATACGCTTACAGCGCCTGCACTTCCGATAGGTGCGGCCTTTGGAGCAACCGGTGCTGCGGCAGGAGCCGCCACGGGGGCAGGTGCTGATTTTGGAGCAGCCGCGGGTGCAGGAACTGCTACGGGAGCAGGGGCAACAGCAGGTGCGCCTGCTCCAAGCTCCTCAACCTCTACATCATATACATTACCCTTAACGGTTACACTGAATCTTCTCATTGTAATAATCTCCTTTAATATATTATTTTGATGCCGTGCGTCTGAAGGACACGACTCTGAAGGAAGTTGCCGGTTTGTCTATCATAGAGGCGATAGCCGCCGTGATAGCCGCTACAAGCTCTGCATCATCGGAAAGAGCAGTAACGGGAGCGGAAGCCACGGGTGCAGGTGTAGGTGCTACCAAAGGTGCTTCTTTTTTCTCACCGGCAGGCTTATAAAAGATAACCTTGAACAGCGAAAGCACGACCAATAGAATTATGAGGACCGCAAATATTACTCCCATTCCGAGAAGTGCGGTTTTAAGTCCATACGGAAGAGCTTCTGCAAATTCCATTTTCTTTGTTGGGTCAAATGCCACTGTCAAAAATACTGATATATTCATTCTTGCTTCCTCCGATTACAAAGGAAGATTGTTGTGACGCTTTACGTCAACCAGTGCGTTCTTTGCTCCAAGCATTTCGAATGCCGCAGAGGTGCGCTGGCGAAGCTCGTCAAGGGAAATTATGTCGTCGATTTCGCCTGATTTTGCGGCAACTACAGCAGATGCCATAATGCTGTCCCATTCTGCCTCAACCTCAGCACGCTTTGCGTTGTCGGTAACCTTGTCATTCCATGCGAATGCAACCGCACTCTTTGTGGGCATTGCGCTTATCTTTGCATTGTCGCAGGCGAGAGCAATGTCTGCGCCAATGGATTTCGAGCCCATCAGTGTGTAAGCTGCGCCGTAAGCCTTGCCAAGTACCACGGTAACCTTCGCGTTTTCGCTTGATGCGTAAGCTGATGCCAGCTTTGCAAGTGACGCACCGTACTGTCCCTTTTCCGCCTCTGCTGTAACCTCATAGCCCTCAGTATCAACAAGGGTAAGCAGAGGTATGTCAAAGCAATCGCAGAAAGAGATAAAGCGGGCGGCTTTCTTTGCCGCACAAGCGGTAATCTTACCATCCTTCACCGCAGGATTATTGGCAACTACGCCAATGACCATGCCGTTAAGGGTTACAAAGCCGGTGAGCATAGAGCCTGCATATTCTGCAGAAAGCTCAAGGAATTTGGCATCATCGGATATTGCCGTGATGACGTCGCTCATCTTGTAGCTCCCCGAAGCAACTATTGCACTAACGTCGGGAGTAAGACGGTTTATTTCGTCTGCGGTTGCAGAATATGCTGTTCCGTCTGTATTGTTTTGAGGAATGTAGGAAAGGAGTGTTCTCACATATGCCATAGCACCTGTGTCGGTATCGCAAACTGCGTTGACCTCGCCCTTCTTTGCGGCGGTCTCGATTTTGCCGAGCTTCGCTTCCTTGTCAAGCTCACTTGTGATGAAGGGGGGATTTACATAGAAAGACGCATCCTTCACACCCACAACAACGTCAAACATCGAAGCCACGGTTGTCATTGCGCCGCCGCAGTTGCCTGCAATAACTGCAATCTGAGGAATTACTCCCGATGCATCGGATACCTTCTTCATAATCTTTCCATATCCGGCAACAGCTTCAACACCCTCCATGATGTAAGCGCCGGCGCTGTCAAAGATACCTATAACCGGTGCACCGTTCTTGATAGCAAGGTCGTAAAGAGAGCAAATCTTCTTTGCGTGCATTGCGCCTACAGCACCCTTCATTCTGGAGCTGTCCTGTGCAAAAGCAAACACAAGACGTCCGTCGATAGCACCGTATCCGCAGATGACGCCTTCAAGCTCACCCTTGGCACTGCCGAATTCAGCGGCAATACTGTGAGCAAATGCACAGGTCTCGGCAAAAGTTCCTTCATCAAAAAGTCCGCCAAGGCGGCTTTTCGCCATGGAAGCCTCACTGCCTGCAAGAGCGCGCAGCTCTGCAGCTGTCACGATTTTATTTTCCATGTATTTACCTCCAAACATTATTGTAGTCAAAAATAATTACGGGAAACGGGATTTACCGGGCTGCAAAAAAAGTCGCAAATTATATGTAAATACCATTCTCCCCCATTATAATACCATTATAACTCATATTTTCAAATTTTGCAATACACAAATTTCTTTTTTTACATTTTTCAAGCTTTACACATATAAAAAATTTATATTAATTAAAAATTTCAATGTTTACAATATAAGCTTTAATTAACGAAAAAAATGTGGTAAACTAACGTAGCAAATAACGAAACGGAGTCTTAACAATATGATAATTGATTTTCATACACACGCTTTTCCGAATAATGTGGCAGAAAAAGCAATACCGAAGCTGTCGGGAATAGGCGGAATATTGCCATGGGGCGATGGAACGGTGTCAAATCTTATCTCCCGAATGGACGACTGGGGCATTGACCGTTCTGTAATATTGAATATTGCCACCAATCCGAAGCAGCAGACCAATGTCAACAATTTTGCTATCGAAATAAACAAAGCCGACCCAAGGCTTTACGCTCTCGGCTCTCTGAACCCCGACAGCGATAATATTAGTGATGAAGCAAGGCGTCTGCGTGACAGCGGAATCCGCGGTATAAAAATTCATCCCGACTACATGGGCTGGGAACTTGACAATGAAAAATTTGACGCAGTTTACGGAGCCGCTGTTGAAAACGAGTTGTTCGTAGTTACACATTCAGGTTGGGATTTTATTTCGCCCGACCACATCCACTGCACTCCGGAAATGATAGTGAGGGTACTTGACAAATTCCCTTCCCTTACTCTTGTTGCAGCGCACATGGGTGCTTACCGCATGTGGGATGAGGTGGAAAGACTATTGCTTGGAAGGAAAAATCTCTACATAGAAACTTCTCTTGCACCAAAGGATGGTCTTGACAAAACGAGATTCGCAAGAATGTTAAATTCACATGACAGCGATAAAATACTGTTCGGCAGCGACTTCCCATGGTGCAATTCGGGTCGAGCCTTTGAATATGTAAATTCTCTAAACATTACAAGCAAGCTTAAGGATAAGCTTTTCTCGAAAAACGCACTTTCTCTTTTGGGAGACAAATAGAAATACCATCATAACTGTCATGGCGGCAACGGACGCTTCCGGGGATGACGGAAATCTGCCGCCTTTCAACTGCAAAAATGGGTGACAATGTTTGAGAAAAATTTAAATTTCCTATTGACAAGCCTTGAAAGTTGTGATATAATGTCATAGTATTCGACCGATACGATATGGAGAAGTCGCCTAGTTGGTCGAGGGCGCACGATTGGAAATCGTGTAGGCCTTAACGGGTCTCCAGAGTTCGAATCTCTGCTTCTCCGCCATAAAAACGGCGTGTTTCATCACGCCGTTTTTTCGTTTTGCCCGTTTCTGTCACTACCTATGACAAGAAAGGAATAAGTCTATGAGTTTGTTTTTTTAAACCCGATCTCCACCGTGCCCTTTGCTCACCGTATTCTGAAGAGCGCATAAAAAGCACTATAGAAACACTGAAGGAGTTGGAAGCTCCCCGTGGGTATTCTGCCTTTCGCAATTCTACCGCATGGTGCACTGAAGTCCTAAAAGAAGCAGGCTTCTCAAATGTTCAGCGTATTTCTCACAAAGCTGACGGAGAAACCGTGTCTTATGACTTCATTATGCCGCAAGCATGGGATCTTTGCGGACGATGTACACTTGAAATTATTGAACCAAAGAAAGAAATTATAGCAGATACCGATATTTCAACAATCTATGTATCAGAATATTCTGCTCCGACACCTTGTGGCGGTGTTACTGCCGAGCTTGTAGATTATGCGACTTTAGACCCCGAAAATCCCAACTGCAGGGGGAAATATGTATTTTATCGCGGATACCTTCCTGCGATGCACCCACTCTGTAACACGCTGGCTACTGCCGGATGTGCCGGAATTGTATTTGCTGCATTTGAAACCACCCAACATGAACCTGAAAGTCCATCATGGACGAACGGTCACGGGCATATTGGTTGGTATCACCTAAAGGAAGATCCCGTTGTTCCCGTTTTCTGTGTATCGCCTAAAAAGGGCATTGAACTTATTACGCTATTATCGAAGGGTAAGGTCGTTCTTCACGGCGAAATGAACACTAAGATCTATGACGGTGAAATATACACAGTAACCGCTACGATTCCGGGGAAATCACAAGATGAATTTGCAATTATAGGTCATCTGTATGAACCGTTCAGTTCGGACGACTGTCAGGGCTTTGCTGTAAGTGTAGAGGTGGCAATAATGCTTAAAAAGCTTATTGACGACGGTGTTCTGCCACGACCCGAAAAAACACTTCGATTGATTTTCTCTATGGAACGATATGGATTTGCTGCATTCTTCCAAAACCACAACAAGAGGATTCTGGCTGCGGTAAATGTTGACTGCATGACCTGCCTAACAGGCAAAATATTAAATACAGGATTCTCAATTATAGAAGCACCTTTGTCCTGCCCCTTCTTCGGTGATATGCTTTTTTATGAGGCAATGAATACTTTCTGCCCAGGTGTTAAATGGAAGCTCACACCGGGAAATATGTCAAAAAGAGAAGCATTATGGTACAATAAAGCGGCAGAAATGCTTTATCTTGGCAGATGTCGTCCTTCAACCGCTTCTATCCGAACATCACAATTCCCGTGCTCCCAACGCATTGGGCAGATGACTTCTATAACACATTCCCCGATCGCGAATTAACATCGGCAGAAAAAAGGGCGGACAGCAAACGCTACCGTATTAAATCAACAGGAGTACCCTTCTCCCAAGCTCGTGTGCCGACATCCGAGCGTACGTGCTGGCCATCGTCGTCTGAGCTTATCTGGGCCCTTTTGTCACCCGAACGAAGTATGTTGGACGCAATCCGCTTAAATGACGCAGCACTGGACATTGATACATCAGACGAGATGATAGATACCCATTTAGCTTATTTCGCCTTTCTTGAAAAATACGGATACCAGGAAGAAGTCAAATTTCAAAACACTTGATTTTCTTATAAAAGTATGATATAATTGCTATACACAAAAGAATAAACACAGTTCATCCGAAAGTCAATCAGACTTTCGTTGTCGGGCGTACTGCAAGACAGTTCGCTCGGGGATAAGGAAATCGCGGTGAGAATCCGCGGCAACAGCCATTACCGTAACTCTTGTTTGCAATGCAAACGGTCAAGTCGGAATGCTTATCGTTCTGTGCCTTATAAAAGTCTCTTGGGCAAAGTGGGGAGATGCAGGCGTTATTGGATACGAGCAGGGTATCCTTGTTTTTACGCACATTAGCACCCTCACGAAGGGTGCTTTTATTTTATCCTTTTTGTGAAAACAAACACATGAAAGGATTAAGAAATCATGAAAAAAACAGTTAATTCCATTATTTCTGTTGTATTGTCCCTTTTATTTATTGTCAGTCTTGTTTCATGCAGTAACACAGCAGCAAGGACAAGCTTATGGGAAAACGCAGCCTATCTCAACGATACCGAATTTGGCGACGGTGAAATCACCGTACAAGTAGAGGTGAAGGCAGAAGAAAAGTCTGTTACATTTACGATTAACACCGACAAGGCAACACTTGGCGATGCACTCATTGAGCATGAATTAATTTCGGGCGAGGAAAGTCAATACGGTCTTTACATTAAGGTTGTAAACGGAATTACCGCAGATTATGATATTGATCGGAGCTATTGGTCATTTTATAAGAACGGCGAATATATGATGACCGGTGCAGATAGCACAGAGATTGAAAACGGTGAGCATTACGAACTTGTTTACACCAAGTAATAAAGAGCCGAGGCAAGTAAGAAGCTTGCGCTCACATCGGGTACGTGAGATATGCATTTTTGCTATGCTCGGAACACTGATGTTCTGCTCTAAGGTTATCATGGAGGTATTACCGAACATTCACCTGCTCGGAATGTTGACTATGGTTTATACAGTCGTATACCGCAAAAAAGCACTGATCCCGATCTACATTTATGTTTTTATAAACGGTTTGTATGCAGGATTTGCGGCGTGGTGGGTTCCGTATCTGTATCTTTGGACTGTTCTGTGGGGGATCACCATGGCGATTCCTCGGAATATTACAAGGAAAGCTGCCTTAATTGTTTATCCGATTATATGCAGCTTGCACGGGTTTGCTTTCGGAAGGCTATACGCTCCTGCGCAGGCACTTTTATTCGGTTTGAATTTTGAACAAATGACAGCCTGGATTATATCGGGACTTCCGTGGGATGTTATTCACGGTGTTGGGAATTTATTTGCAGGGATGCTGATAGTTCCTATATCCGAAATGCTGAAAAAGCTAATGAAAAAGGTAGCATAAGCGAATTTAAATTTGTCGATGAGATGAAATTTAATAGCATTTGCAGGGGTTTAAACACCCTTTTATGTCCCCGAAAAACAAAAAGGTCGCCGATAGGCGACCTTTTCGTTTTGGCACACTCTTACAAAATTGATCCGTACCACAAGTTTTTTCGAAATTGATCCATAGTCTTCAGTCAGAGGATAGACTGATCCCTTGGCGATGATGGGAACAGCCCTTGACCGCTTTCTTCCGGGGTGCTGCTCCATGCTTGCAAACGAGGTCTATGTATAAAACGATTTATACGCTTTGCAATTCTTTCAGCAACGTGCAAAAATATTCACTCAGATCTTCCGGAATTTCTCGCACAAGCATAATCGGA
>JAZNFI010000071.1:0-8538 GCA_045589075.1 Candidatus Flemingiibacterium sp.
ACATCTGTTCAACTTCGTGAGTATAGTTCATGATTTTATCTCCTTTTTATTTTATTTACATATTTTGTACAATATGGGGGGAATTATTCATTTTCGACACGCTTGTGTATACAAAAATTACTTGATAATTTCGCCGTAAACTTCGCCGAAAGCACAAGCTGCGTTTGCCTCATCGGTATCAATGTGCATAGCTGCTGCGAACTTGGGGCTTACGCGGCAAACAACATCACCGAAAATAGTGGTACGGTCTGCGCTGTCAATCTTAACGGAAACAACCTGCTTATCCTCAACACCAAACTTTGCAGCGTCCTCGGGGGTGATATGGATGTGACGTTTAGCAACAATAACGCCTTCGGCAATCTCAACCTCACCTGCAGGGCCAACCAGCTTGCAGCCTGCAGAGCCTGCAACGTCGCCGCTCTCACGAACGGGAGCGCTTACGCCGAGGGTTCTTGCGTCGGTGTAGGATACCTCAACCTGTGTTGCAGGACGTGCAGGGCCGAGGATAATTACGTTAGCGATAGACTTCTTGGGACCAACGAGGGTTACGCGTTCTTCGCAAGCAAACTGACCTGGCTGGGAGAGGTCCTTCTTGTGGGTGAGGGTTGCACCCTTACCGAAAAGAGCCTCGATGTGCTCAGCAGAGAGGTGAACGTGTCTTGCAGAGGTTTCAACAAGTACTTTGTTTTCCATGGTATGTAATCCTTTCAAAAATATGAATTTATATTTGCAAATTGCCATATATAATCATTATACAACATTTTCCTCGAAAAGTAAATGATAAAAAGATGAATTTTTGACAAAACTTAAGGTGTATTTCTATGAAAAACGGCGAAAGGACGTTAAATTTATGAAAAATGAAGATAAAAATTCACAGGATGAGGTTCTTGAATCAATAGAGAAAGCAGGCACGCTTGTTACCGACGGCAAACGGGGTGCAATACAGTGCATCACGGTCATAGGTCAAATTGAGGGACATTATCTGCTGGGAGAATCTGCGAAAACTACTAAATACGAGCATATCATTCCCCTGCTGTGTCAGATTGAGGAAAGCCGTGAAATCGGCGGTCTGCTTATTCTCCTAAACACAGTTGGCGGAGACGTTGAAGCAGGTCTTGCCATAGCAGAGCTCATCGCAGGTATGAAAAAGCCAACTGCGTCAATAGTTCTGGGCGGCGGACATTCAATTGGCGTACCTCTTGCGGTGTCGGCAAAGCGGTCGTTTATCGTTCCCAGTGCAACCATGACCATACATCCTGTCCGCACTAACGGCCTTGTGGTAGGTGTTCCCCAGAGCTTCGATGCCCTTCGCAAAATGCAGGAGCGAATCACGGGATTCGTTACGTCAAACAGCAAAATAAGCGGCGAAAGATTCACGGAGCTTATGATGCGAACCGACGAGATTGCCACAGACGTCGGCTCAATAATTGACGGGGAGGAGGCAGTCCGTATTGGACTTATTGACGAGGTAGGCGGGCTTTCCGCCGCGCTTGCTTATCTGCACGGTACGATTAATGGCGAATAACCCCCACTCATCAAACGAATTCGGTTAATGTGGCTTTTCACACCCAAAATAGGTAAAGCCGAGGCGAGCTGGGTGGCAGAGGTGAACTGCAGCAGTAAGGCGAAGCCATCAGCTTGAGTGCAACTCCTGCCCCTGCCATCGGTGAATGTGGCGGTAATGATGTTAGAAAATTTTGAAACGGCAGCCTCAAAATGCCTTGTTTTTCGTCAACATTCATATTGACAACCTCATATGCCAGGTGTATAATATTACCGTTATATATCTACATAAAGAGGTCACGGCAATGATAAAAAATTACGTTAGAATGTTAAAAAGGGAGTTTGCAGGGTACACCCTTGCACGCCTTATTAAAGATTTGCTGGCAGGTCTTACGGTTGCGGCAGTTGCACTTCCCCTCGCACTCGCATTCGGTGTGGCAAGCGGTGCTGACGCGGCTTCGGGACTTGTTACCGCCATTATTGCAGGCGTTGTAATAAGTGCACTTGCAGGCGCATCCTTCCAGATTTCAGGTCCCACGGGAGCTATGAGCGCGGTCCTTATTACAATCGTAGCACAGTATTCGCTTCAGGGCGTATTTCTCGTATGCTTCATCGCAGGCTTACTCCTGCTTCTCTGCGGCATTTTTAAGCTTGGAAAGCTGGTAGCTCTCATACCCCGTCCTGTTATCACGGGCTTCACCTCGGGTATTGCAGTTATAATCGCTCTCGGTCAGTTGGACAATTTCTTCGGCACTGTTTCCAAGGGTGAGAGCGCGGTAGCAAAGCTTGCTTCCTACGGAACACTGGGTTTCAAGCCCCACCTTATGACCCTTATTCTCGGTCTTATTGTGGTTGCAATCATGCTCGTGTGGCCTAAAAAATGGAATGCGAAGGTTCCCTCCTCTCTTGTGGGAATCATCGTTTCCACCGCCGCATACGTTATTCTTCGCGCTGTATTCAAGGAGGACGGGACGGTCAAGACCATGCTTGACGGAGTTAAAACCGTAGGCGAGATTCCGAAAACCCTTTTCCTCGAAACAAGATTCTCCATTTCGGGGATAAAGCTCTCCTCCATTGGCGCGCTTATCTCCCCTGCCATAACCGTTGCCGCTCTCGGTATGATTGAAAGCCTTCTTTGCGGCGCATCGGCTTCAAGAATGAAAAACGAGCCCTTTGATGCCAACATAGAGCTTATCGCTCAGGGTGCAGGCAACATACTTATCCCCTTCTTCGGAGGAGTTCCCGCAACGGCGGCTATTGCAAGAACCAGCGTAGCTATCAAATCGGGTGCACAGACAAGACTTACGGGTATCTTCCACGCCCTCTGGCTTGTTGCGGCAATGTTTCTTCTTGGCGGTGTAATGGCGCTCGTACCCATGTCGGCACTTGGCGGCGTACTTATAATCACCGCTTGGCGCATGAACGAGTGGCACGCTATCAAGCATATGTTTAAAAAGAAATTTGTAGGCGCAATACTCCAATTTCTTATTACCATGGTGGCAACCGTCGTGTTCGATCTCACCGTTGCCATTATAATCGGTATTGTGTTCTCGATACTTGTATTCGTAAAAAACGCGGCTCATCTCGACATTGAAACCTCCGATGTTAATGGGGAGCGTATTGATGACAAAGGACACCCCGACACCGTTGTACTTTATGTAACGGGAAGCATATTCTTTGCCAACATCAAAAAGCTAACTGATGCCGCTGAAGCCCTCACTGACTGCAGGAAAGTGATATTCTCACTGCGCGGGGTTCCAAACATTGACATAACCGCTATTGAAACCCTTTCCGAGATGTGCGAGGAGCTTTCCGCAAGGGGTATTGAAACAGCTTTCTGTGGACTTTGTCCCGCTGTTGAGAATATGTTCGTAAAAAGCGATTTTAAAAACACTATTGACGAGACTAATTTTCATGAAAACGAAGACAAAATCCTGCTTTCTTCCAAGGCAGAATAAAAGGTCGTTAATTTGCCAAACTTCATAAAGGTACTTATTTTGAAAGGAGATATAAAATGGCTGAAATTACTTTAACAAAAGAAAATTTTGAAAACGAGGTTATGAACTCTGAAATTCCCGTGCTTGTGGACTTTTTCGCAGTATGGTGCGGTCCTTGCAAAATGCTAGCTCCCATTCTCGCCGAATTTGCCCAGGAAAACGAGGGCAAGGTTAAGGTTTGCAAGGTAAATGTAGATGATGAGGGTGAGCTTGCACAGCGTTTCGGCGTTATGAGCATACCCACAATAATCGTATTCAAAAACGGTGAAGAAACCACCAAATCCGTCGGTTTTGTTGATAAATCCGGACTTTCTGCACTCATCGAGAAGTAATATCCCATAACACAAAACACAGTCACGCATCTGCGTGACGGTGTTTTCATTTGTGCACTTATTTAACTTTAACGGTCCAGCCCAGAGTATCCGTCTGCTTGCCCCACTGAATACCGGTAAGGTTATCGTAGAGCTTTTGTGCAATGGTGCCGATTTTGCCCTCGTTGATTATCATCTTATCACCGCCCTTATTAAGCTCTCCGATAGGGCTGATAACTGCAGCAGTACCTGTGCCGAATGCTTCTTCCAGCTTGCCTGCCCTGTAAGCATCAACAACCTCGTCAATGGAAAGACGGCGTTCGGAAACCTTGTATCCCCAGCTTCTGAGAAGCTCAAGGCAGGACATACGGGTAACGCCGGGAAGAATAGAGCCTGCATCGGTGGTGGGAGTTACAACCTCTCCGTCGATTACGAAGAACACGTTCATAGCGCCAACCTCGTCAATGTACTTGTGCTCTATACCGTCCAGCCAAAGCACCTGTGCGTAACCAAGCTTTTCAGCCTTTGCCTGACCGATAAGGGATGCTGCATAGTTACCGCCGCACTTGGTAAAGCCCGTACCGCCCTTTACAGCGCGAACGTATTCGTCCTCAACGAAAATCTTTACGGGGTTGATTCCTGCCGCATAATAAGAGCCTACGGGAGAAAGAATGATTGCAAAAAGATATGTCTTTGAAACATGAACGCCCAGATGTACATCAGTAGCAATTATAAAGGGGCGGATGTAGAGAGATGTGCCGTCCTTAACGGGAACCCAATCGCTGTCAATATCAACGAGCGTCTTGAGCGCAGTAATGCAGTCATCAACGTCAACGGCAGGTATACACATGCGTTCGTTGGTGCGGTTCATACGCTCAAAGTTCTTGTCAGGGCGGAAAAGCTGAATTTCGCCGTTGGGTGTGCGGTACGCCTTGAGTCCCTCGAAGATTTCCTGCGCGTAGTGGAACACCATCGTTGCAGGGTCAAGAGAGAAATTAGCATAAGGTACGATGCGTGCGTCATGCCAGCCCTTTCCCTCGGTATAGTTCATAAGAAACATATGGTCGGTGTAGAAATTTCCAAAGCCCAGCTTGTCCCAATCCGGCTTTGCCTTGGGGGCGGTAGTTTTTTCAATTCTTATATCTATCATTGTAAGTCCTCCGAAATATAAAATATATTATCTATAATTATACAACAGTTGCGGCAGAATTTCAATATGCTAAAGTAAAAAAATTAAAGTATTTTAAGCTTTGTTATGATAAATATTGAACAAAAACGAATAAACGTTCAAATTAAGGTAAAAATGGTAACGTACACTGCATCATAAAGGAGGAAAATAATGAAAGATTACAGTTATAATCAAAAAATCACCAAAGCTGCTTCGCTTCTTCTCGGACTTATGCTTATTTTGGGACTCGCGCTGCCCTTAAAGGCGGTTCACAAGCTCTCACCCGGAATGGACGTGATTGCCGAGGACTTTACTATGGCGGCAAACGGTGTTGTCGGCACCGAAATTTATCTTGACAGCGAAAATTTTAAAGAATCACTGGGTATTGAATCCATAGGTGCCATTACAATAGCCTCTCTGCCCGAAGCGACTCTCGGACGGCTTATGATTGGGAAACGCTATGTTGAAGTTGGACAAACTATTAAAGAACGGGACCTTAACGATCTGAAATTCGTACCCTTTGGAGGCGATGAAATCGCCGCCGCATTCGATTTCTGTGTTGGAAAGAATACCAACGGTGCGATACGCACCTGCATTGTCTACACCACCAAAACAGTTAACGCAGCTCCTACGATAAGCCTTCCCGACACCGTTCCCGCATCTGCCGGCGAGCTTTCGGCATATTCGGGAGTCACTTACCTTGGGACGGTCTTTGCAAAAGATCCGGAAGGAGACCCAGTAACCTTTGAAATCGTATCTAAGCCCGTGGGCGGCACTGCGATATTTACCGATAAAGGAAATGGGTATTTTGAGTATACAGCCGCCCCCGGCTTCACAGGCAAGGACAGCTTCAAGGTAAGAGTTACAGACAAATACGGAAACCGCTCTGAAATTCAGAAAGTCACACTGCGAGTACAAAAGCCGGAGACTGATGAAATATATTCGGATATGAGCGGTCACTACGCTAACAGCGCGGTCATATCCTGCGTCAAAGCAGGAATTATTGATTCTCCCGCCAAGGGGGATCTGTTCTATCCTGACGAGTATGTAAGCCGTGCAGAATTTCTGTCCCTCGCCATGAATGCATCAGGATACTCAGGCTTCACCATATCACACACGGGTTTTGCCGATGATGCGGATATTCCCGAAAAATATAAGGGCTGCATTGCTGTGGCTGAAGCCTTCGGGGTAATTGACGGAGTAGAAAGTGCCGAGGGACTGCGATTTTATCCCAACAATCAGATAACAAGAGCCGAAGCGGCTGTTATTATTTCAAGGCTGACGGGTATTTCGGATAATACCGTTTCCGTTTTTGCGGAAAGCTCCGTGCCTGCGTGGGCACAGAGTGCTGTATCGGGTCTTAACAAGGCAGGAATACTTCGGGGCGATGGAAACGGCAGCGTCGATGCCTACACTCCTATAACAAGAGGAGCAGCTGCACAGATGATTTCCTCCCTTATCGGGTTTAATTGAAAAAATTAGGGTCTGCCAAAACGGCAGACCCTTTTATCTATTTGATTTTAACAGTAATATTCTTACCGATGACGTGCTCTTCACCGTCAACCGTCACTGCCGCTGTGCATATAGCAGTGCATACAATCTCGTCATAGTTATCGTTCTTAATCGATTCAAGCTGCTCCTCTGTCCATGTATAGGTATGAGTCACG
The DNA here is from genome assembly GCA_045589075.1 of Candidatus Flemingiibacterium sp. Taxonomy (GTDB): domain Bacteria; phylum Bacillota; class Clostridia; order Oscillospirales; family CAG-272; genus Flemingiibacterium. Next base: position 6,647 of record JAZNFI010000071.1, read on the forward strand.
CTGATTGAGCTGTCAGCAGCAACGCTTGTAAGGTCGTGCTTTGTAGTGATTTCATCCATCGGTATATGAACGTCCCCGGGAAACACGAGAACAACCTGCAGTATGCTATCCGAGTTTTCCCACGCCGTAACATCCGTATCGCCGCTGTTTTTGAGAGTCGCTACAAGTCTGAAAGGCTTTTCGTCAAGGTCATCAGCATTGTATGTTCCGCGGTCTGATTTGACGGTTAGCTTCAAATCGCCGCTTGTTATTGATTCAGACTTAGGCTGCGTTGGAATAAAGAGCGAGTAATACCCTGCCACGATTATCGCCGCGATGACAAAAAACACCGCAAGCATGGATATATGCTTCTTTGACAGAATGGGCTTAACACCTGTTTTCGGCGAGAGTCCCAGTTTTATCACCACAGGTATCATCGCGCCCATAAAAAGGGTGAGTAAAAACGCCTCAGCGGGAAACAGTGCGAGATTTTTAACAACACGGGGTATTGTCATAAAAGCATAGCTCTTGCCGTAGAAAATATCATAATACCACATCATAAGGGTGGGGTTAATCATAAGATTTGTTATGGCTACCACGGAGAATCGGGAAGCTATAACACGTGTGGCTGTCATGTTTGAGCGCCACAAGAAAAGCGCAAAAATAAGCGAGCCTGATATTTCTTCAAATATAAACGGGAAAAAGTAAGGTCCGACGGGAAACAACAGGCAGCCGAGTGTATCGCTTATTGCCGCCGCAACAATTGCGACAACTGGGCCGAAAATTGATGCGCCAAGGGCGTTCACGAAAAAACCCACCGTTATATTAAGGCTGGGACCTACGGGTATTTGCGCAGATTTCAGTACTACACGCAACGCAATAAGTATGGCAGTAACGCACAGTATGCGAATATCGAAAAGTTGCATTGCGGCATCTTTCCAATACGCACGTGAAAATGGGTTCTTGTAAATTGGGGCGTTTCTTAAATCCTTCATAAAATAAAAAATCCTCCTATCGACAGTCATTCCGTACAGCCGCACATAGGAGAACTTCCCATTATGCAACAGCGGGATGCGACACTGATACCGCAGACCGCCGAAAATCGACGTCTTTCGTTCCGCCGGCAACTCCCCGTCCGTCGGACACTTTACGCATCAGAGTCTACTCTGTGTTTTTTGTGGCGAACAAAGTCGCCTTCATTATGATAACATATAATAAAGGAAAAATCAAGGTCTTTTTATAATATTTTCACATTCACATTAGATAAATAAACAATATCAAGATAGCGATTGCTGTTCACTCACCATAAGCAGTTCATCGGAATTTATATAAGGTGTATAATTCATTTTGCATTTTAGTTAGCAAAACATTCGCCATGCCGCCTTATGGTTGCACGGGTAGGACTTGATATGACCTGCAAGAGCACGCTGCTGGCGCACCGTACTCTGCAAGAACACAAGCGTTCTTGTTCAGAGCTTCTTAAACTGACTGCACAATCGAGAAACAAAAACAGTCACCTCCCAGCGACTGTTTTTGTTTCTGGCAAGTCAGGCAAAAAAGATATTCATTGCATATGTAAAATCTTTTTGCGCTTTCACGCCTTATCTATTTAAAATTTATTTCTCGTTCTTGTAGATTTCCTTAAAGTACTTGTATGTATCAACCTTAAGCTCACCGCAAGCAGCCTCATCGCAAGCAATGATTCCGTCCTTATGCATCTGAAGGGCACTTATTGTCCAAGCGTGGTCAACACCACCTTCAACGCAGTGACGAAGCGCGCGAGCCTTGTTGTGGCCGCTGATGAGAAGCATTACCTGCTTGGAATCGCAAACAGTACCTACGCCAACCGAAAGAGCTGTCTTCGGAACTTTATTTACGTCGTTATCAAAGAAACGGGAATTAACGATCAGGGT
>JAZNFI010000072.1:0-10266 GCA_045589075.1 Candidatus Flemingiibacterium sp.
GGTTTGGGTGAACGGGATTTCCGTGGCAGGCGAGGGCAGCAGGTTCAATGTTGTATTTTTTAAAAGTATCTGTAAATTTACGGAATTCTTTCTCATTTCCAAGAAGTATCTCAGGGTTGCAGTGGTCCTTTCCGGGGTATCCGCCGCAACCGATTTCAGCCGCTTCGATGCCAAGTCCGGCGAAAACGGAGAGGGCTTCGTCGAGGGTTTTAGAACCGTAGCAGTTGGTAATAACGGACAGTTTCATAAGTCAGCTCCTTTCGCTCATCAGAACTTATAGACGGTTCCGGTCTTGGCGGATTCGTATATACCCTCAAGAATGCGAGTTACAGTATAAGCCTGTTCGGGAAGCACGCAAGGAGCGGTGTTGTTTCTAACAGCCTTGATCCACTGACTCATCTCAAGATCCGATGGGTTTTGCGACTCTCCGTCGTAAAAGGCTACTCCGCCTGCACATAAATCCGCGGTAGTAACGCACTGTCTGCCGTTTATGACGGAGTTGATATTCACGCCGCCGTTCATGTCACCGCCTGCCTTTGTGCCGCACACGGTGGTTTTCGCTTCCCGTACATCGAGGGTGTTGAGTGCCCACGCGGATTCGAGCACGACAGTGGCGCCGTCCTCCATTACGATGAAGCCGAAAGCGGAATCCTCAACGGTAAACTCCTCGGGATTCCAGTCACCCCAAGCGTTGCCGGTGTTGGTGTCTTTATTCAGCTTGTGATAGGTGGTGCCCACACAGTATTTTGGCTTGTAGTTGTTCATTGTCCAAAGGGTCAGGTCAAGAGAATGTGTGCCTATGTCAATGAGAGGACCTCCGCCTTGCTCATGCTCGTTTAAAAATACACCCCATGTGGGAACTGCACGACGGCGGATTGCGGTAGCCTTTGCATAGTAGATTTCGCCGAATGTACCTTTTTCAGCTTCCGCTTTCAAAAACTGTGCCTCCGGTGTCTGACGGTTCTGATAACCCACCGTAAGCTTTTTGCCTGTGCGGTTTGCCGCTTCAAGCATCTTCAGAGCTTCGGCAGAGTTAATTGCCATGGGCTTTTCGCACATAACGTGCTTGCCTGCCTCAAGTGCATCAACGGTAATGGGGCTGTGACTTCGGTTTGGCGTGCAGACGTGTACAACGTCAATGGACGGGTCGGAGAGAAGCTGTTTGTAATCCTCATATATTTTGGCGTCGGGTGTCCCGAATTCCTTTGCTGCCTTTTTTGCCCTTTCGGGAACGATGTCACAAAACGCCACCATTAAAACTCCGGGAATCTTCATAAGAGATGGCATATGCTTGCCGTTGGCGATACCGCCGCAACCGATTATGCCAATCCTTACAGTATTACTTGACATTTCTAATTACCTCCAAGCTATAACTAAAATTAACAATACGGTGTCAGCCGTCCGAATTATCCTGTCGACTTCCACCGCATGTGTCATAGTATTATAATATATGCTTCTGGTTTCAATGTCAATACAATTATTAAAAATGACAAAAATGTTTAACACTGTCACTAATAATTTTGCATAAAATGTCAAAAAATACCGAGAGAGGAAATGGCTACTTAATGTAATATGTATAGTAGACCATAATAGTGCGTTCCTTGCCGCCTTGCGTAAGGTCCGGACCTTGAAGCATTGCTCCGTCGTTGCTCATAAGCTCCCATGCGCGAAGCTCTGTAATTTTACAGCGAAAAACAATGTCAGCACTTGAGAGTACCAGAAATTCATCGTCCTTTATTGAAAGACAGCCGCTGTGTCCGATTACAGTGTCGGAATTGTCGGAAGGGTCACGCTCTGTGCAGTACTTTATGGCGCGTCCCGAGAGGTGCTTCGCCATTTCGATACGGAAAGCCGCGGAATTTTCGTTTTTGGGTTTGAACAGCTTTTTGAATATTTTCAGCATGGTGTTACTTCCTTTTTTAAAAATATTTTTGTAAAATTTAACAAAATTTGCTTTAAAAATTGTTTGATTCGCCAAAAAAAAACAATTTTTATTTTTCTACTTGAAATTTCGGAAAAATATGTTATATTTATTGTGGTATATTTAATTATAGCATAACAAACTTGAAAGAGCAATGCTTTTCGGGAAAATCCCTTTAGCTGTGATAAAAAATGAAAGGAGAAGGGCGTGCACATTGCACTGCCTGTACCTTTATGCTTCCACTTGACAAGCTTTCCGAGGAAGCCCTTGCCGGCTTTGCAGACAGAGGAATTGACTGCGGCAGTTTTTCTGTAATACTGGAGCTCGACCTTGACAGCAGTGGAGCTTTCGGCGAAACCTATCTTGCCCTCGATGCAGATAAGAAGCTGCTTTACTGTTTGTCCCAGGCCTCGGACAACGATACCGCAGAGAAACGCAAAAAAGCTCGAAATGCTGCAGAGTTCACCGTTTACGATATGTCAAGGATTTCCGATCCGTACGTAGACAATTTTGTATCGTCAAACAGACTGCTTGCAAGAGAACACGACGAGATACTTGACGAGGGTCAGGTGTGTGACGGTGAAGATGCGGAAAAGATAGAGAAAGAGCGTGATAAAAACGCTGTCACTATAGTTATTGCCTATTCCACAAACGCGAAAAAGCGTAAGCTGTTTGCCTTTGTTGACATTATGAACCGCCTGCTTCGCGGCGATGAGGTAAAGGAAGACGACCCTATTTTCGACCAATTTAACGCAAAATGTCCGAAATGCGGCAGAGTTTATGACGATCAGGAGAGAAAGATCTGCAGATACTGTACGAATCAGCGGCAGGTATTCGTGAGGCTTCTCGGCTATTTTAAGCCCTTTAAGCTTCAGCTTGTAACGGTGCTTGTCTGTATGCTCCTGTCATCCGGAATACAGCTTATAAATCCCATACTGTCAAATCAGCTTCTCTACGACCAGGTAATCTCTGAGCCGGGATTTGTGGCAGGCAAAGCGGTGGGTACACTGCACAGCGAATTTTGGCTTATAGTCATCATCGGCATCATATTCGGCGTGGCTCTCCTGTCGCTTCTTGTTTCGATTGTCCAGAACAGGGCAAACGCTACAATGTCAACCAAGGTGACTCTTAACATGAAGCTTGAGATATTCACGTCCCTTCAAGGGCTGTCGCTCTCCTTCTTCAACAACAACCAGACCGGACGTCTCATTACCCGTGTCAATTACGATGCTGACCGCATACGTTCCTTCTTCATCGACGGCGTTCCGAATTTTGTCATTAACGCGCTTAACTTCATCGGTCTTGCAATATTTCTGTTTTCACTAAACTGGAAGCTGACGCTTATTGTGTTCCTGCCGGTGCCGGTGATCGTGTGCATATTCAAGTTTATGCTTCCGAAGCTGTGGCGTATGTACAGTAAGCAATGGCGCCGTTCATCCAGCCTTAACGCAATGCTTGGCGACTCACTGACAGGTGTGCGCGTGGTAAAGGCGTTTTCCAAGGAAGCCGAGGAGACTGCAAGGTTCTACGGCTACGCCGAAAGACTTACCAAGGCAAATCTGGAGACAAATCTGGTTACCCTGACAATATTTCCGGTAGTCGGACTTCTCATTGCCTTGTCAAGTCAGGTAATATGGGGATTTGGCGGTATTGAGGTTATGAATCAGCGTATGACCTACGGTGAATTCGCCACCTATCTTGGATACATAGGCATGATTTTCGGACCTTTAAACTTCTTTACAAACTTTACAAACATGGTTACAGATACCGCCAACAGCGCACAGCGTATGTTTGAGATTGTTGACGCAGTTCCGGAGGTTGCCGAGGCGAAGGACCCGATAAGACTTGATACAATTCGCGGCGATATTGAATTTAAGAACGTGTCCTTTCATTATGCGCCAAACCGTCCCATACTAAAAAACGTTTCCTTTAAGATTAATTCGGGAGACCACATAGGTCTTGTAGGTCATACGGGAAGCGGTAAGTCCACAATAGCAAACCTTATTAACAGACTTTATGATACCGTAAGCGGCTCAATCTCCATCGACGGTCACAATGTAAAGGAGATTGCCACGCTGTCGCTTCGCAAAAACATATCCATTGTATCCCAGGAAATATTTCTTTTCAAGGGCACAATAGCAGACAACATCCGTTACGCGCGTCCCGACGCAGGCATGGATGAGGTAATAGCCGCGGCAAAGGCGGCTAATGCTCATGACTTCATTCTGAATCTTCCCGAGGGGTACGAAACTCTTGTTGGTACGGGAAGCCGTTCGCTTTCGGGCGGTGAGCAGCAGAGAATATCAATTGCACGCGCACTGCTTCTCTCGCCTTCAATACTTATACTTGACGAGGCCACCGCGGCAATGGACACCGAAACTGAAAGACTTATCCAGGATGCGCTTTCGTACCTTATAAAAGGAAAAACCACCATCACCATAGCTCACAGGCTTTCCACTCTCAAGGACTGCACCAAGCTGTTTGTCATTGAAAACGGTGAAATTGCCGAGGAAGGCAGCCATTCGGAGCTTCTTGAAAAGAAGGGACTTTTCTATAAGCTTTATACACTTCAGAACGAGGCAAACAAGAAGATTATTCAAGGCATGTAACGCTTGAAAATAAATTTTCAAGCTAAGGTTTTGCTTGAAGACCTGCCGCAATCTTCCGCACCTTAAAATATCCGGTCGTGAAAAGTCACGATAAATAAGGAGGCTACAATTAATGGCTGAAGATATAAAAAACGCAAAAAAAACTAGCACGAAGCCAAAGAATGATATTCTCGGTGACGGCGAGGACGCTGGCGACCTGATTCTTGCTAGTCAGAGAGTTTCCATACCTTTGACCCCTGATAACGCGTGGTTTACACGTTCCGGAGGCGGTCTTATTTCACTTAAGATAATAAATTCAGAGGGTGAGGAGGAGGAGTTTGAGCGTGTGGTCGTGCTTCGTTCCTTCCCCGTAACAAACCCCAGCGAATTTTTGTCGGTTCGTGAGCCTGACTCAAGGAAGCAGGGACGCGGAAAGGAAATAGGAATGATACGCCGCATTTCCGACTTTAGTGAGGATGTACAGTCACTCCTGAGGGAGGAGCTTAACCGCCGTTATTTTACCCCCTCGATTATTAAAATTAACTCGGTAAAGGATAAATTCGGATATTTATATTTTGATGCGGCAACTTCTGCCGGTAATATCACTTTTGTACTTAACAATCCCTTTTCCAACATCCGCATACTTGAAGACGGAAGAATACTGATTAAGGACATTGACGGTAATGTATTTGAAATCCCCGACCCAAAGAAGCTTGATGCAGCCAGCCTTAAGAAGATTGAAATTTATCTGTAAAGAGAAGGAAGTGAGTATATGAGGCTTATGTTCGATATGCCGGAACGGGAAAAGAATGTTTTCGCCGCCTCCGTGCATGAGGGCGAAAAGCTGATGTACTGTATCCCGTTCAATATTCTTGAAGACCGGTTTGTGACGGGATACATAGCCATAACAAGCAAATATATTTATAAAATTCTCGGTGACTCCCTTCTTGCAGAATACAAGCTTGCGGGGGCTTCTGGCTTCAGGACCGAGGTCATGTACGGAAGCTGTGGCTTTTATGCTGATTTCGGAGAGGGAACTACCCTTATCTGTCAGTTCGTTTCGGGACGTCATCTTCCAAGGTATGCGGTTATTGTAAAGGCGTGTGAGATTCTTTCCGAGGATTCCTCAAATGACGAGCCAATCACGAACTCCGAAAAAGAGCGTTTCTGCCCGAAGTGTAACCGCCCCTTTGTACGGGGCACCAACATCTGCCCATACTGCCTTGACCATATGGCGGTCTACAAAAAGATTTTTGCTATGACAAAGGGGCTTCGCCTTATGATGTGCTTCCCGTTTGTCGTTGCCGTATTCAACATAATTTTTCAGTTTCTTGTTCCCCAGATTCAGAAGCTGGCACTCAACAGTTATATAATACCCCAGCGCTCTGACAAGATGACCGAGTTCGTATTTGTCGTTGCCGCTATTGTATTTCTTGAGGTGTTTCACCGCGCTCTCGCTGTAGTGCAAAGCCGTATGTCGGCAATTGCAGTCAACAAGCTTACGCTTATGATGCGCGTCATTATTTATGAGAAAATTCAGTCTCTGTCCATGTCGTCCATTCAGCGGAAATCCACGGGCGACCTTATGGCACGCATTAATAATGACGTAAATGTGACACGTGATTTTCTGGTAAATCAGCTGCCAAATCTGTTCGTACAGGTATGTTCGTTTCTGACGGGACTTGTGATAATGCTTATCATAAGCCCCATTATGGCTTTGTTTGTCTTTGCACCCATACCCCTTGTGGTGTTCTTTGTGTCGAGGTTCTGGAAGGCGGTGCAGGCAAGAAACCGCCGTCTGTGGGTGCTTGGACAGAGGACAAACCATCTGCTTCAGGACATTCTGAACGGTATTCGCGTGGTCAAGTGCTACGGACGTGAGGCGAGCGAAATTGACCGATTCAAAGACGCCTCCGTGAAGCACGCAAATCAAAACGAGCGAAATGCAAAGGTGTTTGATACCGTATTCCCGCTGCTGGGCTTTGCCGTCAAGCTTGGCAGTTATCTGATACTGATGTACGGAAATCTCCTGCTTTTTAACGGCGATATGCTGGTTGGTGAGCTGCATCAGATAAACTCTTATGCTAACATCATCTATGCGCCGCTTATGTATATAACCTTTATCCCCAGGAACGTGTCAAACTTCCTTACCTGCCTTTCGAAAATATTTGAAATTATCGAAGAAAATCAAGAGGTTCAGGACTGTGACCTGCCAATTGATATAAGATTTGAGGGTGAGGTTGACGTAAAGAACGTCACCTTCGGCTACGACAGCTACAACCCAGTTCTTGATACTGTGTCCTTTCACGTAAACAAAGGTGAGATGATTGGTATAGTAGGCCATTCGGGAAGCGGAAAGACAACGCTTATCAACCTTCTCATGCGTCTGTACGATGTAAATGAGGGTGCCATTGAGATTGACGGGGTAAATATCAAGGATATATCGCAAAATGCACTTCGCTCCCAGATTGGCGTTGTACTTCAGGAAACATTCCTGTTTTCGGGAACTGTTCGCGATAATATCCGCTATGCAATGCCGCACGCTTCCGATGAGCAGGTTATAGAAGCCGCACGCATTGCCAATGCTCACGACTTCATCCTGAATCTCCCCGAGGGCTACAACACCTATGTAGGGGAGAAGGGATACTCACTTTCAGGCGGTGAGCGGCAGAGAATTGCCATCGCCCGCGCCCTCATTCACAATCCGCGTATACTTATTCTTGACGAGGCGACCGCGGCACTTGATACAGAGACAGAGAAGCTCATTCAGGATTCGCTTAATAAGCTTACCGAGGGAAGAACAGTATTCGCCATAGCCCACAGACTTTCCACGCTTCGCAACGCAGACAAGCTCCTTGTACTTGATAAGGGACGTGTTTCGGAATTCGGCACTCATACCGAGCTGCTTGAAAACAAGGGAATCTACTATAAGCTGGTAATGGCACAGCGAAAAATGGCTCAGTCTGTCATCGAGCAGCAGGGAATTTTGGAAAAGGCAAGATGACGGCTATAGAAACAACATAAAAACTAAATTATTGATTACAAAATGATTTAATATTCGGGTAAAGTAAATTTTTCTGTAAACTTTTATTAAATTTATTGATATTTTCACATTTTTACGCTATACTTTAAGAGTAGATTATTGTTTTGGAGGTGATTTATAATGGCAATGGACGAGATTAAGGAAAAAATTGAGGAAGCCCTGGCAAAGCTCAAAGCGGATCCGAAGCTTATGATGCAGTTTAAAACAGAGCCTGTAAAGGCACTTGAAACTATTTTCGATGTTGACCTGCCTGACAATGTTATCAACAAGGTCATAGACGGAATTAAGGCAAGACTTGCGGGCGAGGCTGCTAAAGACATGGCGAAGGATGCGGCAAACGATGTTAAGGAAGCTCTGGATGATGCAAAGAACATCATCGGTGGATTTTTTTCGGGACTCAAAAAATAGTTTAACGGGGTCGTTTTCGGACGACCCCATCAGCTTTCCAAGCGATGCTTTTGAAGCTGTTTTTGTAAACATCTCCTAAAGCTTTTTGTAAAAATTTGCCCCAAGGGATTTTGTAAAAACTTTCCCCATTTCCCTTGACAAACAGACTTCATTGTGATATACTGTTCTGGTGTGAAGGGATATAGCCAAGTCGGTTAAGGCACAGGACTTTGACTCCTGCATTCGTTGGTTCGAGTCCAACTATCCCTGCCAATAAAAACCCGAAAGCTCTGCTTTCGGGTTTTTTGCTGCCTTGTTAGCTTATTTATGAAATTCTCCATCAGACAGATTTTAAGTTTTCATGCAAATATACATATAAGCAAAAGTTCTGAATTTTCTATTTTCGTATAACATAATGGTAAATAACTCTTGACGAGTGCTTTGTGTCTGTGATATAATATATTCATAAGTTTACTTTTATATGGTGGGGGAACGTAAGATTCCCTCAAAAGGAGAATTATTATGAAGACAGACATCCAAATCGCGCAGGAAGCTAAAATGCTTCCAATTACCAAAATCGCCGAGAAGCTTGGCGTTACCGATGACGAGCTTGAGCTGTACGGCAAGTACAAGGCTAAAATTACCGACGGCTTCATTAACCGTATGGCAAACAAGCCTGACGGCAAGCTTATCCTCGTAACTGCTATCAACCCAACTCCTGCAGGAGAGGGTAAGACTACCACCTCTGTCGGACTTGGCATGGCTATGGAGAAAATAGGCAAGAAGACTGTTATCGCACTCCGTGAGCCGTCTCTGGGACCCGTATTCGGTGTCAAGGGCGGCGCGGCAGGCGGCGGATACGCTCAGGTTGTTCCCATGGAGGACATCAATCTCCATTTTACAGGTGACTTCCACGCTATTACCGCGGCGAACAACCTGCTTTGCGCTATTCTCGATAACCACATTTTCCAGGGCAACGAGCTTGGCATTGACCCTCGCCGTGTTGTAGTCATTCGCTGCACCGATACAAACGACCGCGCACTCCGTAACTGTGTTATCGGTATGGGCGGCAAGATGAGCGGTGTTGTTCGCGAGGACCACTTCCAGATTACCGTCGCTTCCGAGGTTATGGCTATACTTTGCCTTGCTGAGTCGGTTTCCGACCTTAAGAAGCGTCTCGGCTCTATCCTTGTGGCATACAAATATGACGGCTCGCCCGTTTACGCGCGCGACATTAAAGCAGAAGGCTCCATGGCGGCACTTCTTAAGGATGCCCTCAAGCCTAACCTTGTGCAGACCCTTGAAAACACCCCTGCACTTATCCACGGCGGTCCTTTCGCAAACATCGCACACGGCTGTAACTCAGTAAGAGCTACAAAATACGCACTCAAGCTTGGCGACTACTGTATCACAGAAGCAGGTTTCGGCTCTGACCTCGGCGCTGAAAAATTCCTTGACATCAAATGCCGTTTTGCAGGTCTCAAGCCTGACTGTATCGTGCTTGTTGCAACTGTAAGAGCTCTCAAATACAACGGCGGTGTCAAGAAAGAAAACCTGGCAGAGGAAAATGTTGACGCATTGAAAAAAGGCATCGTAAACCTTGAAAAACACATTGAAAATATGCTCTCCTACGGTGTGCCGCTTGTTGTGGCTATTAACCGTTTCCACACAGACAGCGAAGCAGAGCTCGGCATCATCGAAGAATGCTGCAAGTCACACGGCTGCGACTTTGCTCTCAGTGAAGTATTCGCTAAAGGTGGCGAGGGCGGTATCAATCTTGCTGAAAAGGTTATCGCTGCTTGTGAAAAAGAAAACAGCTTCAAATTCCTCTATGACGAAAAGAAGCCTCTCAAAGAGAAAATTGAAACTATCGCTAAAAACATCTACGGTGCTGACGGCGTTGTTTACACTGCAAACGCTGAAAAGAATCTTGCTGAAATCGCAAGACTCGGCTTTGAAGAAATCCCCGTCTGCGTTGCTAAAACTCCCCTTTCTCTCACAGACGACCCCACAAAGCTCGGCAGACCTGAAAACTTTGTAATCACTGTTAAAGAGGTTAAGCTTTCAGCAGGTGCAGGTTTTGCAGTTGTACTCACAGGTGACATTATGACCATGCCCGGTCTTCCCAAGAAACCTGCTGCACTGATTATCGACATCGACGAAAACGGTAACACAGTAGGCCTTTCATAAAAAATTATACTTCAAAAAATTTATCGCCCGAAGTCTTAAACTGACTTCGGGCGATGTTTTTATTTTCTTTTCGGACACACTTTCATACATATTCCGCAGACTGCACCTCTGCCGATATGCTTGAACTCCTTTTTCAT
>JAZNFI010000073.1:0-23077 GCA_045589075.1 Candidatus Flemingiibacterium sp.
AGCTGCCAAGGCTATCCACAAATATTTGACCAAATAATAATATCATCTGCCGCAAAACAGTTATTCTCATAGCCGTTTGCCGGAACTTTCGCTACCAGAAAAAAGCACATAAAAGTATTTCTGTCTTTTTGAGGCAGAAAACGTTCCAACGCATGCTTTTTAACATAAAAAGGAATAGGCTCACGTTATGTTGAGCCTATTCCTTTTAATTTGTAAATAAATTAAGTAATCACAGATTTCTCTTATTGTAGTCCGACTTCGGATTGACAATTTCACGCCAATCCAGTCCGCCGTTGTCAAGGGCGCACACCAAAACCTCTGCTGTAGCTATATTTGTCGCTACCGGAACATTATAAACATCGCACATACGAAGCAGGTTGTATTCTTCTTCGTTGTAAAATATATCCGTTGAGGTATCTCTGAAATATATAAGAAGATCTATCTCATTGTAAGCAAGACGTGACGTTATCTGCTGAGTACCGCCCTGGGAACCCGAAAGAAGCCTTTCAATCTTAAGACCGGTAGCCTCGGATATATACTTTCCTGTTATACCCGTAGCGCACAGATTGTGCTTGCACAGTATACCGCAGTATGCAATGCAAAATTGGGCCATTAATTCTTTCTTCTTATCGTCTGCAATGATAGCTATTTCCATTTATTTTATCCTTTCGCATTAGTCAAAGTGTTACATGTTTCCAAGAAGGCGTTTTATTTGCCTATTCGTCTTGGCACCCCGGAAACCGTGGAACAGGGGCACATACTGTCCGCAAAGCCTACCAGAGATATTGTCAAAAGCAACACTGGCATTGGAATTTTTGACCTCAAAGGCTAGCTTTCCTTCCTCTGCCGCCAACATAAGAGATCTCTCATACGGGATGATCCCGCACAGCTGAATAAATGATTTGTCAATAATCTCATTTATGCCGGGACGATGACCCGTGGCAGCTGATGCAAAGTCGAAGCTGTTAATCAGCAGTCGCTGCTCGCCTACATGATTTTTTTGAAGATATTCTCCCGTCTGACCTGCCGCCCTTATACTTGACGGCTGGTGGGATGCAACAATTACCGCGCTGTCCGCTCTGCCCGATTCAAGCACCGCCGGAACGCCCAGAGAGCCCGGGGTATCTAGGATTATATGATCAAACTCTTCACATTCCAAGGCAGCATCAACGACAGCGGAAAACTCTCCAGCTGTTATCTCTCGGCCTCCTTTGTACGGCGCAGCAGCAAACCAAAGATTTTCAGAGCGTTTATCGCAGACAAGCACCTTATTCATGGGCGCTCTGCCCTTTGCGGCATCGTAAATATCGTACATTATCTCATTTTCCAGTCCCAACATGAGATCGAGACAGCGCACATCGAAGTCACAATCGATGAGAAGCACCTTTTTGTCCCGTCTCGCCAAGGATATGGCAAGGTTAGCCGCAACGGTGGATTTGCCCACACCGCCCTTGCACGAAGTTATAAGTGTTATCTTAACCGTTTCTGTGACCTCCTGTCTGTCAGCTCGTGCGCTGCAAACAGACGCAATGCTGCCGTTTATGGTGTCACACAAAAGAAGACCAAAACACCGGAAGTATTATCGCAATCATTTTATTGGCTTCGTTATTATTGGTAAATGTGACATTAATATGATACCACGTTTTTGTTGTTTCTGTCAATACCTCACAGCATAATTTCCGTAAAAAAACAGAAATTTTACATTTCCGACAAAAATACGGATGTTTTTTTGTATACCCCACAAAAAACAGCGCCCGTACAATTCACGGGGTAGATTTTGTGTTAAATAACAAATTCAGAACGTAAAAATGCATGAATATTTACAAAATACTCCTTGTATTTGCAAGGATAATATTGTATAATTTAAGGTAGAGTTTTATTTCGTGGTACTGTTTTCGGTATCAAAAATTATCATAAGGAGAACAAAAACAATGATTAAAGAAAACATGGAATTTATTAGAACTTGTGACCCCGAGGTAGGCGAAGCGATCCAAAAAGAATACGCACGCCAGCAGCGAGGCCTTGAGCTTATTGCATCAGAGAATGTTGTCTCTACTGCGGTTATGGCGGCTATGGGTACTGTTCTTACCAATAAATATGCGGAGGGATACCCGGAGAAGCGTTACTACGGTGGCTGCGAATGCGTTGATATTGCAGAGAATATCGCCATTGAACGCGCCTGCAAGCTGTTCGGTGCGGATCACGCAAATGTTCAGCCGCATTCCGGTGCACAGGCAAACACCGCCGTGTACATCGCCCTTCTGCAGCCCGGCGATACCGTTATGGGCATGAATCTTGCTCACGGCGGACATCTCACTCACGGAAGCCCGGTTAATATATCCGGACTCCTCTACAATTTCGTCCCCTATGGGGTTGAGGATGATGGGCGCATAGATTACGACAAGGTTGAATTTCTGGCAAAGGAAAACAAGCCGAAGCTCATTGTTGCAGGCGCGTCTGCATACCCCAGAATTATCGACTTCAAGCGGCTTTCTGAAATCGCCAAGGCAGTGGGCGCATACCTCATGGTAGACATGGCTCACATCGCAGGTCTTGTGGCAGCAGGTCTCCATCCAAATCCTGTCCCCTATGCTGACGTAGTAACAACAACCACTCATAAGACCCTGCGTGGCCCCAGAGGAGGTCTCATTCTCTGCCGCGAGGAACTTGCAAAGCAGATAAACAAGGCTATATTCCCCGGCACACAAGGCGGTCCTCTTATGCACGTTATCGCTTCCAAAGCGATTTGTTTTGGCGAGGCTCTCAAGCCCGAGTTTAAGGCTTACCAGGAACAGATAATCAAAAACGCCAAGGCACTTGCTGACGCACTGATTGCCGAGGGCTTCGATCTCGTGTCCGGCGGTACAGACAACCATCTAATGCTTGTTGATCTGCGTTCCATGGGTATAACCGGCAAACAGCTTGAAAAGCAGCTTGATGAGGTGTATATCACCGTCAACAAGAACGCTATACCCAACGACCCGGAATCCCCCTTTATCACAAGCGGTGTTCGTATCGGCACGCCCGCGGTGACATCCAGAGGCCTCGTGGAAGAGGACATGCGTACCATCGCGCATCTCATAAAGCTTACTGCAGTAGATTTTGAGAACTCTGCCGACTATATCCGCGCTGAGGTTACCAAAATTTGTGACAAATATCCGCTCTACGAGGGCAAATAATAATTATATCCACAATTCTTTCCGACACAGGGGGGCAAAGTAATGATAAATTTAAGGTCAGCCGAAATTTTATCGGTAGGAACTGAACTTCTGCTCGGCGATATTGTCAATACTGACGCGGCGTTTATTGCCCGCCGCTTGGCGGCTCTCGGAATCAACCAATATCACCAGGGTGTGGTTGGCGACAATCAGGAAAGGCTTGAAGAAACTCTTAAAATGTCACTCACGCGAAGTGATCTTGTCATATTGACGGGCGGACTAGGCCCCACATACGATGATCTGACCAAGGAAACCGCCGCAAAGCTGATGGGACGTTCCATGTATCTCCACGAAGAAAGTCTGGAACGTCTGATTGCTCGTATGGCAAAACGCGGTGTTGAAATAACGGATAATAACAGAAAACAAGCACTTATGCCCGAGGGTGCCGTGATATTCAGAAACGACTACGGCACCGCGCCGGGACTTGCCATAGAGGATGAAACTGCAGGAAAAATCATAATTATGCTTCCCGGCCCTCCCCGCGAATGTGAACCTATGTTCCGAGAGCAAGTGGAGCCGTATTTGAAAAAGTTTTCAAGCCGTATTTTCTACTCCAAGATAGTCAACATCTTTGGAATGGGCGAGTCAAAGGTAGAATCCGCACTGAAGGATGAGATGATTTGCTCCAGGAATCCTACAGTGGCGCCATATGCCAAAGACGGAGAGGTACAGCTTCGCGTTACTGCGTCAGGCAGCAACGAAGCGGAGTGTGCTATTTTGTGTGATGAAGAAATAGAAAAGATCAAGGCCACAGAGGTGGGTAAATTCATTTACGGAATAGACGCCGGTTCACTTGAGGAAGCTCTCGTAAAAGAGCTTACCTCAAGAAACCTGAAGATCGCCTGTGCTGAATCCTGCACCGGGGGTTACGTGGCAAAGCGCATTACAAACGTCAGCGGAGCAAGCTCCGTACTCGATGGAAGTATAATAACCTACGCCAATCGCGTAAAGGAACAATTTGTAGGTGTTTCACATGAAACCCTTGAGGTCCACGGCGCGGTATCAGAGGAAACCGCAATCGAGATGGCGAGAGGCGTCAGAAAGCTCTTTGGTGCTGACGTAGGTGTTTCTACAACAGGTGTTGCCGGTCCTTCCGGCGGTACAGAAAAAAAGCCCGTGGGACGGGTCTATGTTGGAGTCAGCACGGATAAATATGAGGAGGTACGCGAGCTCAACATTGGCAACGGATTTCAAACCCGTGAATATGTGCGGTACGTCAGCGCCAGCAATGCTCTGGATCTTGCCAGACGTGTATTAATCAGCGAAGATTTAAAACAGTCGAAAGAATAGAATTGTTAGTAAAGCACTTAATGTTCGCATTTACGGCGTTATATGTATAAATTAATGACAAAAAAGAAGAAGAAACACAAAGCTACCACCTCCCCCGTGAAAGCCTCCCCATCCGGAGAGGTCAGGGCAACGCTTAATCGGTTTAACTGGAAAAAGGCCCTGCTTATTATGGTGTGTACCATAGTTGCATTCACGGTTTACGAGGCACTTATCTCTGTCACCTTTTTGCGTATCAATGGTATTCCCGTGATAATGCCAATTTATTATATTATTGTCACAATACTCCTCGTGGCAATAGTCTTTTTTAATCACGGTTTTTCAACAAAGCCCGTTACTCCCGATATGCTTTCCGGCCTCGGCACAGAGGAGGAGCTTAATGCCGCATGTATAAAGCTTAATTTCCAAAAACAGATAGCCAAGCGTCTAATGCTTGTTCTTGTTCCGTTTTTGCTGGCGGTTTTGTTTGACATTATCTATTTATACTACGGTGACATTTTGACGTCTGTCATAACCTCGTTTTTCGGAGGAAACAAATAACCATGGCTGTTTTTTCGGTTTGCGCATTGGCTTCAAGCTCCAAAGGCAACTCAATTTATGTGCGACTCGATGATGATGAGATACTTATAGATGCCGGTATTAGCTCCAAGCGGATTTCAGAGTCTCTGAGAAGCCTTGGCTCGGACATTTCCCGAATAAAATCCATTTTCATAACTCACGAACACTCCGATCATGTGTCGGGTCTTGAAACGGTTTCAAAAAAATACAGAATCCCCATACATTTTACCGAACCCTCTGCAAGAGCGCATTTACGTTCGGAAAAGGAGCGGTACACTGCTGAAGCATCGGTTATACATCCGATTATCTTCACCGAGACCGTGGGTACTTTGACCGTAAGTTCCTTTGTCACTTCGCATGACAGTGCGGCAAGCGTGGGATATATTGTGACGGATGGCACCGAGGAACACACTCTTGCCATGGCTACGGATCTCGGTTACATTACAGATGAAGTTTCTGGGGCACTTCTCGGAGTAAAAAATGTGATCCTAGAGTCAAATCATGACGAAAATATGCTTCTTTGCGGTTCATATCCATACGATCTGAAAAGGCGTATACTTTCAAATCGCGGACACCTTTCAAATGATGCCGCCTCCGTTTTTGTTAAAAAGCTGGCAGACTCCGGCACAAAACGAATCATGCTTGCGCACCTCAGCCAGGATAATAATTTGCCTGAGCTTGCTTATCATTCGGCAATTTGCGCCTTGTGCGGTGCTGAAATTGAATTATCGGTAGCATCTCCCTATGAAATTTCAAGACTCGTGTGAAAAGAATGAGAGACTCCAGATATGCTTCATATCCATATCGTCCATGTAGGAACAATAAAAGAAAAATATTTGACAGATGCCTGCAAAGAATATGAAAAACGTCTGTCTGCTTACTGCACCACAGACAACATACTTATAAAGGAAGAAAAACACGGTAACAGACCATCCCCGGCGGAAATAGACGCCGCTGTTAAGCGTGAAGGTGAGCGAATACTTGCCGCCTTACCCTCAAAAGCATATAACATTGCCTTGTGTGTTGAAGGCAAACAACTCTCGAGTGAAAATTTTTCGGAACGAATTACCTCTGCAGCAACCGAGGGATTTTCGGATATTTGTTTTATAATAGGAGGCTCTGACGGGCTTTCAGAAGCGGTAAAACGCGCCTGCCGTATGCGCCTGTCTGTATCGGAAATGACATTTCCCCATCAACTAATGCGAGTAATATTGCTCGAGCAGCTTTACAGAGCCTTCAACATAGCCGCAGGAGGAAAATATCACAAATAGTACCAGTAAAGCAAATCGAAAGGAGCTGCGGTAATGAATATAAAAACATCTATATTACAAAGAGTGCTGCCTGCCGGCGCCCTTGCTTTTATGATAATTGCCGCTGTTGCTTATCAAAAAGGTATCTACGATATTACATTCATCAAACGCCCCGAGACCCAAAGTGCTTCGGAAATTTTATCTGTGGATACTGAAACTCTTGACGAAACCCTGTCCGATGAAACTTTGCCTGTTGACATCGGGAAAGACACCGTCATTATACAGGAACGCGACCCCGTTACAGAGTTTTTAAACAGTCTCAAACCCACGTCTGAACTATTAGCCTCCGAATTTGCCATTACAAGCGAAGAATTCAGAGATAACTTCGTACTTTCGCTTATTGGCGCGGATGTGCCCCTATCAAATGAGTTTTCTAAACGCTCTCGCATCGTCGAGGGCTATGTTCGTATTCCTGACGATACCTACAACACATATCACACGGAAACCGCGGAGCTTACCGAGGATATTCCTACCGCGGAAGCCTACATGGACTATATTCTCGTTGATAACGGCACCACAACGGATGTTTATGAGAACAACGGCAATCTCTTACTAAGCGGACTCGATACCTCCGTTTATGTCCCAGCATACACGCGGGACAAAAGCGATAATGCTCTTTTTAAGGCAAAAGAACCCTCCCGTTATTACCCCAAAAATCTTATTACAAATTACTATTTCATTAAAGCCGACGGCACCCTGCAAAAAAGCAGCTACAACGATGAAAGCGACGGAAGAGGTCTATATGTAAACTATCCGACGTCTTTTGGCAAAACCGATACTGCCTTGTACCGTTATTACAACAAAACAGATGAACTGTATGGCTACGGAAGCGCAAACGGTAATATGCAAACCGAATATATATACAGCAGCGCCTATAATTACAGCGAGCGGCTGGCTTGTACAGTGGAAGAAGACGGCCTGATGTACTTTTTAAACGAAAATCTCATAACAAAAATCAGCGGTTCAGTTCAGATATTTAAGAACTATAATTCCGCAAAACGCAGACTGCTTCGTGAATATGTTATGCCCGATACCTATGGAGAGGAATCCCTTGGCTTCTTCTATTTCGATCACGGCCTTGTAAGGGTACGCTGTCAAATTGTGGATGCCTATCACTGGATCGAACGTGAGAAACGCTATACTGCATCCGATAATGATATTCTAATTCGTACTGACGGTACGGAATTCCCTCTCCCCTCGGAATATGAGCTTATGTCATATTCCAACGGAATGATACTTCTCCAAAAGGACGGCAACTTTGGTTTTTTGGACTATACGGGCAAATGGATTCTTGAGCCCGTATACAAAGACGCCAAACCGTTTTATGAAGGCCTTGCGGTTGTTTCAGACGGTGAAAAGTATGGAATGATAAACACAAACGGAGAATTTGTGATACCAACCGTCTTTGACTATATCGGGAGTGCTTCAGGCGGAATTATCTGTGCATGGAGCGAAAACCATGGTTGGGCGCTTATTAACAAGCTTTCTCCCACAGCAGGGTGAACGTTAAAATGAGGCAACTTGGTTGCCTCATTGTGTTTGCATAGAATTATAATGTAATTTATTTACAAATAAACCATTTTAAGGATGATAATATGACAAAAGTACCCGAATATTATGCTGGCTATGCCGACGTATGCGTTATAGGAGCAGGTCACGCAGGTGTTGAAGCCGCGCTTGCCTGCGCAAAACTTGGGCTTTCGACTATCCTGTTTACTATAAATCTCGATGCAATAGCTAATATGCCCTGCAATCCATCCATCGGGGGAACAGGTAAAGGACACCTTGTGTATGAGATTGACGCACTCGGCGGCGAAATGGGCAGAGCCGCAGACAAGGCAATGCTTCAGAGTCGCATTTTGAATCTCGGCAAGGGTGCTGCTGTACATTCAAAGCGAATACAAGCCGATCGTGCCGAGTACAAGCGAATAATGAAGCAAACCCTGGAAAACACAGCGGGGCTCCGCTTAATACAAGCCGAGGTCACGGACATACATTGTGAAGAAAGCCGTGGTACAAAACGCATTTCATCGGTTGTTACTGCTCTTGGGGCAAGGTGGGGCTGCAAGGCGGCAATAATTTGCTCAGGAACCTATCTTCGGGGAAAAATCATCGTTGGTGAAGCATCATATTCATCGGGTCCCGACGGTATGCTTCCTGCAAATGAGCTAACTGCAAACCTGGAACGTGAAGGCATATCCATGATGCGTTTTAAAACCGGCACTCCTGCAAGAGTTCATAGAGACTCTATAGATTATTCAAAGCTTGAGCTTCAACCGGGCGACGCATATGTTGAGCCATTTTCCGTTGATTCAGACAGAGATGAGCTTAACAAAAGAGAACAGCTACCCTGCTATATTACCTATACAAACGAACAAACGCACAATATCATCAGAGAAAATATGTCGCGATCTCCACTTTATTCAGGAATAATCGAAGGTGTAGGGCCAAGGTATTGTCCAAGTATTGAGGACAAAGTGATGCGGTTCGCCGATAAAGAGCGGCATCAGCTGTTTGTTGAGCCTATGGGAACTGATACAAAGGAAATGTATATTCAAGGCTTTTCTTCGTCCTTGCCGGAAGAGGTACAGATGAAGATGCTCTATTCTCTGCCGGGTTTTGAAAACGCGCAGGTGATGAGAACAGCTTATGCCATAGAGTACGACTGCATTGACCCAACTCAGCTTTACGCCACCCTTGAATTCAAACAAATATCGGGACTTTACGGCGCAGGACAGTTTAACGGAACCTCCGGATATGAGGAGGCAGCTGCACAAGGGCTTGTTGCAGGCATCAACGCCGCACTTAAAATAAAGGGTAATGACCCCATGATACTCACCCGTCAAAGCTCTTATATAGGCACGCTAATTGATGACCTTGTTACTAAAGGAACAAAGGAACCGTACAGAATAATGACTTCACGCTCCGAATTCCGTCTGCTTTTGAGACAGGACAATGCGGCAGAACGACTTACCCCTATAGGAAAAAAAGTCGGACTGATTTCAGACAGGCGTTACGAGGCCTTTTTGCTAGAGCAGGAACAGGTTGAAGCCGAGATAAAAAGACTTGAAGCCACATCGATTCCCCCCTCATCCGAACTGACTAAGCTTCTTTCCGACAGCAACTCCACCCCCGTTTCCACCGGCATAAAGCTTGCCGACCTTATTCGCCGTCCCGAGCTGACTTACGACAAGCTCTCTATAGTTGATACACAGCGCCCCGTGCTTCCCCCGCGCGTTCGAGTGCAGGCTGAGACCACTATAAAATACGCAGGATATATAAAGAAACAGCTTGCTGAGGTTGCAAGAACCGAAAAATTAGAGGGAAAGAAGCTTCCAACGCCTTTTGATTACGATTGCATCAAGGGAATACGTCTTGAGGCCAAGCAAAAGCTTAACAAGCTTCAACCCTCGAATATTGGACAGGCGTCACGAATCAGCGGCATTTCTCCCGCCGATATATCTGTACTGCTAATATATTTTTCGCAAAAAAAAGCAAAGGACCACAAGCGCAATGATAGACAAGAACAGCTTTAAAATAAAGCTTGAAGCCTCTTTTTTGGCAAATTCTCTATCGGATTTCGCCGAAGAATCCTTTGCTGATACGCTCTATTCCTTAACTTGTCGTATGCTGGATGTCAACTCTTACATGAATCTTACGGCAATAACCGATATAGACGGCATAATTCTCAAGCATTATGTAGACTCACTCACGATTTCTCCGTATATAAAGCACGGAGCAAAAGTTATTGATGTTGGATGCGGAGCGGGGTTCCCTTCACTGATATTAGCCGCCGCGCGACCCGACATTACCGTGGTCGCCCTTGACTCCACCGCCAAGAGAATTAATTATATATGCGAAACGGCAGAATATTTAGGCATTGCTAATATTACGTGCGTAACTGCAAGGGCCGAGGAGCTTGGCTGCGACCCGGTCCATAGAGAGAAATATGACGTTTCCTGTGCGCGTGCTGTTGCAAGACTTAATGTGCTTTGCGAGCTTTGTATGCCATTCGTGAAGTCAGGCGGCAATTTTATTGCTATGAAAGCCAACGCTGACGATGAATTGTCAGAAGCATCAAATGCTATTACAAAATTAGGCGGTAGCCTTATAAAAGCAGATTATTTAAATCTCATTTCAGAAAGTGGTGACGATTATCCAAGATGTATTGTAAATATTGAAAAAATTACACATACTCCTTCTCTTTACCCCCGAAACAATTCCCAAATCAAGAAAAAGCCCTTGTAAACTCGCATTTTACAACGCGTACTACCGTTTATCGACAGCCTGTCCTGTTTATCGACAGGCTGTTTTTTATTTTGTCATCTATAATTCGTACTTTTTCGCCCCTAAATTATGCTATTATATAATAAAACAATGTAAAAATCGGGGTGATTTAAATGACAAGCATTATTACGGACAAGCCATACGATAAAACGAAAGTCGAATTCTGTGACAGCAAAAAGAGAAATTCTACCTCTAATATCGACTACAGCAAAATACATATGCTTCCTACCGGCAAATTGATTATTAACCAATCTCATCTGCGAAAGCATTTTGACGACAATTCTATTATTTGTCTCGCTGACAGCATAAGGCGTTACGGTATTCTTCAGCCCATTACAGTCCGAGTATGCGAGAGCAATTCAAATATGTATGAAATTGTTGCCGGCGAGCGAAGGTACAGGGCGGCAAAACTATTGGGCCTTTCAAATATTCCTTGTATAGTAGTTAAGGCAGATCACCTCCGCTCTTCTTGTCTTTCGCTTATCGACAATTTGCACTATGAGTGCCCTAACATTTTTGATCAGGCATCCGCAATTTTGTCTCTCATGGACACATATGGCTTTAGCCAAGAAGAGACCGCCAGCATGCTTTCCGTGAGCAAATCTTTAATCGCAAACAAGCTGCTCTTACTTAAGTTTACACTTCCGGAACGAGAAAAAATTCTGCTGCACGGGCTTTCCGAGCGACACGCGCGCGCCCTGCTTCGCATTTCATCGCCGCAACAAAGGCTTAGAGTGATTGAGTATATTAGCATGCACAATTTGAATGTTGCTTCTACGGAAGCTTATATCAGCAGGTTTTTATCTGATTCTGCTCTGTCCGGGCGCCGACAGCCGAACAAGATTGTTTTGAAGGATTTAAGGGTGTTTTATAACTCTATCAATAGAGCCGTCAACATCCTAAAGCAAGGTGGTATAAATGTTGAATACCGCACAACCGATACAGAAGCAGTTACCGAGCTAACACTTAGCATTCCCAAGCTTTTGGGTGTTTCACGTGAAACATTGCCTCTCGACAACGATACGTCCATATAATGTTTCACGTGAAACATTATATGGACACAACGATTTACCTAAACGATTGCTTATTTCAAATTTATTGAAGCCGCATGCGCCAGTATTTACAAAATACCATTGACTTTTCTCTTCATTATTGATATAATATATGATAGGTCGTGTTGTTTTGCGATCACACTTATGTGCCGAGGAGGACGCAATGGCATACATCATTTCTTTTGCAAACCAAAAAGGCGGCGTTGGTAAGACAACCTCTGCCGTCAACTGCGCCGCTTGTGTAGCAGCTCTTGACAAACGTGTGCTGTTAGTGGACCTCGATCCCCAAGGAAACGCAACCAGCGGCGTGGGGGTATCCAAAAAACAGATAAAGCTCTCCACATACGACCTTATGATAGGAAGATCTTCCGCCAAGGAAGTTATGGTGGAAACAAAATTTAAAAATCTGTCCGTTCTGCCGGCGCAAATGTCTCTTGCTGGCGCGGAAATCGAGCTTGTAGATGCAAACAGCCGATCATTGATATTAAAAGAGGCGCTCGACGAAATTAAGAGCTGCTTTGACTACATATTCATCGACTGTCCACCGTCTCTGGGAATACTTTCAATCAACGCACTTGCCGCAAGCAGCGGAGTAATAATCCCGATGCAATGCGAGTTCTATTCTCTTGAAGGATTATCCCAGTTGATGCTTTCCATTAAACAGGTAAAAAAGCTCTACAACCCGGCTCTCGAAATAACAGGAATATTAATCACAATGTTCAACGGAAGGCTCAATCTTTCCCTGCAGGTCCTTGACGAACTGAAGAAATACTATGCAGACAAGCTGTTCAAGACAGGTGTCGTCAGGAATGTACGGCTTTCCGAGGCGCCAAGCTATGGCGAACCTATCATTTATTATGACAAACACTCAAAAGGTGCGGAAGCCTATATCGCTATTGCCAAAGAAATTATTGATCGCACCTGCTGAATGTAAATAAAATATTATGGAAGTGAAGTAATGGCAAAAGAAAAAAGACCCTCTCTCGGCAAGGGATACGATGCGGTCTGGCTTGACAATGAAGCGGACGCGTCCCCCGATAAAACAAGCAATCTGCGTCTTTCGCAAATAGAACCTAGACGCGATCAGCCAAGAAAAGTATTTGACAACGAAGCGTTGTCACAGCTTGCAGATTCAATAGCTGCTAACGGGCTTATTCAGCCCATAATCGTGAGACAGAACGGTGACAGTGATTTTTATCAAATCATAGCCGGCGAAAGACGCTGGCGAGCATCGAAAATGGCAGGTCTCACGGAAGTACCTGTCGTTATTCTTGAAGCAGACGACAAAAAAGCCGCTGAATATGCGCTCATAGAAAATATTCAGCGTGAGGACCTGAATCCTATCGAAGAGGCACGCGGATACCGTTCTCTTATCGAGGACTACTCGCTTACTCAGGAGCAGGTAGCAAAGCAAGTGGGAAAAAGCCGTGCCGCTGTAACAAACTCATTAAGGCTTCTGTCGCTGCCCGAGGATGTGATTGATCTAGTATGCAATAAAACCCTTTCTGCCGGCCACGCACGTGCCCTTCTTGGTCTCGTAAATGTATCCGGCATATCAAGTGCGGCAGCAACCGTAATCGAACGTGAGCTTTCTGTGCGAGCTACCGAAGAGCTTGTAAAAAGGCTTAATACCGCATTCACGAACGGCGAAGATGATGATAAAACAGACGATTCCGTAGAGCGCGAATACTACAAAACGCTTCAAAAGAAAATCTCAGATGAAATGGGTTATAATGTTAAAATTTCCCATTTTAACCGAAATAAGACAATCTCTGTAGCCTATAAAGACACCTCTGAGCTTGAAGAACTCATAAAAAAGCTTTTGGGCGAAGAAAACGCAAAGAAATTATTTGTATAACAAGGGAGATAACAAAAAATGCTTGACATTAAATATATCAAAGAAAACACGGAAGAATGCATAACACGCCTTGCCAATAAGGGTAAAAATGCAAAAGACGAGATTGCAAGAATTCTCGAGCTTGACACACAGCGCCGCTCTATGATTTCGGAAAATGAAGCTCTCAAAGCCGAGCAAAATAAAGTGTCAAAATCTGTGCCGCAGCTCAAAAAAGAAGGCAAGGATGTTGCTCCCATCTTTGCACAGATGAAGGAGCTTTCCGAAACAATTAAGCAGAACGACGAAAAGCTTAAAGAGGTTGAAATTGAATACAGTAACCTTATGCTTTCCCTTCCAAATCTTCCCGATATAGATTTAAAGCCCGGCGGAAAGGAAAACAACGAGCCTCTCAAGTACTTTGGCGAGCCTCATAAATTCGATTTCGAGCCTAAGAATCACGTTGACCTATGCACAGACCTGGGTCTCATCGACTATAAGAGAGGAACAAAGCTGTCAGGTAACGGCTTCTGGATTTACCGTGGCATGGGCGCACGTCTTGAATGGGCTCTGCTCAACTATTTTATCAATACCCACATTGATGACGGCTACGAGCTGGTTCTTGTTCCTCATATGCTCGGCTACGAGTGCGGACTTACAGCAGGTCAGTTCCCAAAGTTTGCAGAGGATGTTTACTGGCTTGAAACAGCAGAGGACGAGCGTCGCCGCTTTATGCTTCCCACGGCGGAAACTGCTCTTGTCGCTCTTCACCGTGACGAAATCCTCTCCGAGGCAGACCTTCCCAGAAAGTACATAAGCTACACTCCTTGCTTCCGCCGCGAAGCAGGATCTTACCGCGCAGATGAACGCGGAATGGTGCGCGGTCATCAGTTCAACAAGGTTGAAATGGTACAGTACACTAAGCCTGAAGACTCCGATGCCGCCTTTGCAGAACTTGTTGGAAAGGCTGAAAAGCTCGTTTCAGGTCTTGGTTTCCATTTCCGCACAGTCAAACTTGCGGCAGAGGACTGTTCCGCATCTATGGCTCGCACCTACGACATAGAGATACACATTCCCTCTATGGACGGCTATAAGGAGGTTTCCTCTGTTTCCAATGCCCGTGACTATCAGGCACGCCGCGGACAGATGCGTTTCAAAAGAGAATCCACCGGCAAAGTAGAGTTCGTGCACACGCTCAATGGCTCTGGGCTCGCAACCAGCCGTATTCTTCCCGCTATTGTCGAGCAAAATCAGCTTGCTGACGGCAGTGTAGTCGTTCCCGAGGTGCTTCGCAAATATATCGGCTGCGATATAATTAAGAAGGACTAATCTCCCACAAAGAAAGGTAAATCTGAACGATGGATTTTTTTGAAGCGTTATGGAATGATCTTCAAGGACTCTGTGGCAGCACTGTTTCCCTTGGCACAAACAACGTAACAACTCTTAACATCATCGTGTGGTCACTGTTTATAGGATTTACAATAGGAATCGGAATTACGGTTTACAACAGATTGGTGCTGGCTCCCCTAATAAACGGACTTATTGAAAATAAAGCCCACAGCGAAAAAGATGCGCTCACCATTAAGGACGTAAGCCATACAAATCCGTTTATTCGCTTTGCACTAAGGAAAAGCAGCTCTTTACGCCGTGTGGTCAAAATGAGCGGAGATACAGATACGTCACGCTCAAGCGAGAAATCAGACACAGCAAGCTTCTATATACCCAAGGAAAATATAAAGCGTGCCCAGATGCTTTCAGGGAACGGCACAAGCCTTGTTTCTGTGCTTCTTTCAGTGCTTGTATTTTTTGCTATCGCTCTGATTGCTTTTATAGTAATCCCCGATCTTATTTCGATGACAAGTAACTTTGTCAACAGTGTCACTCCTGACCGTAAGATCTTATGACAAGGTGTAAATCATAATGCTTTCACTCTAGGGTTCGTGTCTGCCCCTAAAAAGCAGTTTTTTGACCCGCTTAACCCCTCAAAGTCCACATACAACGACTTGTATCTCATAGAAAGGAAGCGTTTCGCAAACGATGATTTCGTCGAGGCGAAAGCCGTGTTTTGAAAGATGACCTACGAACAAAAACCCAAACGCATAAAAAAACAGCGCAGTTTTATCAGCGTTTTCCTGACTATACTCCTTATTGCAGCAATAGCTGTCGGAATAGTTTTTGCCGCTCTGTATTTCAGTGGAATTCGCTATATAAAAATGAACGCCGAGAATGGTATTACCGTAAAATACTTTGGCAAAGTCAACGAAAACAACTCACCCGTCTCCGGTAAGCTGTATTATTCAAACGGCGTTACCGCAGAAGTTGATCCCGATACAAATACCATCACTTATTCAAACGGTGATGTTTACCAGGGTGAAATGAACGGACTGCACCGTGACGGTAAAGGTAAGATGACATATACTTCCGGTGACATCTACGAGGGACAGTTCTCAGATGACAATATTACGGGATACGGCAAATATATCTTTGCCAACGGTGATGTTTACGAGGGAAATCTGCTGGAAGGAAAGAAAGAGGGGCTTGGCTCATATTCATGGTCAGACGGTTCCTACTACTTCGGTAATTTTACAAATGATTTAAAAAATGGCGAGGGCAAATATGTGTGGTCGGATGGCTCATCCTATGAGGGCACTTATGAAAATGAGCTCAAGGAAGGTAGCGGCGTCTATATCTTTGCCAACGGAGATAAGTATATAGGCTCCTACAAGGCCGACATGCGCCACGGTAAAGGCATTTACTACTTTGCTAATGGTGACACTTATGAAGGTGAATTCTACGAAAACAAAATGCATGGGACCGGCAAATACACCTGGACAAGCGGTAGAGTATTTGAAGGATTGTTCGAAAACGGTGTTATCGCGTCAAACACAGGCTCCGAGGGCTGATGAAGCAAAAAAATCACCGCAAAAGGATTAACATACTCCTTTTGCGGTGATTTTTTATGTTTACTTCTATCTTATTCCGGTTCCGGCCGTAAGCTTTATAAGCAGATTTATGTCATCAGGCTGCACCTTTGCAGGATATGCCGCTTTGTTTCGGACTGTGGCACCGCATTTTTCACACCGATATACTATTATATACCCCTTTTTCGGGTCGGGTAATACCTGCTTGGGTCTAAGAGTGCCAAGACAGCCGTTTGCCCTGTCTCCGGGGTTTATATCAACGTGAATCGAGCAAAGACACTTCGGACAATGGTCACGGGAGGACACTCCTAAAGGCATTACCTCAATACCGCAGTTTCTGCATATGAATCCACTGTCATTTTTTTGAAATCTTTTTTCTTCCATAATTTAACTCCAAGGTACGCGGAATATTATTTATTTCTTCGGGAATATTAAGCATGAAACCAATCGAAAGGATGATTGTGTAATGAAAAAATCAGTATATACAAAGTTAATATGCGCAGTACTGTCGGTGCTTTTCACCATGACCTTTTTATGTGCAGGTGTATCCGCAATGGGATTCAGAGAAGGTATGGCAAGAGAGGGCAACCAAACCACAGATAATGGCGCGGCTAATACAGGCGATACCGTAATGAACGGCAACGGAAGCACTTCCGATGACACCTACCACGGTAATATTGACTCCGGCGATGACGGTCACATAGGAAACCATCCCGGCACAGGAGATCTCGCAGACGATACGGGCAACGCCGGCACTCATAAAGAAACAGCAGATAACACGAAGGGTACCGAGGGTCCCGTTGAATCCACAGTTGATGGCATAGCAAACGACGCCGCAAATGCGGTTGATAATGTTACCGATGCCGCCGGAAACATGGGTGTTTGGGGAATTATCTTGGTGGTAATAATTATTGCCATTATCGCTATTCTTGTATTCGCATTTTTCACAAAAAAGAAATAACGTTTAAGGGCCGAGTAATCGGCTCTTTTATTTTCCCACACAAAATCTATGGAATATTCCGTCCACGATCTGTTCGGTAACACGTCTGCCGTCAAGCTCGGAAAGCTCCGTAAGTGCAGCTTCAAGATCAAGCCCGGCTGTATCTGATGTAAGCCCCGACTCAAGAGATGCTTTTGCGCTTCTTATATACTCAAGTGCCCGTGTTACCGATGCGTTTTGACGAGCATTTGCAATGATCGCTTCTTTTTGGTAGTCGATCTCGCCCTCAATATACATTGAACAAATAATATCCTTAAGGTTATCAACAGAACTGTTGAAAGCTTCGCCTTTTCGTGCACTTATTTCTATAATACTGTTGAAAATACCGTACTTCGACAGTTCTTCCCTGCCTATTTTTGCAGGCAGGTCACTTTTATTCAGTAATGCAATGGTAGATACATGGGTTTCCTCGAGCTTTTTTATAAGTGCAAAGTCTTCTTCGTCAAGCTCCCTTGAGCTGTCAAATACTGCAAGAATAAGCTCCGCTTCCTTAAGCTTCTCAACCGATCGCTCAACACCGATACGCTCAACTCTATCCTCGGTTTCACGGATACCTGCTGTGTCGCAAAGTCGGAGAAGTATCCTTCCGCACTTCACTGTCTCCTCTATAGTATCACGTGTAGTACCCGCAATGTCAGTGACTATCGCCCGCTCACGTCCCACAAGGCAATTTAAAAGGCTTGATTTGCCTGTATTGGGTTTGCCCACTATAACCGTTTTTATGCCTTCGCAAACCGCTCTGCCCACCTTATAAGAGCTTTTAAGCCTCTTTAACTCAGTTTCAATAACCAAAAGCTCACTGATAACCTCATTATCCGAAAGCTCTGCAAGATCCTCATCAGGGAAATCCACATTTGCGTATACACCAATAACGATCGTTTTAAGCCTCTCGTAAAGCTCATCGGCTTTATTTTTGAGCACTCCGTTCTCATGGGATGCCGCAACCGACAGCATTTCTTCGCTTTCTGCGTCTATTAACATCCCCACGGCTTCTGCCTGGGAAAGAGAAATTTTCCCATTGATAAAAGCACGTTTTGTAAACTCTCCCGCCTCGGCTTGTCTCGCCCCAGCCTCAAATGCTGCTTCAAGCACCATTTCAGTAAGCACTATACCGCCATGGCAGCTAATTTCAACTGTATCCTCACCGGTAAAAGACCGTGGAGCGCGAAAAACAGTACACATACCGTCATCAATGCGCTTATTGTCCTTTATTATGTCCCCGTATAAAGAGTTATTAGCTAAAATCTGCGATAAGGCCTTACCTGAAGCGGTGCGAAAAATTTTTTCGGCAATCTGTATGGCACCGGCCCCCGATATTCTCATGACTGCTATGCCGCCTCTGCCGTATGCGGTAGAAATTGCTGCGATGGTATCATTCATAATTATGACAATAGCTTTTGCTAAGCGAAAGCTTCCTTTCTAAGCGATGCTTTGCATCGCTTGGAATTCTGTGGTTGGTTTTGAGTAGAAAAATCTTTGCACGGAGTGCGAAGAAAGCCACAAAACACGGTCTGAAAATTTTATTTTCATTCTTAACTCCAAAAAATCGCGTCGGTTTGCACCGACGCGATGTGTTATTTTCAGTTCTCGGTGCTATCTTCGGTATCACCCAAAAGACTGTTTATATACTCATCGAAATCTTTGAATTTCTTGGGCTGCTCACGCTGCGTTTTTTCTTTGTTTCCGTACGTAGAAATAAGATCAGAAAGCTCCTCTTCTGAAAGCTTGTCTCCGTCGTCGTACAACGGTGCCGCAGGTTTATTGCTCTTTTTCTGATTTTCATTAAAACTCCTGCGTCTTTCGGAGCGTCTTTCATTTTTCCTTGAGGTTCTTTCATTCTTTCTCTGTGGCACGGTAAAGCCTGCGGATTCCAAATAAATAACTACTCTGCGGTTTGAATCAACACCGACAGAGTTGGTGGATACTCCCTCAACTCCCTGCACCTCTGAATGAATTATGCGGCGTTCATAGGGCGACATCGGCTCAAGCATTACGCTCTTTCCGTTCTTCTGCACCTTGTTTGCCATACGGCGGGCAAGTGAACGAAGAGTAGCTTCACGTTTTGAACGATAATTTTCAACGTCCACGGTTATATGTACATAATCCCTGGACTCATCCTCTTCACGCTTATTTGCCGCAAGATTTGTAAGATACTGCAGTGCTTCCAGTGTATCTCCGTGATGCCCTATAAGGACACCAGCTTCCTCACCATTAATATTTATCTGTCGGTCGCTTTTTTTGGTGGATACTACTTCAACATCTGCAGATATTTCCATATTTGACAGAAGGGTATCAATAAATTCCTTTGCAACAATATCACCGGTTACAACGCGAACAACCTTTATTTTGGCAGGCGTAGCGCCAATTCCGAGAAAACCGCTCTTCTCGGCTTCTACAACTTCATAGGTAATTTTATCAGCTTCGATACCCAGAGAATCCGCCGCTTGTGCAAGTGCAATATCTACCGTCTTGCCGGTGAATGTTAGTTCTTGTTTCACAGCTTGCTCCTTCCTTTCCTACTGTTTTGTTATCTTATTTGTCTTCTTTTTCCTTTTTATCAGTCTCATCCTTAAGTTTTGGGGCGTCTTCCTCTCTGACTCCCCCCTTAAGCTCAGGCTTGGTGCTTTTTTCTTCAGCAGCAGGCACCTCATCGTCCTCCTCATCTATTCTGTGCAGAGAACGAACCTTTTTCTTTTCACCATCATTCTTTTTAGCGGGCTTTACATTATATTCCTTTTCAGCCGCCTTGTAATCTGCCTCGGTAAACTGAGGAATCGGAATAAACTTTGCGAGAAGAATGGTCTGTATGGTGCTTAAAATATTACGGAAAATCCAGTAAAGACCGATAGTTGCAGGGGTTACAAAGGTAATATAAACCGAAAGAAGAGGCATTGAGTACTGCATCATCTTCATTGACATATCGTTCTGTACCTGCATACTGGGGTTATATGTGAACTTTCTTGTTATCCACTGGCTTGCAAAGGTAAAGATAAGGGTAAACAGCGGTATAAGAAGAAGCCAACCTGCCACACCATCAAATTTAAATGAAGGTCTTGAAGAAAGATCCATAAAGTTTCCCGCAAGGTGGAAATTAGGTAATATTTCCTCGGTTATAGCTTCGCCGTTTTCACCTACAAAATTATCAAGGCCAAGCTCACGCATTTTCTTGATAAGATCAATCTGTCGAACTGTTTTTTCAGCAGCAAATGCCTCAAAACCGTTTGTAGCCGCATCGGGAGCGACAGACATAAGCTCATATACTTTAGCCTGAATGTTTGCTATTACTTCTTTTCCAAAGCCGCAAATATATCTTAATGGGCTTGTAACAACATTGTAAAGAGCAAAGAGAATGGGCATCTGAATAAGCAGAGGCAGGCAACCACCCATTGGGTTGTAGTTTTCCTTCTGATAAAGCTCCATAATCTCATTCTGCATCTTCTGCTGGGTAGCTTTATCGTTTCTGCCGGCATATTTTTTACGTATTGCCTGTTCCTTTGGACGGAGCTTTGCTTGCTTTACAGAATTCTTTTGCTGCTTTATTCCAAAAGGAAGTAAAAGAATCTGCAGTGCTACTGCAAACAAAAGAAGCGCAAGTGCGTAGTTATTAGTTATATAGTAACAGCCTTTCATTATATAGCCAAGCGGCACGTTTATAATATCCATCATCTATGTAAACTCTCCTTGTTACATATTGTATTTTTCAATTCTTTTTCTTTCCGGGAACGGGATCGTATCCACCCTTTGAAAAGGGATTACACCGAAGTACTCTCCATAAACTCAGCAAAAATCCCATAAAAAATCCCCGTTTTTCAAAGGCTTCAATGGCATACTGTGAGCAGGTAGGTGTAAACCGGCAGCACGGTGATTTAAGGGGAGATATAAATTTTCTGTAGATTTTTACTACGAAGATTGCCGCATATTTCATTTTTTTCTGACAGAGAGCATTCTGAACGCATTATCCAGATCTGCTTTTACATCTGTTGACTTTGCTCTTACAATACCGGAGCGAGCCACTATAACAATAAGAAAACCGCGCATTATCCTATTTTCTTTATCGGAAACTCTGTATCCTTCTCTTATTATTCTCTTGGCTCTGTTTCTCAAAACAGCACCGCCAAGCTTCTTTGTAACGGTAATTCCTACCCTGTTTACCTTTTCTTTTTCGGGATTTTCTTTAGCAAGTCTTGCGGCGGCATAATCCTTCAAAATATACACAACCACATACCTTCCCACGTACTTATTTCCCTTTGAATAAGCCTTTGAATAAAGGTGATTTTCTTTAATTGCGCGCAGTTTCATTGTTATCTAATTTTATCCTTTTTTATTCACTCATCATTTAAGAAAAAAGAAAATAATATAAAAAAACAATAAAAACCCCCGAAATACGGGTTATGTCCCCGAAT
Organism: Candidatus Flemingiibacterium sp.; assembly: GCA_045589075.1. Taxonomy (GTDB): domain Bacteria; phylum Bacillota; class Clostridia; order Oscillospirales; family CAG-272; genus Flemingiibacterium. The sequence continues at coordinate 21,871 of JAZNFI010000073.1, forward strand.
ACTTCGGCGGTTTAATGCACATTCTAAAGTGTGGTGTGCACACACAATACAACCCAAGCCATATTTACCCGGGTTGTATTTTTTTGTCTGCAACAAAGGAACAAGAGATTAGTAGGTAAGTCTCTTTCTTCCCTTAGCGCGTCTTCTCTTAAGCACCTTTCTGCCGTCAGCGGTTCTCATTCTCTTTCTGAAACCATGTTCAACTTTTCTCTGACGCTTTTTAGGCTGGTAAGTTCTAAGCATATTTGCACCTCCTTAACCATTCGGAAACTATCACCTGGCGGTGAATATAAGCTTTATATTTCAAGTGAATATAAAATCACACAATAGCACCTAATATTATACACAACAGACACGGTGTTTGTCAAGGGCTTTTTAAAATTTTTTTTATTTTTGTGAAAATACCTTCAATTAAAAACACTTTTGTTGATATAATACTTGCTTTTTTAATTATTATATGATATAATATTGTTTAAGATATATTATTTATTAAGGAAAGGAATTATTTATGCAGTCGTTCGGTGATATATGGCAACTGACAGTTAAGGAGCTTAGCGATAAATATGGTCAGACAGTAGCAGATTTGTGGTTTACATGCTTGATTTTAAATGACATCAACGATTCACAGGCAATTATTATCTGCGATATGCCTTATAAATATGTAATTATTAAAAATAAATATATTGACTCAATTTCAGAAGCACTTGCTAAAGTAATTGGGTTTTCAGTTGACGTCATTCTTCTTGACAAAACCACCAACCCGGAAGAATATTTAAAATATGTCAAAATAGACGGAGACATAATTGAACCGGATAATCTCGCGGACCGTATAACCATATCGAAGGAAAGAGAAGAAAAATCTGACGAAATAATAAAATATGAGAATATATATTCAGATAATGAAAATGTTTCTGATCTTATAAGAAAGCCTCAATACACTGTAGGTGGGTACAATGAATATACTTTCGACAACTTTATAGTAGGGCAGTCAAATAAATTTGCTCATGCAGCTTCAATAGCCGTTGCAAACGAGCCTGCATGCAAATCAACTGTAGAATCTTTTACATACAACCCTCTATTCATATACGGACCTAGCGGTCTCGGAAAAACACACTTGCTTTATGCTATTATAAACCAAATTAAATCAACCCGTCCAGAACTTAAAATAGTATATGTAAAGGGAGAAGAATTTACTAACCAGCTTATA
>JAZNFI010000074.1:0-13866 GCA_045589075.1 Candidatus Flemingiibacterium sp.
CTTGCACTTCTTTCCGATTGAAAGCAGGGGGTAAATACCGATACCGCCGCCGACCAGCAGCGCGCGCTCACCCTTCTTGTGGGTAAATCCGCGACCGAGCGCGCCAAGAATACTAATCTTGTCACCCTCCCTACGTTTTGACATCCAGCCAGTACCCTTACCGCGCACCTCATAGCAAAGACGCACACAGTCGCCCACGGTTTCGCATATAGAAATTGGGCGGCGAAGTGTAGTACCCTCTCCGCAGAGAACATGTACTATCTGACCGGGCATAGCCCACTTTGCAACGTCGGGAGCTTCAATAAGCATATCGTAAAGCTCTGCCGTTTCGCTGATCCTATCATTTGTGATAACCGTTCCGTTATCATGAAGCTCGTTTACCATTTTTATAGTCCTTTCAGATTAAAGCACGGAATTGATGTCGTCGCGCATTGCAATAACCGCGTCACGGGTACATGCCTTGAAGTTTGTTCCGTCGTCGCCTGCCTTCTTGTACGCACACATAAGCGCACGGGAGGAGTTTACTATTGCGCCGTTTTTGTTCTTGTCAAACGCGCCCACAATGTCGTTTGCAGCACCGCCTTGAGCACCGTATCCTGGGATAAGGAAGAATGTGTGAGGCATTGCCGCGCGAAGCTCGGTGAGCTGTCTTGGGTAGGTAGCGCCAACTACCGCACCGCAAGGAGAGTAGCCCGACTCGCTTATATAAGGAGCACCCCATTCCTCTACCTTTGCCGCCACACGGCGATAAAGAGTAGAATCGCCGATTTCAAGGTCCTGGAAGTCGCCTGACGACTTATTTGAGGTCTTTACGAGAATGAACATAGACTTGTCGTTCTCTGCCGCAATGTCAATAAAGGGCTTAACGCCGTCAATACCAAGATATGGATTGATGGTAACAGAGTCAACGGGAGTTGCCTTTGCCTTTTTTGTGAAAAGCTGTGTTTCGCCAATAAACGCCTTCGCGTATGCCTCGGCAGTGTTGCCGATGTCGTTGCGCTTCACGTCAAGAATAACATAAAGGCCTGCCGCCTTTGCGTATTCAATGGTCTTTTCAAGAGCAATAAGTCCCTCGATACCGTACATTTCGTAGAATGCGGACTGGGGCTTTACGGCAGGAACAAGCTCTGCCGCCGCATCAATAAGACCCCTATTGAATTCAAATATAGCCTCGCCTGCCGCCTTGAAGCTGTCTCCGTATTCCTTGACCGCCTTCTCCTTTATATAATCGGGAACATAGTCGAGAATAGGGTCAAGACCCATAACGGTAGGATTGTTTTTCTCACGGATTTTCGAAATAAGGGGTTCAAATGACATAGTAAAGTTTCCTTTCGATATGTGTGAATTTAATATTTTACAGTATTGGGGTTACGCTTCGAAAACGCACTTTCCGTCAAGGTAAGTAGCATCTACCCTCGCGCCGAAGGTCATACCCACAAAAGGCGTGTTGGTGGACTTTCCGCGCAGGGATTCCTTCGTAACCGTGTGCTCACAGCCAAGGGTAACGAGAGCAAAATCCGCAGGCGAACCAACTTCAAGAGAGCCAAGTCCCATTTTGTCAAGTCCTGTAATCATGGCAGGATTTGCACTCATAAGCTCAATAAGCTTTGAAAAGCTTATGTGACCCGTCTGCACAAGGTTTGTGTAGGAGGCGATAAAAGAGGTCTGAAGACCGATTATTCCGTTAAGGGCGGTTCTTATATCACTTCCCTTTTCCTCGGTGCTGTGGGGCGCGTGGTCGGTAGAGATACAGTCGATAGTCCCGTCGATTATTGCTTCGATAACGGCGCGCACATCATCCTCGCTCCTGAGGGGAGGATTCATCTTGGCGTTGGAGCCGTAATATATCACATCGGCTTCCGAGAGGGAGAAATAGTGGGGGCAGGTTTCGGCGGTGACCTTAACGCCACGAGCTTTCGCCCGTCTTATGCAGTCAAGAGCACCTCTCGTTGAAACATGGCATATGTGAAGCCTGCAGCCAGCCGCCTCGGCAATCATAATGTCGCGCTCAGTAGCAACATCCTCTGCAAGGTTGGGTATTCCACCGATTCCCAGCATACGGGATATCTTACCCTCGTTTATAGCGCCGCCCTTTGCAAGGGACATATCCTCGCAGTGTGACATTATGAGATAATCCTTCTCTGCCGCCGTTTTCATCGCCTCGTAAAGCAACTTCGAGGTCATTACAGGCTTCCCGTCATCGGAAAAAGCCGCCGCGCCGGCACTGTGGAGGGAATCAAGGTCACAAAGCTCTGAGCTTTCAAGATTTTTTGTTATAGCCGCCACGGGAAACACTCTGCAGTGAGCGTCAGCCGCTTTGTTTTTGATATATTCGAGCACCTCGGGGCTGTCCGTTGCAGGCTTGGTGTTTGGCATTGCAAAAACGGAGGTAACACCTCCTGCCGCCGCACATTCAGCACCGGTGTATATGTCCTCTTTGTATTCAAATCCGGGGTCACGAAGATGTACGTGAAGGTCAATAAGACCGGGAATTATGAATTTACCCGCGCCGTCAACTACCTTGTCCGCAGTAAGTGCAGAAGCTTCCGAACGATGCACGATAGCGGCGATAACGCCGTCCTTAACAGCCACCGCACATTGCTCTGCACTGCCGGAGGGAATTTTTATGCGCCTTGCGTTCGTAATCAAAAGGTCAAATTTATTATCCATTATTATCCTCCGTCTTATCGGCTTTCTTCATAGTACTGTGCATCATTGCACGCGGATTTTCGTAAGCGTAAACGTATCCCTCGCCGCGCACCGCCCTTATAAGACGGAGTCCTAACGGCTCATCAAGCTTCTGACGGAGAAATCTGACGTACACATCAACTACGTTTGTATCCCTTGCATTTTCGTCCTGCCAAAGATTATGTAAAAGCTCTGCGCGGCTTATGGTTTCGCCGGGACGGGCATGGAGATATGAAAGAAGCGAAAATTCTCTAGGGGTGAGCTTAACGCTCTTGTCCCCGAAGGTAACGGTCATATCCTCCTCGGAAATGACAAGACTGTTCTCCTCATATTCCCTGTCATCCTCGTTCTCAACAACCTCCTTAATAAAGGCACGCAGCTCCGAAAGCACAAAAGGACGCCCTAAAATCAGTACCTTTACTTGCTCCGGCATGGCAGCAGACAGCAACCCGCAGTCAACGAAAATTGCCGCCCTAATGCGCCTTTGAGGCGGCATCTCACAAAGTCCCTGAGCAGCCAGAATATGATAGTTTTTGGAATTCTCATCAGCTTCGACAAGTCCCATCGAAAGGAACTCAAGACGAAGCATTCTCCCATATAGAGGATCCGTGGCAATGACCTTGAACACTAATTTATCCATAATCATCCCTCAAACATTAATTTTGATCGGCTTTGAGAAGCTCGCCGGCAATTTCACGTTCAATAAAATGAAGAAGCTCATCTCCTTCGTAGCCCAAAGCGTAGGCAAGGTTGAGCTTAATATAAGCAGTCTCGTAAGTAAGTCCGAATATAGGCTTAACGCCCGCCCTAATAAGGTCAGCGGTTGTAGAATAAAGTCCCGAAGTGCTCCTCATTGACTCCGGAAGCGGTGAGAGGAAAACTTCAACATTTCTGGACCTGCATTTTTCAACAAGATAAAGCAGGGAGCGTTTTGAATATGGCTCACTCTCGCCGTGCCTTTCAACACACGCTGTTGACGAATGAAAGCTTCCGTGGAGTACTCCAAGTACGCCGTCGTGAATATTGTATGCCGAGTAATTCATACCAACATATGGATCTATCCTGAGCACACACTCAACAAGCTTCAAATCCATATCAAGTATTGGATGCTTTGCCTTAACAGTGTATGGCTTGGCAGTTTGGTAGGGGCACATATCCTCGGAATAAAAATCCGACGAGAAGTTTGCACACTGACGAAGGTGTGCTCCGTTGTGAAGGTAAATCACGCCGTCCGAATTTCGGTAGGGCACATATACGCCCGCGCCGAATCCACCAAGAGCCAGCTCGCATGCCGCACGGAAATTATCATGACCGTTGGCAAGCGGATCGGTCAATGTGCGATCACTTGACACAAGAAAAACAGGCTTGTCCCACCATCCCGCAAGCACAAGCGAGAGTAAAGCAGATGTATATGCGAGCGTATCCGTGCCATGTGCAACCACAATGGCACCGTATTCATCCCGTTTCACATTCCGAAATGCTTCAAGCAGGAGAGATAGACGCGGAAATGTCATATTCTCACTGAGTATGTCAAGCGGATGGGAGTAATCAAAGGTTATATCGTATGCCCCGTTATTAAAAAGGGTATCAGCAAGCAAGGACACTGTCTTTTTTCCGTTTGCAAAAAGATGACCGTTTGAATCCACGGTGGTGCTTATGGTTCCACCTGTCATCATAATAAGTATCTTCATTTTTTAAGTCCCTTTTCAAGCTCTGCCTTTATCATTTTCATGTCCAGAAGCATCGCTTCTTTCTTGTGAGGATCGCGAAGGAGTGCCGACGGATGATATACGGCGCAAATCCTCTTGCCGCCTCTCTCAAACCACACACCGTGCTCCTTGGTTATCTTAAAATCCGGCTTGATGAGTCTCATGGCGGAAATTCGTCCGAGACACACTATTATATCGGGATTTATAAGTTTTACCTGGGCACGAAGATAATCTATGCAGGCATCCTCCTCAGTCGGCAGTGGATCACGGTTCTTGGGTGGACGGCACTTAAGAATGTTTGCTATGTATACATCCTCCCTTTGGATGTCAACAGCCTCAAGAAATCTGTCAAGCAGTTTTCCGGCTGCACCAACGAAAGGTATTCCCGATAGATCCTCTTTTTCACCGGGAGCTTCACCTATAAACATCAGTTTAGCGTTTTTGTTTCCCGTACCGAATACGCAGTTTGTTCTGGCTTCGTGCAGAGAACATTTTTTACACACCTTACAGGCGGCTTCAAGCTCATCAAAGGTCATGTTAGGTTCCTTTCAATAACAAGCCGCTCTGCCAAGGTCAGAGAGCTTGTACTCAATTTTCTATCGGAGGTAGAACCCTCCGAAATTATCTATAATATTATTATAACATACTTCCAAGCATTTTAACAGCATTTTTTTCACAAAAACACAAACAATGCTCTTTTACATAAAATATAGTAGCAGGATCTGAGAAAATTTTGCCATAATCACCAATAAAACTGCGTCTGCGAGAATGTTTTCCCTCATTCAAATAGTCATGATAAGGTATTCTGTCTTCAGTCATAAGAAAATAACCGCCTTCACCGCTCCACGCACTGCTTTCATCGGGAAAGTGACCATTACCAATGTGTGCGCAAGCATCAATCATATCTTGAAGATTATCGAAACCATAGACGGTTCTTACCTGAACATAAGAAGGAAGCTCGTCATTCGGAATTTCTCTTTTTGAAGTAAGCCTTGTTATGTATATCTCGGCTCCGCCGTCCCGCGAGGGATAGAACTGTATAAATACCTTATCATCCGAAGCATCAAACCCAGACATCGCCTTTACATCCGCAAGAAGCTCACGGAATGAGCGGCGAGTTGATGAATTATCACTATCAAGTTCAGAGGGCTCAAGCTCATAATGAATAAGATCATTTCTTGTGAGCATAAGTTTGAGCTTCCCCGGGCTTATCATTATATGTTCCATGTAAATATCCTTTCCGCCGCATTACACGGCAATGACAAATGAACATAGTCTCACTAATATTATAATCCATTAGGTGCAAAATTGAAACCCTTAAATTATGGTAACAGCGGATTATCCTGAATCACATAAAAAAATCAGGCGGGAGCTTGCTCCCGCCATAAAGTCAGATTAATTCTCAACAACAGTTGTTTAATATAAGTTTACTTATTTACAAGGATTTTACCAAGAGCGGAGTTCCCGTCAATAATTACCACTTTATCTTCGCCCGTAAGCGATGCTTTAAGTGCCTCAAGGGCACGGGTGAACTCATAAAACTCCTTTTTGTCATCAGTATTGTATGCCTCTGCAAGCATCCGCATATATTCCTGTTCACCTTCAGCTTCCAGACGCGCAGCCTCCGCCTCAGCGTTAGACACAATGATATTTACCTGTTTATCCACCTCGTTACGGATTATGGACGCCTCGTAATTTCCGTCGGCGACATACTTCTCCGCAATCTGTTGACGATCGGAGATCATTCTGTCATAAACAGCCTCCTCGTTGCTCTGTGCAAGGTCAAAACGCTTTATGCGGACATCTATTACGTTGATACCATAGGTTTCGCAAAGCTCGGCAACCTCGGTAGTAATGCCTGCATAGATGTCGTTTCTTCCGGAAGCGTCATCGGTGTTGATAATGTCGTCCTGCTCAAGAGTACCCATAAGAGTCTTTAATGCGTTATAGGTAACAGCGTTAAGGCGAGCCTCTGCCTCAGTTGTAGTACCAAGGGTACGATAGAATGTCAGAGGGTCTGCGATTTCCCAGATTATGTAGCTGTCAACGGTCATATTCTTCTTATCTGAAGTAAGCACCTCGGATGGCGGAATATCATAGATAAGGGTAGTGTCGGGAAATGAACGTGTAGAGTCAATAAACGGAACTTTAAAATGAATACCTGCATCGCTTGTTATGTTTACAATCTCGGAAAAACGGGTAACGCAGGCGTATTCATTTTCGGCTACCGTGTAAAGTGAATTTGCACCTACAAATATAATCGCAGCCAATACAATAAGGGTAATTATTAAAACTTTTTTCATGTAAAATTACCTCCTTTACTTCGACGATGCAAACTCATCGAGAGGCAGCAGCTTTTCGGTAGAACCGTCGGACGCATCTATATAGAGGGTCACGCCGGGCAGAGCTTGTTCGATCATTTCATAATACATGCGAATTCGTGTGATTTCGGGATTCTTTGAATACTCGTCGTACATCGCCTCAAAACGTGCAACCTGTTTCACAGCGTCGTTTATGCGTTTCTGTTTTAAATACTCGGCATTCTTAACAAGCTGGTCCGCCTCAGCCTGGGCCTCAGGAAGCTTTTGGTTACTGTACGCCTTTGCCTGATTTATTGCGGTTTCAGCACCCTGCTTTGCGGTTTCAACACCCTTGAAAGCCTCTATAACAGAAACCGTAGGCGGCTCCGCATCCTGTATCTTTATATCTGACAAAGTGAGTCCAATGTCATATTCAGCAAGAATTTCGGTAACAAGCTCATTAACTCTTATCTGAATATCGGTTTTGCCGTCAGTAAGTATCTGGTCAACGGTTGCCGAGCCCACAACTGCACGGATTTGGCTTTGGATAAGATTTTTAAGTATACCCTCAGGATCTCTTGAATTATAGAGATATTTAACGGGGTCAGAAATCTTGTATTCGATGAAGAAGTCCACGTTTACTATGTTGTAGTCGCCCGTTATCATCTTGGATTCTTTTTCGATAACGTCATAGTTTGCGCCGTTTTTGGAATTGCTTCTGTAACCGAGCTCGATTTTTTGATATACGTTTACATCAACCTTGTGAACCTGCTGTATTCCAAAGGGCAGCTTAAAGTGAATACCTGCTCCCGTGGTATCGGTTACCTTGCCAAAGGTGGTAACCACCGCCTGCTGCTTCTCGTCAACCGTGTACCAGCAGGTAGTTCCCACAGCCACAATAAGTAAGGCGACAATAATAAGTATGACCGATTTTTTGAATTTTTTAAAGTCAAATTTCGGCTTCGGGGTATGGTAGAAAGTTCCGCCGTTATTGTTCATGTTTTTCCTCCTTGTCTTTTACGGGCTGATGCCCATAAACTCTGTATAAATGGTAACATAAAATTGTGTACGGCTTATTATCCCCACATATTTTTTTTGTAAATAATGAGGGCATAAAAAAATCCGCAGATAAACTGCGGATTTTTTGAAGTTAAATTTATTTACGCTTTCTTCTTGGCAAGCTTTGCAACGGTAACGAGACCAACGACGCAAGCAACGCCAACGATAAGACCTATCCAGCCGTTCTGTGTGAGACCGCCCACAACGTATGCTACTAAAGAGCAAGCCGCAATGGAAACAGCATAAGGAAGCTGGGTGGAAACGTGGTTGATGTGGTCACAGCGTGCACCTGCACTCGACATAATGGTCGTATCGGAAATAGGCGAGCAGTGGTCGCCGCAAACTGCACCTGCAAGACCTGCGGACATACCGACGAAGTAGAGGGGGCTTGTAGGAGCAAACATACTTGCAACAATCGGAATAAGAATACCGAAAGTACCCCAGGAAGTACCGGTAGCGAAAGCAAGCAGGCAAGCAACAAGGAAGATAACCGCAGGAAGGAAGAGTGACAGCGCAGGAGCTGCGTTTGTCATAAGCTCCTCAATAAACACGTCTGCGCCAAGAAGATTGGTCATATTCTTAAGGGTGGTTGCAAAGGTAAGAATAATGATAGCGGGAACCATTGCGGTAAAGCCCTTGGGAATGCAAGCCATAGCGTCCTTAAAGGAAACAACACGGCGGCAGATAAGATAGATAATGGTAAGCACGAGAGCGATAAGAGCGCCCCATGCAAGAGAAGTACCAGCCGAGGTATAACCAAATGCCTCAATAAAGTTAAAGTTGTCAGCAGTGGTAAGTCCGTCTGCAACAAGCAGCTTGTGACCGATATAAACGAGTGCGAATACGCAAACGCCGATAAGTACAAGTATGGGAAGAATAAGGTCAACAACTCTGCCCCTATCGTTTACTTCAAGCTCCTCGCTTGCCTTGTTGGTGGACTCGCCGGTAGTAAAGAGATCGCCCTTTTCAATAGCATTCTTTTCATGCTTTGCTATAGGACCGAAGTCAACCTTCATAACGATAATAAGAACTACGAAAAGAAGTGTGAGAAGCGAGTAATAGTTAAAGGGAATGGAGCGTACAAACAGCTCAAGTCCACTGTAACCTGTAGTAGCAGGGTCAACGTAAGTAGATACAGCCGCCGCCCATGAAGAAATGGGAGCTATCATACAGATAGGGGCAGCAGTAGCGTCGATAATGAACGCCAGCTTTGCACGGGAAACCTTATGAGCATCTGTTACAGGAAGCATTACCGAACCAACGGTAAGGCAGTTAAAGTAGTCGTCAATAAAAATGAGAATACCAAGAATAAAGGTGGCAATCTGTGCGCCAACTCGTGTCTTGATGTGAAGCTTTGCCCATCTTCCGAATGCGGCAGCTGCGCCTGTCTTATTGATAAGAGCAACTATAACGCCGAGAAGTACAAGGAAAATAAAGATACCTGCGGTATCGGAAACAGCCGCCATAAGACCGCTTTCAACGATAGTATCAACAGTTCCGAGAGGGCTGAAGTTGGTTGCAAGCAGAGCACCTGCAAGAATACCTACAAACAAAGAGGAATAAACCTCTTTGGTTATAAGCGCAAGAACGATAGCAATAACGGGGGGAATAAGAGCCCAGAAGGTAGCGAAGAATTTTCCGCTGTCCTCTTCGGTTTCCTCAGCCGCAATCTCTTCGACTGCCGCTTCAGCCTCGGGAGCAGCTTCGATTTCAGCTGCTTCATCAGCTGCGGGAACTTCAAGCTCTGCATCTGCGATGTCAATCACCTCAACGTCAGTTTCTGCGATGGCGGGTTCAGCATCAGCGAACACGCCAACAACGAATACCGTGGTGAGGAGCATGAGCACTATCGCAAACGCACCAAAACGCTTTGCAGATATATGATTCATAATAATTATTCCTCCAAAACATATAATTTGATAGATAAATATTACCACATTTTTAACGCATTGTCAATATAAATTAAAAAATAATTAAATATTTGAGTAATTTTTTGGATATTTTTCACTATTTTTCGATAAAAACAAAAAAATTCAGCCCATCGGAGAAAACTCCGACGGGCTATAAATATTAACAGTTCAATTTGCGTTTACGGAAACAATATAGTAGGAATTGTCCCTGAAAACCGTGAGTCTTACAAAACTCTGACTGCCGTCCTCACTGACAAGAGAAGACAAGCTTTCAATATCACTGACAGAGCTTCCGTTGACAGCAACGATAATATCGCCTGCTTCAAGTCCCGATAATGAGGCTTCGGAGTGCGGATCAAGGCTTCGTATCATCACTCCTACCGGTATGCGGTAACGCTGGGAATCCTCGCTTGACACACTGACAAGCATCTCATCCTGCTCACTTAAGGGCACTGTTCTTTCAGAAAGCTTAAGGGGGACTTCAGTCTCTGACCCTCGCAAAGACTCGGTATAGTAGACCGCACCGGGATAATATAGCTGGCGATTGGACTCCACAATACGAATGAGAACTATGGCGCACAAAAACACAAGTGAAACAGATAGCATGCAAAGCCCGGCAGCAAAAAGCGCTATTTTAATTCGCTTACCACTGATATTTTCTGCCCTGCAGCACTGTTCATAGGAAAATCTGTTCCCGAATCCACCGTAGCAGCCCGAATTATTAACGTCATCTTCAGTTTTGGTTCGTATGTTTTCTGTATCTCCGAACATAAAACCCCCGAAAAACAATAATATTCTAAAAACACACACCGATGAAGAATTGGTTCTCATGCTGTCCAGTAAATAAATTATATCAGACAAATGTGAATAAAGTTCGACACATTTGTGCACAACAGTGAATATAATTTTAAGATTTGACGGGAGTTATGTAAAAAAATTTCGCTTTCCTATCGGTCTATGGTAATTTGCGAACTCTCATTATTTCTATCTCTTTCATAAGGCGCAATATATCGTCAGCGTTAGGGGGATTTGTTCCATTAGTTAAACAAGCCGCCGTACCGTAAGCAGATGCGGTAAGCAGACGTGTTTCAGACGACTTATTGTATGCCGCCAAAAAGCCTGCAATCATAGAATCCCCTGCCCCAACGGTGGAAACAGCATCAATATGCGGTATATGAGCCGTAAATACACCGTCATCTGCCGCAAGCACCGCACCGTCCGCACCGAGACTTATAAGAGCGTTAGCTATTCCGCACTTATGCAAAGAAACTGCCACCGAAACGACCTTTTCAAAATCGAGCTTTCCGAAATAGGTGTAAAGCTCCTCGGCATTGGGCTTGATAAGCCACGGTTTTATTCTTTTAAGCATTTCGAGCGGCACGGATTTTGAATCAATAACAAGCCGCGCGCCGCTTAACTTAATGCGGTTAAGAAACGCTTCTGTCTGTTCCTGTGTGATTCCTTCCGGAACGCTTCCCGTAAAGGTAAGCACAGCGTCAGAATCAGGATCAATAAGGCTGTACGCCTCGTCAAAAAGCTCCTCGCCTGTCGAGAAGCCTTTATAGCTTATACGGGTTTCAACTCCGGATTCAGCGTGTATAGTCATGTTTTCACGAATGTAGCCTTTGACGGTTATGACAGAGTAATCGGAAATCCTGCAGTCGTTCATCAGACGGAGAAAATCCGATGCATTTTCATCACCCAATGCTACTACCGCCCTATTTTGTATGCCACCGGCAAGAAGTGCACGGGATATGTTGATTCCTTTTCCGCCAATGTCCCGTGTGAAGGAATTGACAAGGCTTTCTTTTCCCTCTTTAAAGTCGGGAATATTCAGGTGTATGTCAAAAGCAGGATTTAAGGTCAGAGTAACTAATTTCATGTATCTGTTTCCTTTTGCGGTATTTTGTTTAAGTTTAAAATTACCCGACGGCGTTTTAAACACCGTCGGGCATCGTTTATCAGTCTTCCATACCTGTGAAGCCGTGCTCACGGAGCAGCTTTACAGCCGCACCCTCGGCCTCGATACGCATAACAACGTAAGCCTCGTTTTCGCTCTTTGCGATAAATGCGTACATATACTCAATAGCAATGTCGTTAGCCGCCAGGAGTCCGAGTACCTCGGCAAGTCCGCCGGGACGGTCGTGTATGCAGGCGGTAATAACGCTGGTTATTGAAACGGTAAGACCAGCTTCCTTGAGAACTCTCTCCACCTCCTCGGGATTGTCAACGATAATACGAAGAATACCGAAATGAGTTGTATCCGCAACGGAAAGGGCGCGGATATTGATGTTGTTTTTTGCAATGATGTCCGTAATCTCGGCAAGTCTGCCGGGCTTGTTTTCAACGAAAATCGAAATCTGCTTGATAATCATAACAAGTACCTCCAATTAATGTAATTTTCTCTTATCGATAACGCGCTTTGCCTTGCCTTCGCTTCTCTGAATGGTTCCTGGCTCAACAAAAGTTATCTTTGAAGAAAGACCGAGGGTTGACTGCATACCGGCGTTAATCTTTGCGGCAAGCTCCTCCATGCCCTTAACGTGGTCGAAGAAATTGGCTGCATTGACCTCAACCTGAATCTCCATGGTGTCGGTGTTGTTCTTTCTGTCAACAATTATCATGTAGTGAGGGTCAACGTCACCGCAGGTGAGAAGCACGCTCTCAATCTGTGAGGGGAATACATTTACGCCGCGGACAATAAGCATATCGTCAGAACGGCCGCAAGGCTTCTGCATACGGACGAAGGTGCGTCCGCAGGCACATTTTTCGTGTGTTATGGAAGAAATATCGTGCGTTCTGTAACGGATAAGGGGAAGCGCTTCCTTGGTAATGCAGGTGAACACCACTTCGCCAAGCTCGCCGTCGGGAAGAGGCTCGCCGGTTTCGGGGTCGATAATCTCGATAAGGAAGTTATCCTCATTTACGTGCATACCGTTCTGACATTCGCAGTCGAAAGCAACGCCGGGACCGGAAATTTCCGAAAGTCCGTATATATCGTATGCCTTGATGCCAAGTCTTTCCTCAATTTCAGCACGCATTTCCTCTGTCCAGGGCTCTGCGCCAAAAATACCTGCTTTCAGGTGGATTTTGTCGAGGGTGATTCCCTGCTCCTTAAGTGTGTCCGCAATAAAGAGAGCATAAGAGGGAGTACAGCAAAGAACAGACGAGCCGAAATCCTGGAGCATCGTCACCTGGCGTGCGGTATTGCCGCTTGATGCAGGAATTACGGTAGCCCCCATTTTCTGTGCGCCGTCGTGGATTCCGAGACCGCCGGTGAAAAGACCGTAGCCGTAAGCGATGTGAACGAAGTCGTCCTTGTCAGCACCTGCCGCCACAAGAGCACGCGCCGCGCATTCTGCCCAAAGGTCTATATCGTGCTTGGTGTAGCCTACAACCGTCTGCTTACCCGTAGTGCCCGATGACGCGTGTATGCGAATGAGATTCTTCGGCTCAACGCAGAACATACCGTAAGGATAACCGTCACGGAGATCCTGCTTGTATGTAAAGGGGAGCTTATGAAGGTCGTCAACGGACCTTATGTCCTCGGGCTTAACTCCAGCCTCATCCATGCGAGCCTTATACATGGGCATATTTTCATAGACGTGCTTTACTGTCTTAATAAGGTTGTAGGACTGAAGATGATAGAGCTCGTCGCGTGAGGCGGTTTCTATCTCTTTGTTGAAATAGTTTGCCATCGGTTTATATCTCCTTGTAATTTATTACGATTTATGCGCCGTGCTTGATACCGAGGTCAAACGCCTTAAGATTAAGCTCAAGGAACTTGGCAGGTACGGACATCTTTATAGCTTCACGGAGAGTATCCTCATCAAAGCCGAGGGAGTGGGCTACAAGACCGATAAGAGCTACGTTTACCGCCTTTTCGTTTCCTGCTTCCCTTGCTATTGCAAGAGCGTCCTCTGCGATAACCTTTGCTCCAGTAGCCTTAAGCTTCTCAACGAGATTCTCGGGATACACCGCCGCACCCGTAACAACGGGCATGGGGTTTATCTCCTGGGTATTTGTAACGATAACGCCGTCCTTTTTGAGGTAGGGCAGCCATCTTGCCGCCTCAAGAAGCTCAAAGGAGATAATAACGTCAGCCTCGCCCTTGCAGATAACGGGGGAAGCAACGCTCTCGCCATATTTAACATAGGTTACAACCGAGCCGCCGCGCTGACTCATACCGTGAACCTCGGA
>JAZNFI010000075.1:0-8574 GCA_045589075.1 Candidatus Flemingiibacterium sp.
CGATTATTCTTACCATATTGTAAAGAAAGCCGTCGGCGGCAACTCGTACCCGTATAAGCTCCCCCTCGGTTTCAATTTGCAAATGATTCACCGTCCGTACGGTGTCTGACACGTCACTTCCCTTTGCCATAAAACCCGAAAAATCATGCTTACCCACGAAGGCATAGGCGGCGGATCTCATTCGGTCTTTCGCATCGGGTAGCAAGGGCTTTGGGAAATGCCACGCTCTGCCCAAAAGGAATGGGTCGGGAGTTTTTGAGGTGTTTATAATGTATTCGTATTCCTTGTATAAAACGTCGTGGCGTACATGAAAATCGTCGCTCACAACTCTTGCGGACATTACCGAAATACGGCTGTCAAGAGCACTGTTGAGTGCGGCAGGTATTCTTTCTACAGGTATAGACTTTTCAGTATCAAAGGTGGCAAAATACTGCCTTGCGTGAACGCCTGCATCTGTTCGGGAACAGCCTTTTAAAGGATAACGCTCACTGTACACCGCCTCAATGGCGTCCTGAACGGCAGACTGAACAGTTACCTTGCCGGGCTGCACCTGATAGCCTGAAAAATCAGTTCCAACATAGGAAAGCTCAATTAGAATTTTCATATAATCACCCGTCATTTGCCGCGATGCAACGCATCGTTTGCAAAACAATCACTTCTCACACATTTAAATCGAAATCGCCGTGGGAATAAAATTGAGAAGAACCACGCCTGCTATAAATATAACAAAGAGAGCTACTGCACCAAAATCACGGGGTGCAAGCTTCAGCTTTGTCATTCGCGTCCTGCCCTCGCCTCCGGTGTAACATCGACATTCCATAGCAGTTGCAAGCTCGTCCGCCCTCCTGAACGCCGATATGAAAAGCGGTATCAGTATGGGAACCAGCGCCTTTGCCCTCTTTATAAGGCTTCCGGACTCAAAATCCGCACCTCTTGCCTTCTGTGCGGACATAATCTTGTCGGTTTCCTCAACAAGGGTAGGGATAAAGCGCAGAGCTATGGTCATCATCATAGAAAACTCGTGAACGGGAAGCTTGATTTTGCGAAGTGGCGACAGAAGCCTCTCAAGGGCGTCGGTCAGCATTATGGGCGATGTTGTGTAGGTAAGCAGTATAGTCGTTCCTGCAAGCATCGCCGATATGCGAAGAATCATCATAACAGCAAAAACTATACCCTCAAGGTAGATTTTAATCCTGAAAAAGCTAACTAAAAGCACTTCCCCGGTTGTAAAAAATACGTTAAAGAAGGTGGTGAATGCGAGGACGAAAAGTATTGGCTTCATACTTTTCATTATTATCTTCGCCGAAATGCGAGATGCGAGAATGAGAATAAGAGCGCTTAAGGTGATAAGTGCAAATGAGAATAAGTTTTTGGCAAGAAAAACTGCCGTGATATAGGCAATTGTAAGAATTATCTTGACTCTCGGATCAAGTCTGTGGAGTACGGTATTTCCGGGAAAATACTGTCCCAGTGTAATGTCTCTTATCATTTTTTCGCCTCCATCAGCCGAAGCAGTGCCGCTTTTGCATCGGCAACCGTGTAGATGCCGTATGGCACATCGAGTCCCATAGAGCGAAGCCTATTCATAAGCGCGGTTATATCCGGCACGCTGAGTCCAACGGCAGAAAGCTCGTCGGCCCTTGCAAAAATTTCGGAAGTTTTACCTTGCATACAGATTTTGGCGTCAGCCATAACCACAAGCTCATCGGAATATCGCGCCATGTCCTCCATAGAGTGAGACACAATGATAACGGTGTTGCCCTTTTTTCTCTGGTAATCCTTTATGCCGCCCAGAATTTCTTCTCTGCCCATTGGGTCAAGACCTGCCGCCGGCTCGTCAAGAACCAGCACTTCGGGGTCCATAGCCATTACGCCTGCAATAGCAACGCGGCGTTTTTGGCCGCCCGACAGGTCGAAGGGTGACTTTTCAAGTAATTCCTCGGTAATGCCGCAAAATTCAGCCGACTCGGCAACTCGGCGCGCCGTCTCGTCCTCTGAAAGTCCCATGTTAAGGGGCCCGAAAGCAATGTCACGGCGTACAGTTTCTTCAAAAAGCTGATATTCGGGGTACTGAAAAACAAGCCCCACCTTAAAGCGGAAACGGCTTATTTTCTTGGGGTCAGCCCAGATGTCCTCGCCGCCAACAAGCACGCGTCCGGAGTCGGGCTTTTCAAGGCCGTTGAACATTCTCACAAGGGTTGATTTGCCCGACCCTGTATGTCCCATAAGACCGGTTACGACACCCGGATTAATTATGAGAGAAACGTCATCAAGAGCCTTTTTTTCAAAAGGAGTCCCCTTTGAATATATATACGAAACATTTTCAAGCTCAATAGCGGTCATTTTCTGTCTCCGAACAATTTAAAAATCACATTAGCGGCGTCATCAACCAAAAGACGGTCAGTTGGAATATCAATTCCCTCTTTTGATAGCTCATAAAGAAGCTCAGTCGGCTGCGGCACATCAAGTCCTATGGCATTAAGACGTTCCACGTTTGAAAATACCTCTCTTGGGGTTCCGTCCATTTCAATATCGCCGTCGTTTATAACCACAACTCTGTCGCACATAGCAGCCTCATTCATATAGTGTGTAATATGAAGTACGGTTATGCCAAAATCGCGGTTAAGCTTTATTATTGTATCCATAACCTCACGCCTGCCAAGAGGGTCAAGCATAGCGGTGGATTCGTCAAAAATTATGCACTTTGGCATCATGGCGATGACGCCTGCAATGGCAACACGCTGTTTCTGACCGCCTGAAAGCTGATGGGGCGAGTGTCGTGCGAATTCGCTCATGCCAACAGTCAAAAGAGCGTCGTCCACTCTCATTCTTATTTCCTCGGGGTCGATACCGAGATTTTCAGGTCCGAAAGCAATGTCCTCTTCAACAATGGTAGCAACGAGTTGATTGTCGGGGTTCTGGAATACCATACCGACACTGCGGCGGTTCTGCATCACCTGTTCTTCTGTAAGGTCGGGTGAGGTAATGTCAAGTCCGTCAACGGTAATTTTGCCGCTTGTCGGGGTAAGTATCAAATTTATAAGCTTGGCGAGGGTGGATTTGCCTGAGCCGTTGTGACCGAGAACGGCAACAAGTGAGCCGCGCTCGATTTCAAGGGATAGGTTGTTGAGGACGGGAACGTCTGCATCCCCTTCGCCGTCATATGCGAAGCTGACGTTTTCAATTTTAATGAAAGGCTCTTTCATTCCTATGACTTTTCCTTTCTGAACTTTGCATTTTCGGGAGGAGCAAGCCCATCCCCTACGGAAATGCCTCTCCCCACGGGAGAGGTGTCGGCGTAGCCGACGGAGAGGGCGTATTTTGCACTTCGCACTTTGCACTTTGCATTTAATCAGTTCTCGCAGTAGTTGCCGATAAATCTGAAATCCGTCAGCTCATCGGACAGCGCACAGATGAGATTGAATGTGTGCGTATCTCTCATTGAGCCGTCAAAATCAAGGTGGAATCTGTATTCAAACTGCCTCTTTGGTATGGGACGGCTCTCGATTTTTGTAAGATTCAGACCGAGTGCTGAGAAATATCCGAGAATTCTCGCAAGCGTTCCCTCGCGATGAATAAGGGAGAACTGTATGCTTATTTTGTGCGCCGTCTCGCCTATATAAAGCTCACGAGATATGGCGGCAAAACGGGTGGTGTTCGCTTTTTCATTCTGAATACCACGCTCAAGTACATCAAGACCATAAAGCTCTGCACAGTCGGAAGAAGCAATAGCTCCAAGGTCACATCTCACCGAATGTGACACCGTTTCGGCGGCAAACGCCGTATTTGCGGCGTTGGTAGCCTTTATGCCGCTGTTTTTAAGGAATTCGGAGCACTGACCTATCGCCTGGGGGTGAGAGATTATCTCCTTTATGTCAGCCGACTTCGTACCTTTTTTCGCAAGCAGACAATGCTCAACAGGGAGCTTGTGGGAAGCGAAAATATAGGCATCGTTGTCCATAATAAGGCGGTAAACATCAGTTACTGAGCCGTAAGTTGAGTTTTCAACGGGCAGTACGCCGTATTCAATATCGCCTGCTTTAAGAGCGGCGAAAATCTCATCCCAACTATTATAAAATACCACCTTTGCACCGTGAAACATCTCTCGTGCGGCACTGGCAGAAAAAGCACCGTCAATGCCCTGCGCGCCTACCTTGACGCCCTCAAAGGTTCTTGGTATAGTCTGCCCTTTTGCAAGAGCGGTTTCAAAGAAACGGCGGCGAGGAGAAAACTGACTTTTAAGCTCGTATTGGTGGAGCTTTGACATATTCATAATGCCGTCATACGTACCAACAAGCTTTTCTCTGACGTCCTCGGGAGCGTGCTCGCCTATCTTTTTAAGGACAGCACGCTCTCTGACATCATCAAACACCTTCATATTGTTTGCAAGCTTGTATTTTGCCACGTTTTCGGCAACTCTTATTCTTTTTTCAAGAAGTGAAAGCAGCTCGGCATCAATTTTGTCTATCTCTGCCCTGCACTCCGATAAATCCTTCAACCTGTTTACAACCTTTCTTTAATTGAGTGCTTCCCATCTTGCAGACGAACCGCAAGGAAGCGCTCCGCCCGTTTCGGTAACGGGGAGTCCGATTTCATCGGCGGTAACCTTGCCGCCGTGCTTTTTCTTTATGTGTATATCGAGAAGATAACCCGTGGTGGAAGCGGAAAGTCCCGTGGTGTAGGAGTTAAGTAAGAAAAACAGCGGCTTGTCCGACAGCACCTCTGCGGTGAGCTTCACAAGGTCGTCTATGTTTTCTTCAAGCTTCCAAACCTCGCCCGAAGGTCCGCGACCGTAGCTGGGTGGGTCCATTATGATTCCGTCGTATTTGTTACCGCGGCGAATCTCACGCTCAACGAACTTCTTGCAGTCGTCAACAATGTAGCGAATGGGGGCGTTTTCGAGTCCTGACAGACGTGCGTTGTCCTTGCACTGGTTAACCATGCCTTTTGCCGCATCAACGTGGCATACGGAAGCTCCTGCCTTTGCCGCCGCAACGGTAGCACCGCCCGTGTAGCCGAAAAGATTCAGTACCTTTACGGGTCTGCCTGCATTTTTAATGAGGCTTGAGAACCAATCCCAGTTTACAGCCTGCTCTGGAAAAAGTCCCGTGTGCTTGAAGCCCATGGGCTTTATTATGAATTCAAGTCCGAGATTACCGTAGATAATTCTCCACTCCTCGGGAAGTCTGTTCTCTGCCCATGCACCGCCGCCCTTTGACGAGCGTCTGTAAACTGCGTCAGCATTCTTCCACAGCTTATTTTTCTTAACGTTTTTCCAGATGACTTGGGGGTCGGGGCGGATAAGGATATACTTGCCCCAACGCTCAAGTCTTTCGCCGTCAGAAGTGTCTATAAGTTCGTAATTCTGCCAATTATCGGCTTTCCACATTTTATTTTTCCTTTCGGAGTAACATTATTTATTCTTCTCGCCTATTGACTGCGAGAAAATGTCAATCTGCTCCGTCTTTGCCGCAGGCTCGGTAAAAGGAATCCCAAGATGCTCGTATGCAAGCCTTGTAGCGCATCTGCCGCGAGGGGTGCGGGATAGATAGCCTATCTGCATAAGATAAGGCTCGTAAACGTCCTCAATGGTTATAGCCTCCTCGCCAACGGTAGCCGCCAGAGTATCAAGACCCACCGGACCGCCGCCGTAGAAGGTTATAATTGTTTCAAGCATCTTTCTGTCGATGTTGTCAAGTCCGAGCTCGTCAATCTCCATCATGTCAAGTGCCGCCGATGCTGTAGCGCGGTCGATTTTTCCGCCGCCGCGTACCTGTGCGAAGTCGCGAACACGTTTTAGGAGACGATTGGCAATTCTGGGTGTGCCGCGAGAGCGCGAGGCAAGCTCAAGCGAGCCTTCCTCGTCAATAGAAACGCCGAGAATACCCGCAGAACGCCTTATTATAAAAGCAAGCTCCTCGATCGTGTAAAGCTCAAGCCGCAAAAGTACACCAAAGCGGTCACGGAGCGGCGTTGTAAGCTGACCCGCTCTTGTAGTAGCACCAATAAGGGTAAAACGCGGCAGGGGCAGATGTATACTCTGTGCCGACGGACCTTTTCCGATGATAATGTCAACGGCGTAATCCTCCATTGCGGGATAAAGTATCTCCTCTACCTGCCTTGGAAGTCTGTGTATCTCGTCGATAAACAATACGTCTTTTTCGGAAAGGTTAGTAAGAAGCGCAACAAGGTCGCCCTGCTTTTCAATGGCAGGACCGCTTGTTACTCGGATGCTGACGCCGAGTTCATTGGCGATTATGTTTGAAAGTGTGGTCTTTCCAAGACCGGGAGGACCGTATAGAAGTACGTGGTCAAGGGTGTCGTCGCGCAGCTTTGCCGCCTCTATTGAAATTTTAAGGTTATCCTTCGCCTTTGCCTGCCCAACGTAGTCTTCAAGGCAGGTAGGTCGCAGGCTTCTCTCGTTTTCGGAGTCTTCGGAGGAATATTTGGCGTCCATAAGCCGCTCGTCAAATAAATTATCGTCGTAGTTCACGTTTTACCTCCAGCCTATTTCATAAGCCGTTTAAGTGCGGCAGTAATAAGTGCTTCGAGGGGCATAGCGGAGGAATCAATTCCCGAAAGTGCCGCCACAGCCTCGCTTTTTGAGTAGCCGAGCACCAAAAGCGCATTAATTGCGTCAGAAAGTTTTCCGCTTGACTGTATTCCCGCAGGTGCAGTGGTAACAGCCTCGTCACCGTACTCTTTTGCAATTTTGTCCTTGAGTTCAAGAACTATTCTAGCCGCGGTTTTAGCTCCTATGCCGTTCGCTCTGGATATAGCCTTGGTATCGGATGAGCATACCGCCGCCGCAAACTGAGAGGGGGTGAGGGTTGACAGTATGGAGATAGCCGCCTTTGGACCTACACCTGAAACGGTTATAAGCTGCTTGAATGCCGAGTGCTCCTCAACGGAATAGAATCCGAAAAGCTCAAGAGCATCCTCGCGCACCGCAAGATAGGTGTAGAGCTTGACTTTTTCACCAAGCTTATGAGCAACCGCGCCGAGGGTTGTATTCGACACAGTAAGTCTGTATCCCACGCCGCCGCAGTCTATAACGGCAGTATGTGGCTCGGTTAAGCAGAGTTCACCGTTTATGTGGTAGTACATAGCTTTTCCTCCGAAAAAATGCAAAGTGCAGAATTATCAATTTCTTCTGTTTCTGTAATAGTCCTGATTAAAGTAGCCGCGCATCTTGGAGTTGCCCGTGTTTGCGTGACAGATTGCAATGGCGAGAGCGTCGCAGGTATCATCAAGCTTTGGGGCGCTTTCAAGCTTTAATAAAAGCTGCACCATGCTTATAACCTGCTTTTTAACTGCCCGTCCGTAGCCCACCACCGACTGCTTCACCTGAAGGGGTGTGTATTCGCTTATATTAAGTCCGTTTTGCCTTGCACAAAGGAGAATTACTCCCCTCGCTTCGGCAACGGGAACCATAGTTTTCTGATTTGTGTTAAAAAACAGCTCCTCTATTGCCATTTCTTCGGGGTGATAGGTTTTAATAATGCCGTCAAGCTCGTTGTAGATAGAAAGAAGCCTTGCGTCAACATCCGTGTGGGCAGGGGTTTGAATAGCTCCGTGGGCAAGGGTGGTAAATCGTGAATTTTTGTATTCGATTACCCCGTAGCCCACAATGGCAATGCCGGGGTCAATTCCGAGAATTATCATTTTGACCTCACCTAATACAGATAATATAATATTATATCACATATACCACTATTTGTCAACAATTATCTGCCCGTTTTGTGCAGAGAGCGAGGAAGAAAGAAAGGAGCTTCGAGCCGTCATGCGTGTCTGGTCTTGTGCGGTCAAAGCACATTCGCTCGGGGTGCCATTGAACGCCCCATATGGGGTACACAGTATGCTCGACAGCCTCAACAACTCCGTCATCCGACTCTGCTGTTATGCGAAGTCCTTCTCCAAGCTTTGCTATACCCTGATGATGACTGCTGTTCACAGAAAACGAGTTCCAGTAGAGAGCAGTAAGAATGGAGCTGCTGGCGGCAAAAACGGAGTGCGCAAGGTCGCCGTTTGCGGAAAAATGACTGTCTGCCGTGTCAAGATGTTGGTATATGCTGCCGCCGAAATAGACATTAAGTACCTGATGACCGCGACAAATTCCGAGTATAGGCTTTCCTGTAGAAACGAAAGCTTCCATAAGCTTGAATTCAGCCTCGTCACGGGAAATATCAATCTCCCTTGAGCCGTTTATTTCCTCACCGTAGTATTTGGGGTGAATGTCACCGCCGCCGCAGAGTATAAGTCCGTCGCAGGCGAGGTCAGGCTCCGGGCAAAAGCCGCAATGTGCGATGCCGCCAAGCTTTTCGATAGCATCTTTATAGTACCCGCCCGACTTCGGGCAGGAGATTTGTATTTTGGGTTTGTTCACTAAAACACCTCGTTATTTGATAAGTGGGGGCACTCGATTTAAGGGGGGAACCTTTTGCTCTCAAACGCCGATGCAAAGGTTTCCCCCACAGAACGGCTTTGCCGTTATGCTCCCCTTTCCTTGCCTCGGCTACCGCCGACTTTTGAGAAACTTTTACACCTATCCCCCAAGGTGTGAGGCTTTTGTAG
>JAZNFI010000076.1:0-24363 GCA_045589075.1 Candidatus Flemingiibacterium sp.
TCGATACAGTAAGCAACCAGCGTGCCCGAAACCTTGTACGCATCACGGAAAGGCATACCGCGCTTAACGAGATAGTCAGCAAGGTCGGTAGCGTTGATGAAGCCCTGCGCCGCCGCCGCGCGAAGTCTGTCGGCACGGACGGTCATGGTAGCGAACATCTTGGTGAACACTTCAAGGCAGATAAGGGTGTTGTCAATAGCGTCGAATATAGCTTCCTTATCCTCCTGCATATCTTTGTTGTATGCCAGAGGGAGCGATTTCATCATTGAATAGAGCGCCATCATGTCGCCGTAAACTCTGCCCGTTTTGCCGCGCACAAGCTCGGCAACATCGGGGTTTTTCTTTTGGGGCATGATGGATGAGCCGGTGGAAAAAGCATCGTCAAGCTCGATAAAACCGAATTCAGAGGAGCACCAGAGAATGATTTCCTCGGAGAAACGGCTCATGTGCATCATGAGAAGCGAAAGGTCGGAGGCAAGCTCCAAAACGAAATCTCTGTCAGAAACGCCGTCGATTGAGTTTTCGGTGATCTTCGGGAAGCCGAGAAGCTCTGCAACTCTCTCTCGGTTAATTGGGTAAGTGGTGGAAGCCAGCGCACCCGAACCGAGAGGCATTACAGCCGTCCTTCTCTCCGTGTCGGAAAGGCGGTCGTAGTCGCGCATAAGCATCTGCGCGTAAGCAAGAATATAATGAGCAAAGGTCACGGGCTGCGCGCGCTGCAGGTGGGTATAGCCCGACATTACCGTATCGGCATTAAGCTTTGCCTTTTCGCTTATGGCAGAAAGGAGCTCAAGGACTCTTCCCTTTACCTCAGCTATCTCGTCGAGCAGATACATACGAATATCGAGGGCAACCTGGTCGTTGCGGCTTCGCGCCGTATGAAGCCTCTTGCCTGTATCGCCGATTCTCGATGTGAGAATGGTTTCTATATTCATATGAATATCCTCGGCGTCGATGGAAAACTCCTGCTTACCCGATTCGATGTCTGCGAGAATTTCCTTTAAGGCGGCAACAATCTTGTCAGCCTCGCCCTTTTCGATAATGCCGCATTCACCAAGCATGGTAGCATGAGCTATTGAGCCGTTTATGTCCTGACGGTACATACGTCCGTCAAAGGAGATAGAGGAATTGAAGTCATTGACACGGGAGTCAACGTCTTTTTTGAAGCGTCCTTGCCAGAGTTTCATCTTTAATATTCCTGCGGAAAGGGCTTTCCGCGTCCTTTCGTATATGTTGCTATAAACCAAAAATTTCCCCTTCGGGGGAAATGCGAGGGTTCCTCCCTCGCGCACCCGCTTTGCAGGGGGAACCATCTGCTCTCAAACGCCGATCCGAAGGTTCCCCCTGCACCCCTCCTTGGCTCGGCTACTCGGCTATCACCAACCGGAGTCCGCCAGCCAAGGAGATAGGGGTGTCGGGGGAAGGAACTTCGGCGTTTGAGATGGTACTTCCCCCGACCGGGGATAGCTCGCACAGCGAGCGCAAGGGGCAGCGCCCCTTGAGAAAGTTGAACTAAACGACGAACTTAATTGCCGCGCTTTGCGTCAAGCTTTGCCTTAACCTTGATTGGAAGTCCAAAGAGGTTGATAAAGCCCTGCGCATCAGCCTGGTTGTAGTCCTCGTCCTCGCCGAATGAAGCGGTCTGCTCGTCATAGAGAGTATAAGGAGAGGTAACACCCGCGTTAATAAGATTGCCTTTGTAAAGCTTAAGCTTTACGTCACCGGTAACGGTTTCGTTTACCTTGTCAACGAAGGAGCAAAGAGCCTCACGAAGAGGTGTGAACCACTGACCGTTGTAGCAGAGGTCAGCCATCTTGGGAGCAATCTGTGCCTGCATGAAGTGGAAGGTTTCCTTGTCAAGGGTAATGGTTTCAAGTACGTTGTGAGCCTTGTAGAGGATAGTACCTGCCGGAGTTTCATAAACACCGCGGCTCTTCATACCAACAAGACGGTTTTCAACGATGTCGAGAAGTCCGATACCGTTTGCGCCGCCGATTTCGTTAAGGTAGGTTACAAGCTCAACGGGAGCCATCTCCTTTCCGTTGACCGCGGTAGGAATACCCTTTTCAAAATGAATGGTAACATAGGTAGGCTTGTCGGGTGCCTGCTCGGGAGATACGCCAAGCTCCAAAAAGCCGGACTTGTTGTAAAGAGGCTCATTTGCAGGAGATTCAAGGTCCATACCCTCGTGGGAAAGATGCCAGAGGTTCTTGTCCTTACTGTAGTTGGTTTCACGGTTAATCTTAAGAGGTATGTTGTGAGCCTCTGCGTAGTCGATTTCCTCGTCACGGGACTTTATATCCCACTCACGCCAGGGAGCGATTATAGCCATGTCGGGAGCGAATGCCTTAATAGTAAGCTCGAAACGAACCTGGTCGTTGCCCTTGCCGGTACATCCGTGGCAGATAGCATCAGCACCCTCGGCAATCGCAATCTCAACAAGACGCTTTGCAATGCAGGGACGGGCGTGGGAGGTGCCGAGAAGGTAATCCTCGTACTTTGCGTCTGCCTTGAGGCAGGGCCAGATATAGTCGGTGATGTATTCTTCCTTAAGGTCCTCGATGTAAAGCTTGGAAGCACCGGTCTTTATAGCCTTTTCTTCAAGACCGTCAAGCTCTGTTCCCTGACCAACGTCACCGGAAACCGCAATAACCTCGCACTTGTTGTAATTTTCCTTCAGCCACGGAATGATAATGGATGTATCAAGTCCGCCAGAATAAGCAAGTACTACTTTTTTGATGTTTTTCTTGTCCATGATATGTAACCTCGTTTTAAAGATTTTTTATGATACGAATATTATACACCACAAAATGAATAAAATCAAGATTATTGATGCATAACTATGTATAAATATTCATCAGTCGGTTTTATACAAATGTGATAAAATTGCATAACCGCAATGAATATTTACGATTTATGCAAGTTTTTTTGACTTTGCATAAATCGAAAAAATACATTGTAGTATATTATACCCTATCTGCGTCGAAAAATCAAGGCAATTTGGAAATTTTCTTGTAATTTTCAAAAGGAAAATGATTTTGCGTATCCTTGCCACGATTTGTGTATCTTTGGGCAAATGTTTTCAAACGAAAATTACCACACAAAATAAAAAACTTTCGGGAAAAGATATTATCTGCGATGAAATCGCAAATATGCGCGAAAGGAATGATTTTTTGAAAACTGTTACGAAAATAATTTCACTTGTCATGGCAACAATTTTGCTGTGCCTGCCTGTAATGGCAAGCAACAGCGAGAAGCGTTGGTACTTTAAGCCGAATGACAGCCACACACAGCCGCCGCTTCCCTCTGAATTTTCATTTATAGAAGAATACGGCGGATTTTATATTGATCATGAGCACAACGATGACTCTGCAGACAAGGTAATATACCTCACCTTTGACGTAGGTTATGAAAACGGAAATGTGGCGAAGATTCTTGACATTCTTAAAGCCCATAACGCTAAAGGCACGTTCTTCGTTCTTGAAAACGTAATTAAAAATGAAACAGAGCTTGTAAACCGTATGTTTGATGAGGGACATACCGTTGCCAATCATACCATGACTCACCGAAATATGTCGGCTGCAGACCGTTCTGTTTTCGAATCGGAGCTTTACGGACTTGAAAAGCTGTGTCTTGATTTGACCGGTAAGAAAATGGCGAAGATTTACAGACCCCCCGAAGGCTGTTTTTCCGAGAATAATATGAAAATTCTTCATGAAATGGGTTACAGCACCGTATTCTGGAGCTGTGCCTACGCCGATTGGGATAACAATAAGCAGCCCTCCCATGATAAGGCACTGCATAAGCTCACTTCCCGTCTCCATAACGGAGAAATACTGCTACTGCACCCCACATCAGCAACAAATGCAGCCATAATGGATGAATTTTTAACACATCTCGAAAATAATAGTTACCGTTTTGGCTCGGTGGCTGAATTATGCGGAAAATAATCACTCTGATTTCGGCGATTTTGATATTGACTTATACCGTAAGTGCCTCGGACGACGAGCTTGCAGATGTATATTTTTTCAGCAAAAACGAGGATAAGCGAATTGCGCTTACCTTTGACGACGGTCCTCATTACAAGTATACAGCCGAAATTCTTGATATATTGGCAGAATATAATGTGAAGGCAACCTTCTTTGTGGTGGGACAGCTGGTTGAGCGCTATCCTGAGCTGGTTATAAGAGAAATTTCTGAAGGACATGAAGTTGCAAGCCACACATGGTCACACCCAAAACTAATTTCTATGCCGGAGCAGCAGCTTTTAAGTGAGCTTGCCGCCACAGAGGAGCTGCTCTATGAGTTATGCGAATACAGACCGCGCCTGTTTCGTCCTCCCGAGGGCAAATACGGCGATGCAGTAAGAAAGGCCGCCAAATCAATGGACTATGAAATCATTCTGTGGACGGTGGATACAAGAGATTGGGCGCACACTCCAACTGATCAAATCGTCAGAACTGTGCTTGACAATACAACATCAGGCTCAATTATTCTCTGTCATGACTTTATAGGAAGGGACAGTCCCACTCCCGAAGCTCTCAGACAATTTATACCGAAGCTGTTGGAAAACGGATACGAATTTGTATCGGTATCGGAGTTGTTGATAAGCGGTTAATTTAAGGAATATCTGGCAGCGCAAGCTTTATACTCGTTTATGAATTCATCCTCTTTTTTGTATTCGCTAATAAACTTGTGCATATCGTAAGACTGCTCCGAAGCCTTGATCATGCAGGCAGCTATATTTGAGCAATGGTCGGACACACGCTCGAAATTTGTAAGTATGTCGGAGAGAATAAAGCCAAGCTCTATTGTGGATTTTCCGTCGCGGAGTCTGACGATATGCTTTTCTCGTATCTCTTCTTTAAGGTCGTCTATAACCTCTTCAAGAGGCTCAATATGAGTTGCGGCATGAAGGTCTTTGTTTAAAAGAGCGTTATAGGTGAGGGCAAGACACTCGGACACGGCAGATGCTATGACTCTAAGCTCATTTTTCGCAACAGGCGAGAAGGAAATTCCCTTCTTCTTCATTTCCTGTGCCGCCTCCTGGATATTGATAGCGTGGTCACTTATTCTCTCAAGGTCGCCGATATTGTGGAGAAGCATTGTTGCGGTTTTGGAATCCTCCACTGAGAGATCCTTTGAGGACAGCTTGACAAGATAAGTTCCGAGCCTGTCCTCGTACTTATCAACTTCTTTCTCGATCGCCCTGATTTCATCAGCCTTTTCATCAGTGTAATTATCTATAAGCTCCATTGCACTTTCAATGGAGTATACGGAAAGCTCAGCCATTTTGCCCATCGCGGTTACGCACTGTTCCACAGCAAATGAAGGCGTAGCCAGAAAACGTTCGTCAAGAAGCGGTTGCACCGCCGCCTTTCGCGACACTTTTTTACCGCTATCTTTAACTGTTAGCTCGGCAAGTTTTCCGAGAAGTCTGTAAAATGGCAGGAGAATGGAGGTCGTTACCACGTTAAAGACAGTATGAACAACAGCTATGTGGGTGGAGGTAATAATTTCGGGGAAACTAAAATTCAAAACGGCATTAAGTGAATAGAATCCGAGTAGGAATATTACGGTTCCTATGATGTTGAAATACAAATGAACAAAAGCGGTACGCTTCGCATTTTTAGAGGCACCGATAGCGGAAATCATGGCAGTTACACAGGTTCCGATGTTTTGTCCCATTATTATAGGCATAGCCGCCATAAAAGGAAGCCTTCCCGTGGCTGAAAGTGCCTGGAGAATACCCACAGATGCGGAGGATGACTGAATAATAGCCGTAAGCAGAGCGCCCGCAAAGACGCCAAGAATCGGGTTTGTAAAGATAAGAAGCAGATTTGCAAATTCCGCACTCTCCTTAAGCGGGGCAACAGAGCTGCTCATCATGTCCATACCGAACATGAGCACCGCAAAACCCAGAAGTATGCCGCCAATATCCTTTTTTCTGTTGTTCTTAGCTCCCATTATGAAAAGTATGCCGATAAGCGCGGCAATTGCGGCAAGGCTTGTTGACTTGAATATCTGTATATACCAAGCGTCGCCCTCAAGACCCGAAAGTGTGAGAATCCATGCTGTAACGGTAGTGCCGATATTGGCACCCATGATAATACCGATAGCTTGAGTCAGCTTCATGATGCCGGAGTTTACAAAGCCCACAACCATAACCGTCGTCGCAGAGGACGACTGTATTACAGCGGTTACAATAATACCGAGAATAACACCCTTTATGGGATTGTTGGTCATCTGTTCAAGCAGACGTTCAAGCGAGCCGCCTACGCTCTTTTCAAGACCTTTTCCCATATAGTCCATTCCGAAGAGGAACAGCGCAAGACCGCCGAAAAGTGATAAAATGTTAAAAATATCCATTAATTTCTCCTTGATAAGGCATATCTGTTTAATAAAATCCTATACGTTTCAGGCGTTGCGGCAGTGCCCCCTAAAAAACAAAACATAACCGCCGCTAATAAGGACTGTATCTCATTTTTCTTGTTTCGTGATCTTGTTTGACGACATTCATATTATGATCATTATGTGCCCTTTTAACCAATTTTCAAATTCTTTAACAGTTGTAATCTTATGATACAATTTTTGTGTATCTTACGTATATGCTTCCGTGTAAAATTTCCGTAAATTTAGTCACCTATTGACATTGTGTCACTGTTGTATTATAATAATAACAGTATTGTTAAGATGGAGACAGACTATGAGTAAAGAAAGAGCTTCGGTTTTAATATTCGATTCTACTCTCCGTGACGGCGCACAGGGAGAGGGCATCTCCTTTTCAGTAAGAGATAAACTGCTTATCTTAAAAGCGCTTGACGACTTCGGCGTAGACTACGTTGAGGCAGGCAACCCCGCCTCCAACCCTAAAGATGCTGAATTTTTTGCATGTGCCCGTGAGGTGTCGCTTAAAAACGCCAGACTGTGTGCCTTCGGCGCAACCCACCGAAAAGGTGTTGCACCCGAGGACGACGTTGGACTTGCAAGCCTGCTCGATGCAGGCACAGACTGCGTGGCAGTGTTCGGAAAGGCTCACCTTTTACACGCAGAGAAGGTTCTCGGCGTAAATGCCGATGAAAACCTGGAGCTTATTCGCTCAACCGTCAGCTTTTTAAAAGCAAAGGGCAAAGAGGTCATATTTGACGCCGAACATTTTTTTGACGGCTACAAGTACGACCGCAGACACGCCGAAGCTGCCGTGGCGGCGGCTTTTCTTGGCGGCGCAGACTTTGTCACTCTCTGTGACACAAACGGCGGCACACTTCCATCGGATATTTTCGAGATAACTAAAACAGTGTGTGATCTGTTCCCGCATAAGCGCATAGGAATACATACCCACGATGATGCAGGCCTTGCTGTAGCAAACGCAATGCACGCTGTATTGTCCGGCGCAACGCTGGTACAAGGAACCTTCAACGGAATAGGCGAAAGATGTGGCAACTGTGATCTCAGCGTGCTTGTTCCGAATCTTTCCCTGAAATGCGGTATTACCTGCGGAAGGAGCGAGGTAAAGCTTTCCTCTCTTATGGAAACTGCACGCCGCATATCGGACATCACCAACATTGCAACACGTCCAACAAAGCCCTATACAGGCAAATCTGCGTTTGCACATAAGGGCGGTATGCACATCGATGCAACGGAAAAGCTGGAGGGTGCCTACGAGCATGTCTCTCCGGAGCTTGTTGGTAATAAGAGGCGGCTGCTTCTTTCAGAGGTTTCCGGCAGGTCCAGCATCACAGAGCTTGCAAGGCAGGTGATCCCCGGTCTTGAACGTACCTCTCCCGAGGCAGCTCTTATCACCGAGGAGCTAAAGCGACTGGAACACGAAGGCTATCAATTTGAAGCTGCAGACGCCAGCTTTGAACTTCTCATAAAGAAGCTTGTGAGGGATTACAAGCCCCATTTTAAGGTGGTGCTCTATAAAACCACCGACGACTTTCCTTCTTCAGGAGGAAAGCTTCAGGCTTCAGCCATGGTACAGGTGGAGGTAGGCGGACTTACCGAAACCGCCGCATCTCTCGGAAACGGTCCAGTAAATGCATTGGACGCCGCGCTGAAACGCGCGCTTACCGCATTCTACCCCGTTCTGTCTGACGTAAAGCTCACGGATTTCAAGGTTCGTGTTCTTGAAGCTAACTCAACTACCGCCGCAAAGGTGCGTGTATTGATTGAATCCACAGACTCATGTAAGGTGTGGACAACTGTAGGCGTATCTCATGACATAATCGAAGCAAGCTTCATCGCCCTTGCGGATGCGCTGGAATACAAGCTTTCGCTTTCCGAAAAGTAAAACAAAAAATAATACCACTTGTGCAAAGTGGTATTATTTTTTTTCTATTTTCTTTTTGCCTCGGAGATAAGCTCGCGCAGTGAAACCTTAGCACACTCCCTTAACTTCACAAGCATATCGCTGATCATTTTCTTTGAATCGTCATCAAGCTTGTTGTAGTTTTTGATAATGGCGCGATGGTTTTCGCCGTCCAGAAGATCGCCAAGCTCGTCTATATCGCTTTTGGCAAATACGGAGAAAACGGTGTCAACAAACAGTTTGCGTTCATCGGCGGTTAAGGAGTTTATCCAATCGTTGAGCGCATCCTCAACAAGCTGACCTGAGCCGTCACGCTTGGCGGCGGCTACAAACCCAGGACCTTCGATACTCCAATTATAGGGGATATGCTGCATAAATCCTCTTGCTTTACTCTCTATAACAGTAAACTTGCCCATTCTGGAAAACAGAGTGCCCACGATAGATGCTTTCGGCATATATGTATGCACTTTATCAGCAATCGCCTTATATTCGGGTGTGTTTATTAACTTTTCACTGAAACCCGGTCCGTCGAGACTGGTAATATCAATTATTCTACCGGAAATCTCCCCTCCGCAAAACGCGGATGCGTATATGGCAAGATTACCGCCCTTGGAATGACCTGTAGTAATAATCTTTCCGTCATGAATGTAGCCAATGCGCTTCATGTATTCCACAGCGCGCTCGTGGGCGGGAAGAACATCACAGTAGGTCATGTTGAAGTCTTCCTTCCAACCGACAAGTGACCAATCAGTACCGCGGAAGACACAGCAAACGGTGTCATTCGGCAGGTAAACGGTCATGGCGGCAAATTGAGACTCGTTTTTCTTGTCAGTGTACTTTTCAACATGACCCAGCCTCAACTCCTTGAATCTTGGAGAAACGGAAAGCTCTGCAAGCAGCCTTATATCGTTTTTGTGGTGTACAAGCTTAAACGGAGCACGGCTTTCCTTGATGACTTCAATCTTTTTAAGCATTTCCGAGCAAAGCTCACCGAGCTGTATAGGTGCATCGTTTGTGAACTCGACATAGGAAAGCTCACTTAAAATAAGCTTATCCGCATCGCCCAGTGGGACAGCGCTCATTGGTATATCACCGCGCCACTTAAGATAATCAAATATTCCTGACATACTAATCCTTCCATATAACTCTGCAGGATAATGATACCGTGCAGATGTCATGTAACGTTTTTTGAACTGAACAAGAAGTCAATAGCTCCAAAATCCGGAATACGACACATAATCCCACCCGTACAGATAATATATGACAACGCATCACAAGCTATTCGGATTTCATTTGGGAGTCTAAAATAAATTATTCATTATCAAATTTTAACTGCATCTTATCAATATCGTATTCTTCAAGGAGCACTGAAGATGCAGGTATTTTGATTTTGTTGTATTTTGAAGCGTTTGAAATTTTATCGGCAAAACCGGTCATAACATCCGAGATTTTCTGATTCTTTTTCATAACCATAAGCTGTACTCCGCTTGAGCTTCTTGTGGTTTTCACAGGAACAATATCGCTCTTTATGGCGATAGCTCTGTGAGCATCGTTGATAATCAGAAGTTCACATGGTTCAGGCGCATAGATAACTCCGGCAATGGGAGATGACTCAGAATATGCAGCGGTCAGCTTTCGTCTGTTGGTTTTGGTTGCGTAAGCCGTTACAGGTACACGCACTCCCTTGCCGTTTTCGAACACAAAGATCATAAAGGCATTTTCCTTGTAATCATTAAGAACTGCAAGCCCCATGACCTTTTCGCCCTCATCGAAGCCAAGCTTTGCAGGTATATAATCACCGAGCTGTGATGCCTTCACATGTTCAAAATCAGAAACCTTCGCTTTATAGCACTGGGCTTTATCGGAAAAGAACAACAGCTCCGAAATATTCTCTGCATCCTGTTCAAGAACAAGTACATCACCGTCCTTCAGCTTCTGCTCATCGCTTCCGCGGAGAGATTGAGGCGTGATCTTCTTAAAATATCCGTCCCTGGTAAGATAC
This sequence comes from Candidatus Flemingiibacterium sp., assembly GCA_045589075.1. Lineage (GTDB taxonomy): Bacteria > Bacillota > Clostridia > Oscillospirales > CAG-272 > Flemingiibacterium. The sequence continues at coordinate 10,314 of JAZNFI010000076.1, forward strand.
ACACGGACACTGTAATTCTCAACATCGTTTTCAGGTTCATAGGTCAGCACCTCTTCCGGATAAATAAGCTGTGTGAGGCGGGGTTTACCGTATTTTTTCTTTATCTCACGAAGCTCGGCAGCAATATGATCCTTGACCTTAATATCATCCCCGATTTTAGCTTCAAGCTCGGCAATTTCCTTCTGAAGCGATTCGATTTCCTTGATGCGATTGATTATATATTCGCGGTTAAGGTATCGCAGTTTAATTTCAGCAATATACTCTGCCTGCATCTCGTCAATACTGAAGCCCTCCATCAAGTTTGGCACAACATCCATTTCTTTCTCTGTCTCGCGGACTATTTTAATGGCCTTGTCAATGTCAAGAAGTATTTTTCCAAGACCGAGAAGCAGATGAAGCTTATCCTTTTTCTTTTGAAGCTCGAAGGAAAGCTCGCGGCGCACGCAGTCCATGCGGAAGCGAATCCACTCGGTAAGAATCTCAATAATTCCCATTTGACGGGGAGTTCCGTCAATAAGGACGTTGAAATTGCAGTTAAAATTGTCCTGGAGAGGAGTGAGCTTGAAGAGCTTTGCCATTAACTTATCCGGATCAACACCACGGCGAAGGTCCAAAGTCAGCTTGAAGCCCGAGAGGTCAATTTCGTCACGGAAATCGGTGATTTCCTTGAGTTTCCCGTCCTTAACAAGCTCGGAAATGCGGTTCATTATAAGTTCAATAGATGTGGAATAAGGAATTTGAGTAATATCTATACAGTTATCTTTTTTGTCGAATACATACCTCGAACGCAAGGTAATCCCACCGCGTCCCGTTGAAAAAATTTCACGCATCTTGTCTCTGTCAAAGAGAATATACGCGCCGCCCGGAAAATCGGGGGCTTTTATAATGTCCATCATTCTGTCAATGGGGGTGTCGGGACGGCGAAGGAGCTGAATTGTACCGTCGCAAATCTCGGCAAGATTGAATGAGCATATATTACTTGTCATACCTACGGCAATACCGAGATTGGGTGAAATAAGCACGTTTGGGAATGTTGTCGGAAGCAGTACAGGTTCCTTCATGGTAGCGTCGTAGTTATCTACCATGTCAACAGCGTTTTTATCTATACCGCGAAAAAGCTCTTGACAGAAAGGGTCCAGCTTAACCTCGGTGTAACGTGACGCGGCGTAAGCCATATCGCGGCTGTACTGCTTACCGAAGCTTCCCTTTGAATCAACAAAGGGATGAAGCAGAGCCTCGTTACCCCTTGTAAGGCGGACCATTGTTTCATAAATGGCGGCGTCACCGTGAGGATTCAGCTTCATGGTAGCACCGACAACATTTGCGCTTTTTGTTCTTTGACCGGTGAGAAGCCCCATCTTATACATAGTGTAAAGGAGCTTTCTGTGAGAGGGCTTAAAGCCGTCTATTTCCGGTATTGCGCGGTCGCGGATGACATACATAGCATAGGGCATGAAGTTTGTTCTTATGGTATCAGTTATCGCCTGATCGGTAATTTCGGCGGTAACACCGCCGGGGATTCTTTCGATTTCCTTCGATTTCTTCGCCATATCATATCTCCATTTCATAGATGAAATTTCGTGTAGTTACTTGGGAACCGGCTGCGCTCAAACGCCGCTCCGCAGGTTCCACGCGCAGTCCGGTAAGACCGTCCTGCTTCCCCTCCTCGGCTCGGCTGTCATCGCCTTAAAATTTTACACTAACCTCTGTTATTGTCTATTTAGAAAACATCACAGAGCCAAGGAGGTAGGGGTGCAGGGGAAGGAACTTCGGCATAGCAGTAAGGCGAAGCCGTCTGCTTGAGATTCGGTCCTTCCCCTGCACTCGCCGTCATTACACGACGGCGAGAATTTTAACACATGGGAATATGAGTGTGATTTGCGTTCAAAATCACAGCTTTATAATCTCGTGACCGGCAGCTTTGAGCATACGGTTGTAAACCGCAAGTCCTATGCCCGTGCGCTCGGGAACTTTAACGTAAAACACGTCACAGCCGTAGGAGTCAATCTCGCGTAGCTTTGCAAAAAGACTGTGCGCCTCCGCCTCGGCGGTGTGCTCCCCAAGGGATATTACAACAACATCAAGTCCCAAAAAAAGCGGCACTTCGTCAGAAAACACAAGCACACCCACTCGCTCCGATTTCGAGCGGCTTTTTAAGTATTCATGTATCTCGGACACCTCGCCGTCAAGCATAATAACACGGGTGTCGGGAGCGTAGTGACGGTACATCATTCCGGGAGCGAGAGGACGCTCGCCCTCTGAGAGCTTGCCCGTAATGGATTTATCGAGAGTAACATCGCCAATAGCTGTAAGCATTTCAAGAGTTATTCCGCCCGGTCTGAGAAGTGTCATAGACCCGTCGTCGGAAATTTTCACAATGGTGGATTCAAGACCTATTTCAGAGTCTCCGCCGTCGATAATCATGTCAGCCCTGCCCGTCATGTCTTCAATAACATGGGCGGCGCAGGTGGGACTTGGACGCCCCGATATGTTGGCGCTGGGCGCGGCAATGGGTACTCCTGCTGATTCAATAAGCGCCCTCGCGTTTTCGTCACTGGGAATGCGCACAGCAACGCTGTCAAGACCTCCGGTTACAGTGTCAGGTATGCATTCACGCTTTTTGAGCACAACCGTAATAGGTCCCGGCATAAAAGCCGCCGCAAGACGAGTGAAAGTGTCGTTTACAAATGCGTATTTTTCGGCATCGGAAACCTTTGAAAGATGAATTATCAGCGGATTGTCGGAAGGCCGCCCCTTTGCGGCGTAAATCTTCGCTGCCGCCGCGGAATCAAGAGCATTTGCGCCAAGACCGTACACGGTTTCTGTTGGGAAGGCTACAAGTCCGCCGTTTTTTATGATTTCGCCGCCAAGAGAAAATATTCGGTCATTTTCCCTTTTGTCGGCGGTAATTTTCTTTATTACAGTTTCCATATATCAGTTTGATGCCGCAAGCTTTGCCGCTGTGTCGGCGGTTGCGAGGGCTGTCAACATTTCGCCAATATCTCCGTTAAGGAACTGCTCCAGGGAATGAAGCGTAACACCTATGCGGTGATCCGTGACACGGCTTTGAGGATAGTTGTAGGTGCGGATACGCTCACTTCTGTCGCCCGTACCCACCTGACTTTTTCGCTCGGAAGCAATTTTGGCGTCCTGCTCTGCTTGCTTCATATCATAAAGCTTGGTACGGAGCAGCTTCATAGCCTTGTCGCGGTTTTTAAATTGGGAACGTTCGTCCTGACACTCAATAACAATGCCTGTAGGCTTGTGTATAAGGCGGATAGCCGATTCGGTTTTATTAACGTGCTGACCGCCGGCACCGCTTGATTTAATGGTTTCAATCTGCAAATCAGACTGGTTTATCTCAATTTCAACGTCCTCAGCTTCGGGAAGTACCGCAACAGTTGCGGTAGAGGTCTGAATACGGCCCTGGGACTCGGTAACGGGCACACGCTGAACGCGGTGAACACCCGATTCAAACTTGAGACGAGAGTAAGCACCCTCTCCTTCAACCATGAATGAAACCTCCTTGAAGCCGCCAAGCTCGGTCTCATTCATAGAGAGAATTTCGGTCTTCCAACCAACGGATGCTGCGTACATATTGTACATACGGTAGAGAACGTAGGCAAACAAAGCCGCTTCCTCGCCGCCGGCACCACCGCGAATCTCGATAATGACGTTTTTATCATCATTGGGGTCGTGCGGAAGGAGAAGAATCTGAAGCTCCTCCTCGATTTTCGGGAGTCGCTCCTTAAGCTTAGTAAGCTCCTCCTTGCAAAGCTCTTCCATTTCAGAGTCAAGCTTGTCCGAAAGCATTTCTTCTGTGTCAGCGATTTGATCTGCAACCGAAGCATACTCACGGTACTTCTCCACAATAGGAGTCAGCCGCTTGTGCTCACGCATAAGCTTCGTATATTTTTCGTTGTCGCATACCACTTCGGGAAGCGACAGCTCTTCCGACATCTTTTCGTAATTTTCCTCGGTAATTTTTAGTTTTTCAAACATCTAAATATCCTTTCGGCTGCCTTATATTATAATCTCGATTACAAAGCCGAGAATGGCTGAAAGCAGGTATAACAGTGAGAGCAAGGTAAGATTAGCACGCATATTTCGGTTTACACGGAAAAGCACCGCAATTCCCATGCCTGCACCCGATGAGAGGGCGGAAACAAGCGAGCCGAAGCCCAGTGTACCCGTGGCAAAAAGGTTTGCAGACAAAACACTGACAGCACAGTTGGGAATAAGTCCGATAAGCGCGGCAACAAAGGGTTGGAGGGGACTGTTTGTTAAAAGAATTGCTCCCAGCTTGTCCTGGCCTAAAAGCTCTACCGCAAAATTCACCGCAAACGCCGTTATAAGCACGAAACCAAAGACGGAAAGCGAGCGAAGAGTTGCGGTTTTTATAATGCCACGGTTTGAGTCGCAGTGAGCACAGTGATGGTGCTCTCCTGCCTCGTGTATATGCTCGTGGTGACCGTGATGCCCGTGATGATGCTCACCGTGATGCTCTTTTCTGTCAAGCTTTGCAAGACGGAAGATAAGATTCACAATATAGCCTGCCAGCACCGCATAAAAGAACTTTATAAGCACAAGGGGTAAAAACCACTTGACACTGTCGTGGTTTGATGCGATTATAGGCAACGCTTCGTCTGATGTGGCAATAAATACCGCCGCCACCGCACCCGCCGAAATGAGCCGCTCGGCGTAAAGGTTTGATGCCGCCACGGAAAAGCCGCACTGGGGTATAAGTCCAAGCGCAGAGGCGGATATAACTCCAAGCGTTGGACTTGACAATGCACCTCTAAGCCTATCCATAGCCTTGTGGCTTATTGCCTCGATAAGAAGATAAACGAGAAACAGGGTGGGAAGAATATACCAGCTATGCTCTATAGTGTGAATGAGTGCGTGGTACAGTGAATGAGCAAATCCGCCGTCGCCGCTCACATGAACGTGAGCCACTAAAAAGAAGTTTATAAAATTCATCTGCCCTTAATCGCCGTAACCTTCAGGATTTTTCTCCTGCCAATTTGCGCTGTCGCGGCACATGTCCTCGATGCCGTAAGCGGCACTCCAGCCGAGTATCTCTTTTGCTTTTGTGGGATCGGCGTAGCATTCGTCGATGTCACCGGGGCGGCGAGGGGCGATTTTATAATTTATCTTCTTCCCCGTCGCTGACTCGTAAGCATTAACAATATCGAGTACAGAATAACCGTGTCCCGTTCCTATATTAAATACATCGAGACCGGGTTTGTCTAAAAGCCAGTCAAGAGCCGCGAGATGAGCCTTTGCAAGGTCAACAACGTGAATGTAGTCGCGAACACCGGTGCCGTCGTGGGTGTTGTAGTCATCTCCGAAGACGGACAGGCATTCGCGTTTACCGACAGCAACCTGGGTGATGTATGGCATTAAGTTGTTGGGAATACCGGACGGATCCTCGCCGATCATACCGCTTTTGTGTGCACCGATGGGATTAAAATAGCGAAGAATAGCGGTATTCCAGCCAGCGTCAGCCTTGTAGAGATCCTTTAAAATGTGCTCTATCTGAAGCTTTGTTTCACCGTAAGGGTTGGTGGTGAAGTTGGGAAAATCCTCTCTTATCGGAACACTTGCAGGCTTGCCGTAAACGGTAGCGGAGGAACTGAACACAAGATTCTTGCAGTTATATTTTGCCATAAGCTCACAAAGGTTAAGAGTGGAGATAATGTTGTTTTGATAGTAACGGAGCGGAATAGCACAGGATTCGCCTACAGCTTTGAGTCCGGCGAAATGAATAACTGCCTCGATTTTTTCCGAAGCAAACACTACCTCAAGAGCGGTTTTATCGCAAAGGTCAACATAGTAAAACTTAAAATCCTTGCCGGATATCTCACGGATACGTTCAAGTACAACGGGTTTTGAATTACAGAAATTATCGGCAATAACGACCTCCTTGCCGATATTAAGAAGCTCAACAACGGTATGAGAGCCGATAAAACCGGCACCGCCCGTAACAAGAATTGACATTACTGTTTCTCCTTTTAAAAATATTATTTTAAAAATTAAGGTTAAGGATTATTATAAGCTTATTTCCATAAGCCATCAGGATAAACTCCTGCTTTAATCTGGGAGTTCAGAAACGCCACGAGAGTGGGCTTATCCTCGGCGTAGGTGACGCCGTACCATTTCGCTGCAGTTTCTAGTACACGAACCTCGCATTGTCCCCTCTCAATACCCGCTTGCACTCTGAATGGAAGAAAATATTCAGCTTTTTTGGGGTCAGGAGTGTTTGGGAGATTGTCAAGAAATTCAACAAAACCACCCTTTAGCATTTCGAAAAAGTCAGGAGTGAAAGCAAAACAGTTCATGGAAGCAATGGAACGGCGGTCCAGATCGTGCCAGACATCGTCCTCAAGGTACTGTACGGTACCACTGTTTTCGGCAATTTTGGTGCGTTCTACAATGTTCTTAAGCACCCCGTTTTCAACCTTACAGATTCCCCGTGAAACAGTGCCGTTTTCTGTGATGGTGTTCTCGAGTATGTAGCCTGCCATAGCATATTGGAATTTGCCTGAAACGCTGCTCATATAGTTATAAAGCTGCACATATGCATCTCTTCCGTAAAAATCGTCAGAATTTATGATTGCAAATGGCTCATTAACCACATCAGCCGCCATAAGAGCAGCGTGGGCAGTACCCCAGGGTTTTGTTCTGCCGTCGGGTACGGTATAACCGTCCGGAATTTTATCAAGACTTTGGAATACATATTCAACCTTTACAGCACCCTCGATTCGTTTGCCAACGGTCTCTCTGAAAATCTCGTAGTTTTCTTCTTTAATAATGAAAACTACCTTATTAAAACCTGCCATTAAAGCATCGTAAATTGAAAAGTCGATGATAAACTCGCCGTGAGGTGTTACGGGATCAATCTGCTTCAGACCGCCGTAGCGGCTTCCCATGCCTGCCGCCATAATAACAAGTGTCATAACGGGTTCTCCTTTTGTTTAAATATTATAAATTAATCGTCGAGTCCTGCGGTGTCAAGGCCCATCTGCGACATAAGCTTTCTGTTAGATTCTTCTGCGGTGTTGAAGCCCATCTTTTTCTGGCGGTTGTTCATAGCCGCAATTTCGAGAATTATGGCAAGGTTACGACCGGGTTTTACGGGGTTGGTAATACTTGGCACCTTGTTGCCAAGTATTTCGGTCATTTCGTTATCAAGTCCGAAACGGTCGTACATTTTTCCCTGCACCCAAGGCTCAAGATTAATTATAAGGTCGATTTTTTCAGTGAGCTTAACAGCGCCCATACCAAATATTCGACGAACATCCACAATACCAATGCCGCGAAGCTCAACATAATGTCGAATGATTTCGGGCGCACTGCCTACAAGCGTTTTTGCGGATACTCGCTTGATTTCAACAGCATCATCGGCAATAAGTCTGTGACCGCGCTTTACAAGCTCTATGGCGGTCTCCGATTTACCAACACCCGAGTCGCCGAGAATGAGAATACCTTCACCGTAAACCTCAACCAGAACACCGTGCCTTGTAATACGGGGTGCAAGCTGAACGTTAAGGAAGGCTATGAGCGCAGCCATAAACGAGCTCGTGTTGTCGGATGTGCGAAGAATAGGCACCTCAAAATACTCACCAAGCTCTTTAAATTCATCAAAGACCTCAAGAGATGAAGTGAAGACAACCGCAATCGGTTTCTTTTCAAGATAACCCAAAATAGCACTTTTTCTGTCTTCAGCCGACATATGTTCAAGGAATTTATATTCAACCTTACCGATTATCTGAATACGCTGTGGTTCAAAATGATCGAAAAATCCTGCAAGCTGAAGTCCCGGACGATTAACATCTGTCAGATTTATAGGTAGCTTCTCCCCCTCCTCGGGCATATAAATCGTTTCAAGGGAAAACTCCTTAATTATTTTGGAAAGCTCAACCGTATAAATGTCAGCCATAAAATCTCCCTCCATCCTGTAAGTCGAGAATGATTATTTATGGTATGCCGTACTTTTATGACGATATACCCATACAAATTATATTATACAACATTCTGTCAACTTTTTCAAGGTGTTTTTGGAAATTTGCGATTGAAATCAAGCAAAAAAACAATGCTGCATAATGCAGCATTGTTTTTAACCTCCAAGGTATGCTTTTTTCACCATTTCACTGGAAGCAAGCTCTGAGCCTGTTCCGGAGAGCACAATGCTTCCGTTTTCAAGAACATAGGCTCTGTCGGAAATAGCGAGAGACTTACCCGCATTCTGTTCAACAAGCAAAATCGTTGTGCCATCTTTGTTAATGTCCTTTATTATTTCGAACACCTGATCCACAAGAATCGGCGAAAGTCCCATGGAAGGCTCATCAAGCATGAGAAGCTTGGGATGACTCATTATTGCACGACCCATGGCAAGCATCTGCTGCTCACCTCCCGAGAGAGTGCCGGCTATTTGATTGCGTCTTTCGGAAAGTCTCGGAAAACGTGTATAAACAGCTTCAATGTCATTTTTGAAAGCTGACTGATTCTTCATGGAGTATGCACCCATGAGAAGATTTTCATAAACTGTCAGTTCTTGAAAAATTCGTCTTCCCTCAGGTACTTGTGTCATACCGAGATGTACAATCTTATGGCATGGAGTTTTTGTAATATCGTGACTGTCGAATATTACGGTACCTTGCCTTTTGGGAATAAGTCCTACAACGCTCTGCATTGACGTTGTCTTTCCGGCGCCGTTTGCACCGATGAGGGTAACAATCTCACCCTGATTAACCTCAAAGCTGATACCCTTGAGCGCTCTGATAACGCCGTAGTAAACCTCAAGATTATGAACTTCAAGCAATGCCATCCTAATCAACCTTTAATGGCGTTGTCAATACCTATACAGTAATTTTCAAAAAAACCACAGAGAACGCCCGTTCATATATTCCAGCTCATTTGCCCAATAACAGCATCAGCCTTAAGGCAATTGTTAGCTTCTTTTGCGGCTCTTAAAATTCGGATAAGAATTTCACATTCATGCGGAAGATTGGCATATACGTCGTCTAGCCCCACCACTCTTACAGATACAGGAGTCCCCATAGCGCAAATAGATGAGATGCGCTCGCAAAGTCCCTTCCACACCTCGCCTTTCAACACTCTTGAAGTATCTATTCTGAAAGAACGTGCAAGCCTTAAGAAAAAGCTCACTCTTCCCGTGCAACCTTCAAAATCAGCAATATATACCTTCGCGGTTTGTGTCATAGCAGCAGTCATTTTTTAAGCCCTCCTATTATGCGAATATTTGTTCGGAATTTCCTTTTTAAAAGATTATAGCACAAATGTTCGGGGTTGTCAATAGTTTTTTGAAAATTTTTTTCTTATACATAAAAATATCCGCACCCGCGTTTTAAAACTAGGGGTGCGGATATTTTTCTTATTCCTGCGTGTGAAGCGACGGTATCCATAAATTCCCCGCCGCGTCACTTGGCATATAAAGGTCGCCTCTGGGTGAAACGCCCACACTTCCGGTTTTAGGTCCGTCAGGCTGACATGAGCGCTTGAACTGTTGCGAGAAGAATCTCTGCATATACACATCTAACCACTTACGCACAGTTTTCTCGCCGTATTTGGAGGCAAATACACAGTTTGCCATATACTCAATTTTTGTAGCGGAAAATCCAAATCGAAGCAGATAATACATAAAGAAGTCGTGAAGCTCATAAGGTCCTACGAGATCTTCTGTCTTTTGTGTAATCTCTCCGCTGCCGTCGGAAGGCAGAAGTTCAGGACTTACCGGCGTATCTAATATATCGAGAAGTACCCCGCTAAGCTCGCTGTCACCGCACATCTGTGCGTAATAAGAGATAATATGACGTATAAGCGTCTTAGGCACGGAGGAATTCACTCCATACATAGACATATGATCTCCGTTATAGGTAGACCATCCGAGGGCAAGCTCTGAAAGGTCGCCTGTACCTACAGCAAGTCCGAACTCCGAGTTTGCAATATCCATTATCACCTGCGTACGTTCACGAGCCTGCGCATTTTCGTAAACAACATTATGAATGCTCTCATCATGTCCTATATCCTTAAAATGCTGAAGCACCGACGACCTAATATCTATGCATCTGAGCTCCACACCAAGCCTCTCGCATAAATTAAAGGCATTGGTTCTTGTTCTGTCGGTTGTACCAAAGCAAGGCATTGTAACCGCTATTACATCGGTTCTGGGACGTTTTAAAATATCCATCGCCTTTACAGCGGCAAGAAGTGCGAGGCAGGAATCAAGTCCGCCTGAAACACCTATAACGGCACATGCAGCATTCACGTAGGAAATACGTTTAGCAAGACCGTGAGCCTGAATATCCAAAATCTGACCGCACCGCTCCGAAAGCATCTCACAATTATCGGGAACGAAAGGTAAAGCTCTGAAGCTTCTTGTGAGAATGGTCTGCTCCGCCGTCATATCAAAGGATATGCAGTAATAATTATCGGCATTAACCGCAATTTCTGTGAAAGTGTCGTCCTTCATGCGCTCCGAGGCAAGCTTTGAAACATCAATATCGCTTACTGCTATTTTATCTTGTGAGAACGCGTTCGATTCTGAAAGCATTTCTCCCATCTCGCAAATCATTCTGCAACCGCCAAAAACTCCGTCTGTAGTGGATTCACCCATACCTGCGCCGGAATATATGTAGGCGCAGTAAAGTCTTGAGGATTGCGTCCTTATAAAGTCACGGCGACGTTCTTCCCTTCCTACGAGCTCATAGCAAGCGCCAAGACTGCATATTACTGTCGCTCCTGCCCTTGCGTGACACGAGGAAATCGGCTCTGTGGTATAAAGCTCACGTTCAAACTCGCACGCAAAATTGAAGTCATGTAAGCACTCGGCATAAAACAGCATATCTGCACCGAAGGGATAGGAGATGCCGAAAAGCTCACAGGTGCCGCATTTCTCGGGCGCAGGCGAAAAGACACGGCCTTCACCGAGCTCACTTCTGGCTGAAACAGTACGCTTTGGGACTATTCCGAGAATTTCACCTCTATACATAATAACAGCACAGTTGTAGAGCTTGTTTTCGCGCCTTACAGGTGCACCGACAACAATAACGCAGTCAAGCTCTGAGGTTTCAGCGGCAATATGCAAAAGTGCGCTTGACGCCGCATCAATAAGTGTCTTCTGCAAAAACAAATCACCGCAGGTCGCACCCGTCACCGATAATTCCGGGAATACTGCAAGCTTAACGCCCATTTTCGCAGCCATGCCTGCAAGATTAACAATTTCAGTTGTGTTGTGAGCGGTATCCGCAACCCTCACCACAGGTGTAAGCGCTGCCACTTTAATAAATCCGTAAAACATAATAAATTTGCTTAATATACGCCGAATAGGCGCAGAAGCCTTCCTTTCCGAGATATTCGCAAAATACTTATAAAAATCGCAACGGGTACACACATTCCGCCGAATGTTCGGAGGAGGTGAGCACCCGTCGTATGAGAATGAAAATTAAACAGTCTATGCTCCGGCGCGGACTTTGGCGATGTTCCTTTGGTGTTCTGAATCTGTGGTCGCAAACAACGTATGCCCCGAATTGTCGGTTACAAAATAGAAGTAATTTGTTGTGCTCGGGTAAAGTGCATACTTTATTGCGTTCAGACCCGGATTTGCGATAGGACCGGGAGGCAGACCCTTATATTTGTAGGTGTTATAGGGCGTCTCGTACGCTGTATCCTTACCTGTCATGGTTTCAAGGCGGGAGCCGGTATCGTGAGCTATTGCGTACATTATAGTAGCGTCGGAATTGAGATAGGGGAACTGCGCCGAGTATTTGAGTCGGTTGTGGAATACAGAGGAAACGCCGCCAAGCTCGTCTGCATATCTCGTTTCTTTTTCTATAATGGAAGCAAGTGTAATAGCCTCGTCAACAGTAAAACCAAGCTGTTCGGCACGGGCATAGTATTCGCTGACAAATTTTCTGTCGAAGTTGTTAAGCAGTTTAGCTATTGCCGTAATTTCCGATTTGCTGTCCTCATCCGAGGAATCAAGGTAGAAGTTGTAGGTGTCGGGGAACAGGTATCCCTCAAGCCGCCAAATGCGGTTCGGGCTTACTTCAAGCTCCCTGAGGAACGGATAATCAAATTCGTAATTGTTTATAACATCCTCAAAGGCTTCCCTTGTTCCGATTCCCTTTTCAACAAACAAGTCAATTATTTCGTCAACGGTGTATCCTTCAGGTATGGTGACTCTCACCTCAACGAGCCGTGTACTCTTTTTAAAGGTGGCGCGCAGATAATCATAGTTAAGGGTTGTGGAAACATCGTAGCTTCCGGCTACAAATTCAGCATTGGGGTCTTTAATATTACTCCACAGTTTAAAAGCCCATTTTGATTTAATGGCTTTCGAATGGTAGAGAGCGTCGGCAACATCTGAAATTGTTGCGTATTCGGGTATTTCAACAGTGACAATCTTATCCTCAACCACAAATTTGAAAATATCGTTTGCGGTATTTATAACAAAAACAGAAAGTACTACTGAAACAGCAATAATTACAACAATGTAAATAACCGCCTTCACCAGGCTCATGATAGCACTTGAAGCAGAATCTGTAAGTGTGCTGTCGCTTCTTTTTTGTTTTGTGGGTTTTCTGTAGGTAGCCTCGTCTATCAAGTAGTCATCGTTTTCAGTTCTGCCGTGGGACACGGGCTTTTGAGAAACTGCTGTCTGAGGCTTTTGGCGTGTCATTGGAAGCACGTAGTCAGAGCGCTTATTACCTGAAGGTGTTGCTTGAGTCCGGGATGTCTGTATTCCTTTGTTCGGAGATGAAGTTCTGGGAGTTGTCTGAACCCGAGCCGCAGAATCGCTACCTGCAGGTTTTGCGGTTTGCTTAATATTAGTTCCTGAATATAACGAAGTCGTAGCCTGAGATCGGCCGTTTGCCGTCGGTTTTCTTCCGGGTGCAGCCGGTGAAGAATTCTGCACTGACTGTGACCGGGCCTGACTTCCCTGCTTCTTCAGAGGGCGAATGACCGCGCCGCCGCGAATTTGTGCTGTATTTTCAAGATCGGGTCGCGGATTTCCCGATGACAACGAGCCGCTTGTATGTCTTGAAACTGTGTCACGGCGAAAAACGATTGTCTCATCGGGAGATACATCTTTTTGTACCCTTTGAGCCTCCATGGCCGCCTCGCGGAGAATATCATTTCCGCTCGTGCGTTTATTTTTGTTATCTTCCATTACACTTTTTCCTTTGCAAAATTATGATAGAAGGCATTAAAAACAGATTATAGGTAGTCGCCGAGTTGAATGGCGGACACTATGAAAATAAGTGACGCCACAAGAAAAGGCGGAGCTAACAGCGCTTCGGCGAAAGGCTTAAGGTGAAATTCCGGACATTTTTTCGCGTAGTCGGCTGTTTTTCCGGAAATGGCATATCCGTAGTATATGCGCTCTGCTTCACCGAAAAGTGCTATCAGGCATAATAAGAACAGCACGGCAACGGAAAACACAAGAAAACCCGTGCTTTGAGGCTTTGTAATTATCGTTCTTACGGTCTCTCCGGCAGCAAGGTCGAATACGCTGTAAATCAGATGACACAGCATCGAAGCAAACACAGAGCGGGTCATATACATGACGAGTACAAACATAAGCCCCGAGAAGAAATATACCGGAAAGTATCCAAAATTCATGCCAAACATGGCATACAGAAGCGATGAAGTCAGTGCGGCTGTAATAACTCCGCAGGACTCGTATTCGGCACACAAAAGAGACCTAAACAGTATTTCCTCACATATCGACGGAACAACAGCAAAGGTAATAAGGGCGTAAAGAACCCCCGGGGTTGTACCGTTCAGATAATATTGATATAGAGAATAGGCGGAGTCCACAAGCCCCGTGTTATATATGGCAAGTTTTATGAGAACATCGCCCAGAATAAGAGTTACTGACGCAAGAATGGTGATAAGCAGCTTCTCTATGCCGAAGGGAGCGAATCGAAGCTTTTTAAGGAAGCCGTTACCCTTCTGTTTGATGTAAAATGAACACGGCAGGACTATTATCATAAGCTGAAGTACAATAACACCCAGACAAATA
>JAZNFI010000077.1:0-21250 GCA_045589075.1 Candidatus Flemingiibacterium sp.
GTTCCGGTGTAGGCGCAGCTGTTTGACCGGATATGGAAGAAAATAGAGATTTGCTTAATTCGTCATTTACAGAAATCTGACCTATCTTGACATTTCGCTGGTTGTTGTAAACCCTTTTTGGTTCATTTTCATCCTTGGTCTCATCCTTGTCCGGCAGTGGTGTGAACTGATTGAGCATCTTATAAAACTCGTAATTCACCTCGCCGATAGCTTTGTAATCAATTTCAAGCTTGGGGCGGGGAATATGTCTTTCCAGCGAACCTCTCACGGTGTAGTATATAGCTTCAAATACCGGCTTGTCCGACTGGAACTTGACCTCAAGCTTTGTGGGATGTATATTGACGTCAACAAACTCTGGGGAGATTTCTACAAACATAACACAGGTAGGAAACCTGGAAGGCTCTATATAAGAGTTAAAGCTCTGCTCAAGTGCCGACTGGAGGCAAGTGCTTTTTACGCATCTGCCGTTTATGTAAAAAAGCTGTCCCGAACGGTTGCCTTTTGTGTTATTGGGAGTTCCGATGAAACCGGTAATTCCGATATTAACGCCGCCACCGCCGTAGACTTTTAAATGGTTTTTGTATGAAATTTCAATGAGTTTTCCTGCGAATTCAGGACCAAATACCGAATATATTGTGTTCTTAAGATTACCGTTGCCTATGGTCTGACATCGCATCTTGCCGTCTATTATCAGGGTCATGGCTATTGACGGATTAGATAGTGCAAGCTTTTCGAAAAGATCACTGATATGAGCCGCCTCGGCGGAGTCCCTTTTTAAGAACTTGTGCCTTGCGGGTATGCTTGCGAACAGGTTTTCTACGATGATGGTTGTGCCGTCAGTCATCGGTATGTCGGTAAGCTTGGGAATTGTTTCTCCTGGATGAATTTCAAGTTCACAGCCAACGTCGTCCTCGCGGCGTTTACTTCTGATACGAAGGTCAGCACAAGCGGCAATAGAAGCCAAAGCTTCACCACGGAAACCTAGGGTGTGAATAGATGCTATGTCCTCAGAGTTGCGTATTTTGCTTGTTGCATTGCGCATTATGGATACAGGGAGGTCATCCCTCGACATTCCGCATCCGTTATCACTGACTCGTATTAATGTGATGCCGCCGTTTTTTATTTCTACAGTGATTTTCGTTGAACCTGCGTCAATGGAGTTTTCAACCAGCTCTTTAACGATAGAAGCAGGTCTTTCAATCATTTCGCCGGCGGCGATGAGCACTGCGGTATCGTAATCCAGCTGTTTTATGATTCCCATGCTGTACCTCCTCGTGTTTGGTTAGTGAGCAGTTTTTTTAGCTTATATAGCTCGTTCATCGCCTCAATTGGGGTGAGGGTGTCGATTGGCATATTCTTAATGGTATCTGCTGCCGACAGTGCTACCATTACCTCAAAATTAATCTCGTGGTCCTCCTCGGACTTGTCAGATTTCTTCTCGATTATCTGCGGTGCGCCCGATTCTATTTCCGCAAGGACTTCTTTAGCTCTCTTTATGACTTCACCGGGCACGCCCGCCAGCTTTGCTACTTCAATGCCGTAGCTATCGTCGGTTGCACCTTTTACTATTTTCCTGAGGAATGTAATGTCATCTCCCTTCTTCCTTGCTGCGATGTTGTAATTTACCACGCCGGGAAGGGTATCCTCAAGTGTTGTAAGCTCGTGATAGTGAGTCGCGAAAAGAGTTCTTGCCGACAGCTTCGGAGAAACTGTGTATTCGGCGATAGCGCGGGCAATAGACATACCGTCGTAGGTTGAGGTGCCCCTGCCTATTTCATCGTAAATAATAAGCGATTTTTTTGTAGCATTTTTGAGTATGCACGCAACCTCGTTCATTTCCAACATAAACGTTGACTGACCGCTTGCCAGGTCGTCAGAAGCTCCGACTCTCGTGAAGATACGGTCACATACGCCTATGTGCGCCTTTTTTGCAGGGACAAAGGAACCTATCTGAGCCATAAGAGTTATAAGCGCAACCTGCCTCATATAGGTGGATTTACCTGCCATGTTGGGACCTGTTATGAGCATAAGGCGATTGTCTTTTGTATCAAGTACTGTATCGTTCGGCACAAAATAATTGTCTGTGACGAAAACCTCCACTACCGGGTGGCGTCCCTCTGATATTTCAAGTCTGTCGGAGGTATCAAGAGTTGGGCGGGTATAGTTATTGCGTACAGCCACATCCGCAAGTGAAATGTAGGCATCAAGCTTTGCCAGCATTTCAGCAGTGAGCTTGATTCTTAGTACGTTTTCACAGAGCTTATTGACCACACCCCTAAAAAGCTCATATTCCAGCGCATTAACACGGTCTGCTGCTCCGAGAAGGGTAGCTTCGGTGTCCTTAAGCTCTTCCGTTATATATCTTTCCGCGCCTGCAAGTGTTTGCTTTCTTATGTAGGTGTCAGGGACAAGTGATGTTTGGGAACGGGTGACTTCGATATAGTAACCGAATACTCTGTTGTATCCCACCTTCAGCTTGGAAATACCCGTTGCGTTTCGTTCCTTTTCCTCAAGCTTTTTAATTACATTGTTCGAGTCTTCAATTATACTTCTTAAATAGTCGACTTCCTTGTTTGCTCCGTCTCTTATGATACCGCCCTCTCTTACCGAGAACGGAGGATCATCGCAAATGGTGTCCTTGATTAGCTCGCAAAGGTCGGTCAGTGTATCAAGTTCGTTATCAAGCGTCCTCAGCTCCCTTGAATTTACCGAAGCAAGCAGTTCTTTAATTTCAGGCAGAACCTCAAGGGTTTGTCTTATGGCTGCAAGGTCCTTGCCGTTTGCACTTCCATAGACTAGCTTTGTGGTGAGCCTTTCGAGGTCCAGCACGTTTTTGAGCCGTAAAGCAAGCTCCTCACGAAGCATGAAGTCTCCGTAAAGCTCGTCCACCGCATCGAGACGCTTTTCAATTTCGTTGACGTCCTTAAGAGGAAGCTCTACCCATTTTCTGAGCATTCTTGCACCAATGGAAGTGGATGTGTGATCAAGCACCCATAGAAGCGTACCTTTTTTCTCTCCCGTGCGCATAGTCTCGCACAGCTCCAAATTCCGTCTTGTAGAGGCGTCAATTTCCAGGTACTGACCGTCGTTGTAGCAGGAAAGCTCTGTAAGATAATATAGATCTGTTTTTTGTGTCTCGGCTATATAGTCGAGCAGAGCACCTATGGCAAGGGTTATGGGAAGATTTTCGCCGGTGGGGGTGTAGCAGTTGCCGAAGTGCTTGCGGACAAGCTCGGTACAGTTCTTTTTGTTGAAGCGCGCTATCTGACCCTTTACGGTAAAGGGCTTAAGTCTTGCTTCTATAAAATCACCTGCTGACAAGATCTCTTTTTCCGAATAGGGAAGTATGACTTCTTTTGGGGCATAGGTGGAAAGCTCGGAGGTTAGACGGTCATATCGGCGTTTGCCGTCGAAGGCGGTAGCGTAGAGTTGTCCTGTGGAAATATCCGCAAAGCAAACGCCTACTATATCATCAACCGAGGAAATAGCGGCAATGTAGTTGTTCTTTTTCTCTGAAAGCTGTCCGGCGTCTACCACGGTGCCGGGGGTGATTACGCGTATAACATCGCGCTTTACAAGACCTTTTGCCATAGCAGGGTCTTCCACCTGCTCGCATATGGCAACCCTATATCCCTTTTCGATAAGCTTTCCTATATAGGAATCTGCCGAGTGAAATGGCACTCCGCACATGGGTGCACGTTCAGGCTCTCCGCAGTCTCTTCCGGTTAGGGTGAGTTCAAGCTCCCTTGACGCAATTTTGGCATCATCGAAGAACATCTCGTAGAAGTCGCCAAGTCTGTAAAAGAGCAGTGCGTCTTTATATTGATTCTTTATTTCGAAATACTGCTGCATCATTGGGGTCATAGGGGTTTGCTCCTTTCGGGAAAAGTAGTTATTTGTATGGAATTTAACGGGTCGTCTGTGATGTCGTCACCTGCGAGAGACATCCCCTTGAGGGGAAGCCTCTAAATAAGCCTATCCCTTACAGTTGCTTTGCGACTGTTGGAGAGTTGTGGCACGGCATAGCCGTGACGGGGAGGGTATCTGTGTTAGAAATAGCCCTCTCAGTCAGCTTCGCTGACAGCTCTCCCGAGGGGAGAGCCTAAAGCAAATCAGTGCTTATCACCGCAGGAAGAACAGCTGCTGCAGGACGAGCAATCGTGCGAGCAAGGACGCTGTCCTGTTATCTGATAGGTGATTTCGGAATTAACCTCGTTCATAAACTCGTTGACTACTTCCTGCGCCTTCTGATACTCAATCATAACGGGATTTTCGGTGATTTCGTGGTAAATCTCGTTAATTCTGTGCTCGATACGCTTTATAAACTCCATATCCTTTTCGGGCTTCTTGTATTCCTCGGTAAGCGCGGTGTTTTGAGCGTTATATTCAACCATAAGGCGTTGAAGGGTATGGTCGGAGTTATAAGCCTCCTCCGCCTTCTTCATATTTACTATTCTTTCGTCTTCCTTGATTTTTCTGCCAAGTTCAGCGGCAAGCTCCATGATTTCCATTTTGGCTTTCTCCTTTTAATTCTTGTTTATAAATTTATTTTGTTTACATTCTCGACACGCCTTGCGCGTCTTCGAGCAGGGGGACTATTGCACTTAAGCAGACGGCTTTGCCTTGCTGCTAACTAGTTGGCTGTGCCAACTGAACGCCGATGCATAGTACCCCTGCACCCCCATCGCCTCGGCTATTGCCGCGCTCTCTATATGTTCTAAAACATCGGCGGCAGCCGAGCCTGGTGGAGGGGCAAGGGAGGAGGTTGGAGCGGCGTCTGAGCGCAACGCCTCCTCCCTAAAAGTCATATTACTTCGCCGAAAAGGGCGAAGGTTTCAGCTCTTGTTATGCGAACTTGAACGAATTTTCCGATAAGTGCTTCCGTCTCTTCATTTCTCGGAATATGCACAAGCTTATTTGAGTCGGCTCTGCCCGTCAGCATATTACTTGAATTTTTGCTCTCACCCTCTATTAGTACACGCTGGGTTTTATTAACCAGAGCAAGATTCTTCTTAAGGGATATTTCATTCTGGGTTTCAAGAAGTCTGTCAAATCGCCTTGACTTAATTTCGGCAGGAATCTGACAGTCCATTGCTGCCGCAGGTGTCAGTGGGCGAGGAGAATAGATAAAGGAATAAACCATATCAAATTTCACCGTTTTGAGCATTTTTATGGTTTCCTCGAACTCCTCATCGCTTTCGCCCGGGAAGCCCACGATAATGTCAGAAGATATGGCAACATCGGGCATCTTCTCCCTCATATAAGAAACAAGCTCAAGGTAGGAGTCAGGGGTGTATCTTCTGTTCATCTCGGAAAGTATGCGCGCCGATCCCGACTGCAAAGGAAGGTGAAACTGTCTCGCACACTTTTTAGATGCCGCCATAACATCTATCAGCTTATGGGAGGCGTCCTTGGGGTGACTTGTCATGAAGCGAAGGATAAAGTCGCCGTCAAGGTCGCATATCTCCGACACAAGGTCGGCAAAGTCGCCGCCATCGGAGCGGTATGAGTTCACATTCTGACCGAGAAGCGTTATTTCGCGTGCTCCATCGGCTATCACCGACTTAACCTCGGCTATTATATCCATCCTTTCACGGCTTCGTTCACGCCCCCTGGTATACGGTACAACGCAGTATGAGCAGAAATTGTTGCAGCCGTACATGACACTTACCCAAGCGGTAGCCGTTGACTCTCTTTTTATGGGAAGTCCCTCGGCAAGCGAACCTTCAGGAAGATCCACCGTAAAACTTCGTTTGCCGCCTGAAAGTCTTTCATAAAGTATCTCCGGCAGCTTATAAAGCATTCCCGTACCGATCAAAAAATCGACGTAAGGATAACTTTTTTTTATGGCGTCCATTCTGTGCTCTTGGGTAACCATGCAGCCGCAGACACCGATTTGAAGACCGGGATTCTTCTCCTTTAGCTTTTTGAACTGTCCGGTAGTGGAAAGGGCGCGAAGCTCAGCGTGCTCACGGACGGCGCAGGTGTTCACAAGTATCAAATCGGCATCGCCGGGTAAGTCAGTGCGCTCATACCCCATTTCCTCTGCCATTCCCCGAAGCTGCTCGGAATCCGCCTCGTTTTGCTGACAGCCGAAGGTGCGTATATAGCATTTCGGCGGGACAGGGTTGATGGCGTTTATCTCGCGCACCCTTGCCATTATATCATATTGCCGTTTAATTTCGTCAGGCGTTATTTTTATCATTATGGGTAATTCTCCGTTTTTTGGTTATTCGTTCGTTTATAAGTATTCCTGCTATGCCCACGATACCCGTTACGGCGAAGATTACTGCCGATTTCGCTATCATGCCCTCCGACAGAGTAGCGCCTGCCCAAGTGGAGCTTGCCACAGAAGGGATTCTTGCAAGAGTTGTGAGGATAATGAAATGTGAAAATTTCATGCCCGTGAACGGCACGAAATAGGTAAGTATGTCCTTTGGCGTTCCGGGTATGAAAAATAGCAGAAACACCAGCGTGTCGCGACTTGAATCGGTACTTAAAAACTTCAGATTCCCGAATTTCTTTACATCAACAAATTTTGCAGCAAAGGCAAGCCCGTACCGTCTTATAAGAAAATATACCGCGCTCTGACCTATAGCGATGCCGAGAAGCGACAGCGTAAGTCCGCCGAATGTGCCGTACATAACTCCGAGAAGCACTTCAATTGGCTCTCCGGGGATTATTGCCACTATTATCTGGAGCATCTGCAAAACAAGCATTAAAAGGACGCCGATTACGCCAAGGGAATCTATAAAGGCTCTGAATGTTTCTCTGGTTTCAGGCTCACGAAGCGACAAAACATATGGAATGAGCAGGGCACAGAGCGCTAAAAACACAAGAACGCCAAGCACAGCTGTCAAAGTGCCCATAATTTTCCGTTTCATCTGTCACATTCCTTCCGTATACGCCCTCATGGTTTATAACTATATTATTATATCACACCGCGCGCGCGTTTGCAAGACATTAGTACAAAAAACTTTAAAATAGAAGTGCAAAAATGAATAAATTGTAAATATACATAACTTCCTGCAAAAAACTATTGAAAAAATCACTGAAATGGTGTAAAATATCAGTGTCTATGTAAATGTCTCGGCAAACCGAGCATAAAACTTTTTAATTCACGGAGGATTTATAAAATGGTAGTAGCCGGAGATTTTAAAAACGGTGTAACGTTTGAAATGGACGGTCAGGTTCTTCAGGTTGTTGAGTTCCAGCACGTTAAACCCGGTAAAGGTGCGGCGTTCGTAAGAACTAAGATGAAGAATGTAATAACCGGTGCGGTTACTGAGCGCACCTTTAACCCCACTGACAAATTTGAGAACGCAATTGTTGAAAGACGCGAAATGCAGTATCTCTACAATGATGGCGATCTTTACTATTTTATGGATATGGAAAGCTTTGAGCAGATTCCGATTGATGCAAAGGTTCTTGGCGACAACTTCAAGTTTGTTAAAGAAAACGAGATGTGCAAGATAGTTTCCTACAAGGGCAACGTATTCTCCGTTGAGCCCCCTATATTTGTTGAGCTCGAAGTAACCGATACCGAACCCGGCTTCAAGGGTGATACCGCACAGGGAACTACCAAGCCTGCAACTCTCGAGACCGGTGCAACAATTAAGGTTCCGCTGTTTATCGACATCGGTACAAAAATTCGTATTGACACACGTACCGGAGAGTATCTCGAAAGAGCGTAAAATTCGGACAAAGTCCGAATAATGCAAAATGCTAAATGCAGAATGAAAGGAATTATACCATGACTATTCTTGAACAAGCTGCTTATCTTAAGGGTCTTGCAGAGGGTTTAAAGCTTGATGAGAGCAAGCCCGAAGCTAAACTTATAATGAAACTTATCGAAACCGTTTCCGACATGGCTGACGTTATTGAGGCTCACGAGAGCGAGATCCTCACCCATGCAGACTACCTGGATGAGCTTGATCACGACCTCGGTGACCTTGAAGAGGAGTTCTATGACTGTTTTGAGGACGACGACTGCGACTGTGATTGTGATTGCAACGATGATTGCGATTGCGATTGCGATTGCGACTGTGGTGACGACGATGACGAAGAGGTTTTCTACGAGGTTACCTGTCCGAAATGTGGAGAGAAGGTTTACTTTGACGAAACCGTCGACCCCTCCGATATTACTTGCCCTGCCTGCAATGAAAAATTTGATTGCGCTGAGGATGAGGAGTAATTAATAAGGTAAAAAGCTATCACCGCTCCGTATATAGGGGCGGTGATTTGTTTTATTGGGAAAACCACGAGTCTAAAGCGTGGCTTTCGCTATACAATAAATACGGGACATCCTCTTGGATGTCCCGTATAATATATCATTTTTTTGCGAAGGTCTTAAGCTCGTCATTGCCTTCCACAATGCATCCGTAGTACCCACTGTCTTCAAGCTTCGCAAATAGCTTGCCAAGCTTTTTGGGTGCTTCCATCATAGTCACGTCGTACTCCGCGCGCAGTGTGTCGGCGTGGGGAAGTGCTGATGAAAAATTTTCCTCGGTGTAGATGAGTGCAAGCCTTGGCTTCCTGCCGGGGATCTTATACTTCTTGTCAAGGAGTATACCGGCAATACGCTCAAAGCCTATAGAAAAGCCTACCGCCGGAATGGATTCGCCGAGGAATTTTCCGATAAGATTGTCGTAGCGACCGCCGCCGCCGATTGCACCGCGAAATTCAGGTGATGATATTTCAAATACGGTACCTGTATAGTATCCCTGTCCCCGTACCAGAGTCATGTCATATTCAACCTTGTATTTTCCGCCCGACGCGCAGTTAGCAAGCTCAATTATGCGGCGAAGGTTCGAAATCGCGTCTGTTTTACCGCAAATTTTCTCGGCTGAATCCAGTGTGAAAGGAGTTTTGCCGATGCTTGCCATGAGTTTGTCAGTGATTGCATCAGAAAAGCCTTTTTGAATAAGCTCTTGGCGAACACCCTCTACATCAATCTTATCAAGCTTGTCAAGGCTGATGCAAACCGAATCGCAGTCGAGTTCCTCAAAACCTGCTGACATGATTATAGATTTAAGCAGGCGTCTGTCGTTGATTCTTATAATGAAATTATCAAATCCAATATTGAGAAGCGCCTTTGCTGTGGTAACAATAAGCTCAACCTCTGATGTATAGGAATCGCTTCCGATTATATCGATGTCGCATTGCATAAATTCACGCATACGACCCTTTTGCGGACGTTCGGCGCGGTAAACTTTGTCTATCTGAATAACCTTGAAGGGGGTGGGCAGCTTGGCTCTGTTGTTGGCATAGTAGCGTGTCAGAGGAAGCGTGAGGTCGTAGCGCAAACCCATATCGGAAAGTTCTTTTATATCTCCTGTGGAAACCGCCTCATCAAGCTTTTCGCCACGTTTCATTATTTTGAATATAAGATTGAGATTTTCACCGCC
Organism: Candidatus Flemingiibacterium sp.; assembly: GCA_045589075.1. GTDB lineage: Bacteria > Bacillota > Clostridia > Oscillospirales > CAG-272 > Flemingiibacterium. Next base: position 9,408 of record JAZNFI010000077.1, read on the forward strand.
GTCGCTTTTGTCAAGGTTTTCAATATCCTCGATAATCGGGGTGGTGATACGCTCAAAACCGCAGGAGCGGTAGGTTTCAAGGATGGTGGATTGAAGGTAGTCGCGAACAAGCACATCAGCGGGGAGATAGTCTGCGGTACCTTTTACAGGTGTGATTTTCATGGTTTGATCCTTTCGATGGTACATGTTATAAATAATTATATACTATTGTGCAGTTTTTGTCAAGAGGAGAGGGCAATCTTGACCCCACGCGAAATCATTACGGACCTGCGTGCAATTACCTAGTTTACAGTCTTACATAGAAATAGTGTGTTCACCGAGATAGGAAAGACTCGATTTGCAACGATTATTGATTAATGTCTAAAACTGTTCTTATATAATTTAAAAATTACTTAATATTTGATATTGATTTTATGTAAGGTTTATGATAGAATAACTAAGTAATTAATGCTCTGATTATAATTACAATAATTTGAGTGTTCAGTTTGAAAACAAGTCTTAAAACTGCCCTGTGCGGTATTACCATGCTATAAATGGTGTGATATTACCGCGCAAACCACGCCCTCAGACGGCGAGAAAGGAAGTGTTTTGCAAATGATGCTGAGCATCATAGCAAAATCAACAGTAAGTTATGAAAAACAAACGCATTTTGTCACTTATCCTCGTAGCGGCTCTTTTGTCGCTTGCATCCTGCGGTATCAATGTCGGTACTGATGAAACCGAAACATTTGAGAGCGATACCTCCTCTGAATCCATAATTGAGAATGATACATCTGTGAGTGAGTACGATTACAGCGCAGGTATTGACGAAAACGGCTTCTATGAAGGAGTTAAGGCCTCCGATTACGTTACTCTCCCTGATTATAAGGGAATTGAGCTTTTAAGAAGCGATGTTGAAGGTTCGGAAGAAGCACTTAACGAGCAGATTGACATAATATTAGCAGAGCATTCCTCCTACGAGCAGCTTACCGAGGGTGTTATCGCAAACGGTGATACCGTAAACATAGATTATGTGGGCTCAATCGGCGGTGTTGAGTTTGACGGCGGCAGCACAGGCGGCTACGGTACCACCGTTACTATCGGCGTAACTCGGTACATCGACGATTTCCTTGAACAGCTTATCGGACATGAACCGGGCGAGAATTTTGACATCGAGGTAACATTCCCTGAAAATTACGGCGTTGATGAGTTGAACGGCAAGGATGCTGTTTTCAATATCACCATAAACTACATACAGGGTGAAGAGATTGAAGCTGTTCTTAACGATGAAATCGCAATTTATTACGGCTTTGAATCCGTTGACGCTCTCAAAGAGGACATTATGTTATGGCTTAAGAGTGTAGGTGCAAGCAATGTCTTTTCTGAAATAGTTTCAAATACTGTTTGTGAGGAGTATCCCGAATCTGTTATCCAGTACTTTATAAACTCTGAACGGTATAATTTTGAATATTATGCTGATATGATGGGTGTCACCGTTGACGAGTACATTTCTACCAATATGGACTATGAATCATTTGACGCTTATGTTAATGAGATGATGAGCGGCTACGAGGAGTCGGCGCTTCAGTTCCTCACCGCTCAGGCTATCGCTGAAATTGAGGGCTTGACCGTTACTGATGCTGATATTGAGGCTGCAGGGTACACTGACTATGTTGATTATTACGGTGCACCGCATATTAAACAGATACTTCTCTATCAAAAGATTGTCCCCGAGTTTATTGTCGAAAACGCAACTTTTGTGGACTGATAGTTGTTTTTCGAGACGACTAACATCGTCTCGGAAATGTTTTATGATGACCCCGAGTTTCTTAAGTTTTTCTTTTTGATAAAATTTGCAGAAATGTATTGACTATAGAATAAATTTGTGGTATAATATCGCTAGATAAATTTGTATAAGGAGATATACATATGAAAAAAAGTCTAATAGCATCCTTTATTCTTGCTTCGATGCTTCTTTCATTTGCTGCCTGCGATAACGGTGACACAAGTAGTGATGAAGGTAAGGATACTGTCGAAGTAACAGGTACGTTGCCCGCAGGTATTGAGAGGAAGAATTATGATAATGCCAATATCAACATTCTGCTTCCTAACTGGGGTCTTTATCCTAACTACTTCTACGCTGAGGAAAACTCTGGTGATGCAATGCAGAAGGCTCTTTACAACCGCGAAATCAAGGTTGAAGATTATCTTGGCGTTGACATCACGCATCAGCTTGTGGATGACGTTGACCATATACCGGAGCGTGTAAGAGAGGGCGTTATGGTAGGTGACGACCTTTACCAGATTGCACTGACACACTGTATATCCGGAGTTTCTCCCATGGCAACTGAAGGTTTGCTTCATGACCTCTACGATATTGATTCTATAGACACTACTACTGCGTGGTGGAATCAGTCGGCAATGACGAATCTTTCTATGGCAGGTCATGCATACTATGCTGCTAACGACTATATGATTCCTGACCCTAACGCTATTGTCTTCAATAAGGATTTCATAGACAAATACGATCTTGACGATCCGTACGAAATGGTAAGAGATGGCGAATGGACTATTGATAATATGCTCACTATGATGTCTGTGGTTTCTGCCGATGACGGTGACGGTGTGCCCGACATTGAGGATACCTACGGTCTGGGTCTTCCCCACGACTGGTTCTTGACACCGTTTGTTCAGGCAAGCGGAGTGCTGATTCTCGACAAGACCGAAGATGATCTTTTTGAGGTTGCGTTCCAAACAAGTGAGCGTACTTACAAAATGGTAGAGAAGTTAGAAAAGCTGTTCAAAGGTTCGGACACTTATGTCTATGAATACAGAAACGACTTCGACAGCTCAAGCCTTGAGGGCAACAGTGAGTCTTTGAACATCACAAAGAATCGCACTCTGTTTGGTGTTGTTGCACTTAATGCTCTCAACAGGTATCGTAATGTTCAGCTGGAGTTTGGTCTTCTTCCTTATCCGAAGCTTGATAAAGAGCAGGATGATTACATAAGCCTTGACTGGTCAGGACTTATGTGCGTTCCCTCAAGTGTTAAGGAAAAGGAGATGGTAGGCGAGGTAATGGAGTTGCTTGCATATTACAGCTCTGAAGAAGTTCTTCCCGCTTACTATGATATAGTGCTTGGCGAAAAGTTGTCCCGTGATGAAGATTCCAAAGAAATGCTTGACATTATTTTTGATGGAATTGTTTATGACGCAGGTATGAACTTCTTTGGTTATTTCTCACAAGGCGTAGGCATGTATTACGACGTTGGTGACAACATTGTTTCTGAGGAGTGGGGCGGACTCGCATCTTATGTAGCGACCTATGAATTAGCAGCAAACACCGAGATTGATAATTTTAACGAAACAATCCTTGATATGGAATAATAATTAAAGTTATTTCCCCGCCGACAAATAATACTTGTCGGCGGGAATTTATTTTGCCATGTCTTATGGGAAAATCTTTAGAAAATCTATTGACAAAAGCTATGGAATAGTGTATAATATAGAAGCCGTCGCGAGGCGGGATACTTCATATGCGAGAGTGGCGGAACTGGCAGACGCGCACGTTTGAGGGGCGTGTAGTTCACACTGTACGGGTTCAAGTCCCGTTTCTCGCACCAAAAAACCACCGAGAGCTTTTGCTCTTGGTGGTTTTTTCTTGTGAGATGTGGAATCGCAGAGAGTGTACACTAGATTGGGTAAAAAGAGAAAGGTTTTGAGAATTGCTCTCAAAACCTCTTGGTCGAAGTGGCGGGACTCGAACTCGCGGCCTCCAGTACCCGAAACTGGCGCGCTACCAACTGCGCTACACCTCGATTGATGAAGAATATTTAATTCACACGGTGGTCAATTCTTTTGTTGGACAACTAAAATTCGCATAATACAATTAAGCTGAACCAAATACTTGTCTTTTCTTCGCTGCCACAACAATATTATTATATCAAAGCTTTGGCTCTTTGTCAATAGCTTTTCTGAAAATATTGGGCTTGTTTCAATGTTTAAATACTGTATCCATACGGTTGTTCGCATGATGTCTACTTCAATTTTGTTAGTCAGTAATTATTTTTCCTAAATCACAATATAATCTGATTTTTCATAACTTTTCTTTAATATGAAATTCTTTAAGTAAGATGTCTGAAATTTCAAAATATTTACCCACGCCTTTTGCGGCGCGGGTAAGCTTTATTTTCGAATGAATAATACACCGAGTGTGTTACGTCCGCAATGTGAACTTACTGTACAACCTGCTCTTGTCAAAAGTACCTCTTCGAACACCCCAAGAGACATAACCTGCTCAAGGCATGCTTTGACAATATCTTCATCGCATCCGGCGTGAGTGATGAAGATGCGCTTGGTGTCGATTTCATCTATATATTTTGTTTGATCATCAATATATTTTTTTAATATAATCCCAAATTTCCCCCTATATTTCTTCCCGACTCCCATTATTCCGTCTTTTACACCTATACAGGGCTTAAGAGATAAAAGATTTGCTCCTAAAGCTGCAATGGCAGAGCAGCGACCGCCTTTATAAAGAAATTCAAGGTCGTCTATTACAAAGGATGCATCAACCTTGGGTGCCAAAGCCCGGCAAGCTTCCGCAATTTCCTCGGCTGATTTGCCCTCGTCTCTCATATCTGCGCCGGCAAGTACCAAAAGTCCCCCGCCGGTTGAAAGGTTACGGGTGTCAACAATGTGAACGTTATCGAAATTCATAGCGGCTAGGTGGGCGTTATTGTAGGTTGACGACATTTCGGCACTTATGGTAAACAGCACCACCGAGCTTCCGTCTGCTGTGAGTTCTGCAAAAAAGTCCTTGAACTCAGCTGTGTTGATGGCAGCTGTCTTGGGGAGTGTGCCCGTTTTTTCATAATGCTCATATATCATGTCAGGGTTAATGTCTATTCCGTCACGGTAATGTTCATCGCCAAGAGACACGGTCAGGGGAATTGTTCGGATACCCCGGAGTTCAATAAGTTCTTTGGAAAGGTCGCTTGTTGAGTCGCTTGCAATTATTACTTTTTTATCCATTGCTTTGATTCTCCGATAATAAGAAATATTATAAACAGACTCAGGGCTGCCTTGATTCTTCAGCAGCCCTAAAATATATTATCTCATGTAATGGTCCTTGTAGTATTCAACGTAGTTTGCAAGCATATCGGCAGTTTTTTCGATTCCGAGCCGTGAGGAATCCAAAGCCATATCAAAGTTTTCCAGCTTGCCCCATTTCTGACCTGTATAGTAGTTGTAGTAGTTTGCACGGCGCTTATCTGTCTTAATAACGAGATCCTTCGCCTTGTCAAGATTCATATCATGAAGTTCAGCAACATGCTGTGCACGGAATTCAAGAGGCGCGTAAATAAATAGCTTAATAAGATTCGGATAACCGCGAAGAACATAATCCGCACAGCGTCCTATGAAAATGGCGGGACCTTCGTCCGCAAGCTCTTTAATTATTTCGGACTGGGTAACGAACAGTTTATCGTTTATGGGCATACCAAACGCTAAACCTGCGTTTCCGCCCCAGAAGGAACTACCCATAGCCAGAGTGTAAAGAAGGGAATTTGTAGCCTTCTCATCAGCCTCGCCCACAACATGGTCAGCCATGCCGCTTTTTTGTGCCGCGAGGGAAATAAGGTCGTTATTATAAAATTTTATACCGAGCTTATTTGCAAGCTCTTCACCAATATGGCGTCCGGCACTGCCGTACTGCCTACCGATGGTGATAACTAAATTTGAGTTCATATTCTACCTCCTGCAGATCCTATATTGGTATTATTATACACTAATTTATACTAAATTGCAAGAGGTTTTTGTAACATTTTCAGTGTTTTTCTCATTTACTCCGAAAACACTGTTTCTATAACACGGTTGCAAACCTCGGGTGAGTAACGCCATCGTTCAATGTGAGTCGCGGTAGTTGATGGCTTGAATTCACATAAATGCCTCGAAGAAAGCGAGCGTGCAGAATCAATTATTACAAGCTTTATCTTCATTCTTTCAGGAATAATATTTTTTATGTATACGGCAGCATTTTGTCCAACGCAGACGTCGTCACGGTATTCGGCAAGCCCCGCAAGATTTGGTGTAAGCTCTACAAATACACCGTATGGTTCGATACTTCTGATTACCCCTGTTACTGTCTGTCCCACGGCAAACATTGCTGCGTTCTCCTCCCATGTTCCGAGAAGCTCACGCCTTGATACAAATATTCTTGTGGGCATTCCCATACCGTCCTTCTCACATCCCCGAACCACAACATCTATCTCACATCCAATGGAAAGTCTGTCTGATGGATGAGATATTCTTGATACAGAGATACAGTCAATGGAGAGCAGAGATATTATTCCGCATCCAACATCTACAAATGCGCCAAAATGCTCAAGGTGCGTTACTTTTGCAGGTATAATATCACCCGGACGCAGCCCGGCAAGGTAGTTTTCTGCACATTCAAGCTGAGCGAGGCGTCTTGAAAGAGTAATAATAGGATCTCCAAAGCGGTTTTTCTCAATTCCCGTTATCTTGAAGCAAATCGGTTTTCCGACCCTGGTTATTACTGCAATATCCTTTACGTCCTCGCCAAAGGTGAGCTGAACCTCGTCTTTATCAATGGTTCCGGTGTATTCACCAAGCTCCACAGTAAGCTGCTTTTGAGAGTTGCACCGAACGGCGATGCCCTCAAGAATGATACCCTCGCGCATTGCCAGCTCAAGACCTTCAAGAGAAGCGGTATATTCAAGATTTTCGGGAGATTTCAGTAAAGTTCCCTCAGTAAAATAGATTTCCGTCATTATTTTTTCCTCCGATTTTGTTGTTTTAGCTCACGTCTGATATATTGTATTGGTGTAGTAGTGAAAATATGCTAATGTGGCTCCTTCAAAATAATTCTCTTGACGGACACCGACAAATATGATATAATTGCAAAAACACCAAGAGGAGGAGCATATGTATATCGAAGAACGCCATCAAGCGATACTCGACATAATTGCAGCAACGGGAAGCATAAGTACGTCCACAATACAGAAGAAATTTTCAGTAAGTTATGACAGCGCAAAAAGAGATTTGCGTATTCTTGCGGAAAAAGGATTACTTAAGCGCACTCACGGCGGTGCGATTCCGGTGGGTGAGCTGTCTGTTGGCAAACCGCGGATAGTTGAACGCGAAAAGATTTCCGATTGGGCTTACTCATCTGCAAAACGGGCAGCTGCCTTGATTAAAAACGGTGATTCTGTCTTCATTCCCCACGGGGAAGTTGGATACGCCATCTCTGAGCTCTTGGCGGAGGGCAACGATTTTACCACACTCCGTGTAATTACAGCATCGGCTGAAAATGCCGCTATCCTTTCGAGAAACGATAATATTCGTGTAATTATGCTTGGCGGTGAGCTCGTTGGCGGTGTATCTCAGGGCGGGTTCGCTGTTTCGATGCTGTCAAGAATCAAAATTGATATGGCGTTTATCTGCGCAGAGCATTATTCGGAGAAGTTTGGGTTGTCGTGCGATGATTTTGTATGCTGCACATTTTTAGAGGCAGTTATTGGAGTGTCACAGAAAGTGACTCTGTTTCTTCCTTCTTCTGCACGTAAGTCAGACGGTGCCATCTCGGTGTGTCCTGCTGAACGTATAGATGTGATAATATAAAAAAGCAAGTCCGATTATGAGCTGTCAGCTCTTCGGACTTGCTTTTATATTTGTTATTGTTTATTCACCTACAATTATTTCCGATTTGGGAATGTCTCCCACTCCGTTTAATATGTACATGGGTCGATACGGGAAATTTTGAAGGGTTTCAAGAGTTGTAACTCCCGAAAGCACCAGCACGGTATCAAATTCGCTTTCAATTCCTGCGATAATGTCGGTATCCATGCGGTCACCAATTATTGCTGCTTCGTCATGATTGCATCCGAGTTTTTTTAGTGCGTGGCGCATTATAAGCGGATTGGGCTTGCCGATATAGTAAGCCTTGCGACCGGTAGCTAGCTCTATAGGAGAAATAAGGGCACTGCAGGCAGGAATAATTCCACGCTCTCCGGGTGCTGTGACATCGGAGTTTGTGCCAATAAGCTTTGCCCCTTTGAATACAAGCTCTACTGCGCGTTCAATCTTTTCATAAGAAAGGGAACGGGTTTCACCGAACACAACGTAATCGGGATTGTAATCGTTCATTGTAATGCCCGCATCATACAGCGCATTTACGAGTCCCGGCTCTCCGATAACGTAGGCACTTCCACCCGGACACTGTGATGAAAGAAAGGATGCTGTTGCCAGTGCGCTTGTGTAGAAGTGATCTTCGCTTATATCAAGTCCCATTCTGCCGAGCTTTTGTGCCAGTTCACGCGGGGCGCGTTCGCTGGAGTTCGTAAGGAACAGAAAATCTTTTTTGCTTTCGTTCAGCCAATTTACAAATTCTGGTACACCCGGCAGCAGACGGTTTCCGTGATATATAACACCGTCCATATCGCATATAAATGCTTTTTTATTGTGAAGCTCTGTTATGTTGGTTATCATAATGAACATCCTCTCATTTTTTCTCTTAAAGATATTATATCATAAATTTTCCTTGGGATTTCAATCTTTGAAAATTTATGATCAAATAAAAGCTTACTTAGATTCGCAGAAGCGGAGCGAAGGCATTTACTGCTTTTATTATATCATATATTTGCCGTATTGTCTATACAGTTTTTAAAATTCCTTTATATTACGTACATTGCATACACACCCCGATAATAATTTGATGTTGACAAACAGTTAAAATTGAGTTATACTATAATAGTATAATTATGTCATAAAGTATGGTGATTTTTTGAAGAACAAAATTAAAGGTGTGATACTTGTCGTCATAAGTGTGTTCCTTACTCTTAGTACTCCTGCACAGGCTGGAGCGTTATCGGGCGTGTCATCTATTGCGGCACTTGAGGACAAGCTTGCTTCTGCTGCAACACAGCGTCAGTTGGCTGAAGAAGCACTTGAAAACGCACAAGCAGGCTACAACGATGCGCTTCGTAAGAAGGAGGCACTTGACGCCAAAATCTATACCCTTAACATCGAGATTGATGCTATAGTCGCACTGATAAACGGTTACAGTCAACAAATCGAAAACTATAACCTGCTAATAGAGAACAAAACAGCTGATTCCGAAAGACAGTATGAGCTAGTCCGCGAAAGGATAAGGGCAAAGCGAGAGGACGGAAGTGCGAACTACTTAACAATAATTCTCGAATCAGGGGGGCTCTCGGATTTTTTTTCGAGAATTGACAGATTTATTATGATGCTTAAATATGACGCCGGAGTTCTGGAGGATTACAACTCCGGCATTGCTGAGCTTCAGACATTGCGTGGCGAGCTCACAAGGCAAAAGGCAACTCTTGATGTTCAGATGAAGGCGCTTGAGGCAAGGAAAAGTGAGCTTGAATCTGACATTTCCGACGCTTGCAAGCTGGTGGCAACAAGTGAAAATATGATTGCAAGCGCCAAGCAGGATCTCCAGAATGTCGCTGCCATAGAGCTTGAGTACGCAAAAAAACGTGAGAAGCTTCTTTTAGAATATGCGAAAACTACAAACGAAAGCTATGTGGAGGGTGAGCTGCTTTGGCCGCTTCCAGCTAGTTACACGAGGGTTTCCAGCAAGTTTGGATGGCGTATCCATCCCGTAACCGGTAAACAGCAGTTTCATCAGGGAATTGATATTCCCGCACCATACGGAACCGAAATATACGCTGTAAACGACGGTACGGTCATTGAATGTTCATACAATTATGCTGACGGTTACTTCATTACAATAAGTCACGGCGGAGGTTTCGCCTCATTTTACTCCCACATATCCAAATATGCTGTTGCTGTTGGGGATAAGGTCACAAGAGGACAGGTTATTGCAAACGTGGGAACATCGGGATATACCACAGGTGCACATCTGAATCTTAATATATATGAGAATAATGCAGCTGTAGATCCTCTTAAATATTTCAAATGATTGAAAATATACTGTAAATAAACGAACTGAGCAAAAAATTAAGGAGAAAACAATGTCAACCGAGAGACAGAAAAAAATACGCAATTTTTCAATAATAGCTCATATAGATCACGGAAAGTCAACTCTGGCCGATCGTATTCTCGAGTATACGAGAACGGTTGCAACAAGAGACATGGAGGAGCAGCTTCTTGACAATATGGACCTTGAACGTGAGCGCGGCATAACAATAAAGGCGAGGGCGGTTAAGCTCGATTACAATGCACCCGATGGCGAGATTTACACGCTCAATCTTATTGATACTCCCGGTCATGTAGACTTTGGTTACGAGGTATCACGTTCTCTAAATGCATGCGAAGGTGCACTGCTTATAGTCGACTCCACTCAGGGCGTTGAGGCACAGACACTCGCCAATGCTTATCTCGCCATTGACAACGATCTCGAGGTGGTGCCTGTTATTAACAAAATAGACCTTCCTTCTGCCGATGTTGAAAAGGTTCGTGCAGAGATTGAGGACATTATAGGTATTCCTGCCGAGGGATGTCCTGCTGTGTCTGCGAAGGTGGGACTTAATATAGATCAGGTGCTTGACAAGATAATTACTGACATTCCGGCACCTGAAGGCGACGAGAACGCCCCGCTTCGCTGTCTGATTTTCGATTCTTACTACGACAGCTATCTTGGAGTTGTGGTTAACATCCGCGTTATTGAAGGAACTCTGCGTGCAGGTGACAGGATAAAGCTTATGAGCACCGGGGCGGAGTTTGACATAGTTGACGTGGGCTATATGGAGCCCTTTGGACTTAAATCCGGCGAATTTCTTTCAGCCGGTGATGTTGGTTACTTTACCGCATCTATAAAATCTGTGGGAGACACGCAGGTGGGCGATACTGTCACACTTGCTCATAATCCTGCTTCAGAGCCGCTCCCCGGCTTCAAAATGGCAAGACCTATGGTTTTTGCCGGAATTTATCCTGCCGACGGAGCGCGTTACGGAGATCTTAAGGATGCTCTTGAAAAGCTTCAGCTTAATGATGCCGCCCTTACCTTTGATGCTGAAACATCAGCGGCACTTGGGTTTGGCTTCCGCTGCGGATTCCTGGGCCTTCTCCACATGGAGATAATCGAAGAACGTCTTGAACGGGAGTTTAACCTTGATCTTATTACCACCGCACCCAGTGTTATATATAATCTCGATCTAAAGGGCGGCGAGACTATTAAAATAGACAATCCCTCAAATTACCCGAGTCCAGATGAGATCGACACCGCTTACGAGCCTATGGTAAAGGCATCCATTATCACTCCGCCTGAATATGTAGGCGGACTTATGGAGCTTTGTCAAGACAGACGTGGCGAATTTGTCAATATGACCTACATTGATACAGATCGCGCGGAGCTTCACTATATGCTCCCACTTAACGAAATAATATATGACTTTTTCGATGCTCTCAAGTCGCGCTCCAAGGGATATGCCTCTCTTGATTACGAGCTTGCGGATTATGTCCCATCGAAGCTTGTGAAGCTGGATATTTTGCTTAACGGTGATATAGTTGATGCTCTTTCCTTTATTGTACACGAGGAGAAGGCTTATTCCAGAGCACGCCGTATCTGTGAGAAATTGAAGGACAATATACCGCGTCAGCTCTTTGAGGTGCCTATTCAGGCGGCTATAGGCGGCAAGATTATCGCCCGTGAAACGGTTAAGGCGATGCGCAAGGACGTGCTTGCCAAATGCTACGGCGGTGACATTACGAGAAAGAAGAAGCTTCTTGAAAAACAAAAGGAAGGTAAAAAGAAGATGCGTCAGCTCGGAAGCGTCGAGGTTTCGCCCGAGGCGTTTATGGCGGTTCTCAAGCTCTCGGACGAGGATTAACGTCTGAAAATAAATTTTCAG
>JAZNFI010000078.1:0-3691 GCA_045589075.1 Candidatus Flemingiibacterium sp.
CCGCCAAAGGAGGTGGCATAGGTGTAGACAAAGCCTATGGGAGTGTTTATGTCACCGGTGTCGAAATCCCCATAGAGCGGCTCCCCGTCAAGACGCTCTATGCGAATGTCGGCATTGGAGTATCCGTCAGCTACGGTAATGTTGTATTTGCCAATAGGCAGCCCCTCGTGACCGCTTTCAATAATGTCGATATATACTATAAGGCTCGGATACCAATTAGGCGAAAAGTCCGTGCGGCTTATGGAGTATTCGCCGATTTTAACGGTTTTAAGGATTTCCAAAACCTCGGGCTTCAGATACATCATTTCGGCAAGTGCATCAAAATTCCCCGTAGCAAGTGCCGCCGCCCTTTCAAATATGTAATCGTCCCCCGTGATACCGAGTGCTGCAAATTCCTTTATATCGTAAATTGTGGCAGGCTCATAACATCCGGGATAGTTTATAGAATCCCCGTAGTAGCCGCGAAAGCCACGCGTGCCGTCCGATACAGGGTCGAAGGTGTAGAAGCCGTAAACCTTGAAGTAGGAGTCACCGTCGGCTACAGTAAGGGTTATTTTCAACTCGTGGACAAGCTCTGAAGCTTCAACATCTTTTATAGACATGTTTTTAAAATATTCGCTTCCCCGACCCGTAGTGTCAGCCGTGGAAAGCATCACGGCGTAGTCACATATATCCACAACCTTGTTCTCTGTATAATCTATAACATAAGCGTCGTTTTCGTTATATAAAAGTGCCGCTTCGGCGTTTGGGAAGGTGTAAATTTTAAGCTTGCCGTGGAGTTTTGTAAGATTTGACACAAGCTCATCTGTTTCCCCCGCCGGGCCGGATGCATCTCCCGGAAGCTCCTCAACGCTATCATAATAGAATTCCGTTTCCGTGTCAGCGTAGGTTTCGTCAGGCATAAAATAGTTGCGAATTGCAGAGGGATTACTTGTTATAATTTTAATAGCATCGCAGGACGTGAGCGAGCACAAAGCCACAAGCAAAACAGCGGCGGTTATAATTTTTTTCACGGGGATTGCCCTCCTTTTGTATTTCTGCCTATTTGACGAAAAGAAACGTCATTTTGTTCCGCTTTGAGGGGAATTTTTCCGTAGGTGCGATACGTTATGAGGCTCCCATCATACGGGGAGCTGCCGCCGCAGGCGGCTGAGAGGGTAAATATATAGAAAATGCCCTCTCCGTCAGCCTTTGGCTGCCACCTCTCCAACAGTTGCAAGGCAACTTATAAGGTAGAGGCTTTAGGCAAAATTTTGTATAGGAAAAAAGTAGAGACAGCCTGGGCTGTCCCTACTTTTTTCTATTTATCTGCTCTTATTTCATCCCCTGCAACACTGCCGTCAACAGCAGTAATCGGGAAATCGCAAAGATTAGCAAGCGACTCTGCTGCATCGCCGTCCTCGGGCTGCACCACGGCTATACCCGTGCAGTCATTAGCGGAAGCCACCGAGCCGCGGAGAAACATATCCTCAGCGGGATGCTTTGGTGGAAATTCACATGGAACCTCAGTGGGATATGCTCCAATAAAATCATCATTAGAGGAACGGAGTATATTTACCTTCGGTATATTTTTCTTCATATCATCACCTCGGTAACATTATTGCCAGAGGAAATGAATTTATACCGTATCATGACTCGATCTGTTTTGCAAGGAAAGCGGCAGCAGTACCGATAAGCTTTGATTCAACGTCACCGTCGGGAGCTTCTGTGTCGGGAATGTGAACAGATGCCACACAGCCGATAAGGTCACCGTCGGCTATAATTGGCATGGCACAGGAAATTGCTGCGCTTGTGCCGTCGTTAGTGATTCTCACGGGCTCGGAGCCTTCAAGGTAGCGGTAATTCCCTCTCCCGTCGAGTATATCCTCAAGCTCGCCCGAGATTTTCTTTTCGAGGTATTCTTTTTTTGGAAGTCCTGCGCAGGCAATAACTGCGTCTCTGTCACAGATAACCACTGCCATTCCTGCAATTCGGTAGAGTGTTTCTGCATACTGGGCGGCAAAGGAATTAAGCTCGCCGATGGGCGAATATTTCTTAAAAATAACTTCTCCCTCGCGGCTAACGTAGATTTCCATAGGCTCGCCCTCGCGGATACGCATAGTGCGGCGAATTTCTTTTGGTATAACGACGCGTCCAAGGTCGTCAATGCGTCTAACAATTCCGGTTGCTTTCATAAATATATAAATCTCCTTTGATTTTACAGTTTGTACGGGTATAGTATCTGCAAGGTAAGGAGATTTATACTTGAAGAATTGACATTTTGTCCTTCGGCTTGTCATTTGTTCACGCTAGAACGGCATTGTCATCAACCGAAAAATAAATTTGTCAATATTGTTATGTAACTAAGCCGCATTTTTTACATTTTACTCAAGATGCTTGTGAGCTGCAGTACGGGCTGCAAGACGGTCCTCTCTCGGGAGAAAAGCGTTTCCGTATGCATTTGAAGGTTTCATCTTGGCAGGAGACGAGAATACCACTTCCTCGTCGGATATTTCCTCGGTGTAGAAACGTTTAGATGGGAAAAGGTCACTTGGGTATACCATGTTCGACATTGACGCAAGCTCGAGGCAGATACCTGCTCCAACCGAGCTTTCAAGCATGCCGCCAATCCAACAACCAACACCTGCCGACGCCGCCATTTCATTAATTTTCATAGAGTTGTAAAGACCGCCCGCGCGTCCGGGCTTTATGTTGATTATCTTGCACGCACCAAGTTCAATAGCCTTTTCTGCCATATAAGGAGAGGTTATGGACTCGTCAAGACATATAGGCGTATCTAACACCGCTTGTAGTTTTGCGTGATCAATAATGTCAGCGTGGAAGAGGGGCTGCTCTATCATTGCAAGACCGAGCTTGTCTATCTTCTTGAACATATCGAGGGAGTCAAGTGTGTAGCCTGAATTACAGTCAATGTGGAAGGTGAATTTTGGGAACGTGGAGCGAACAGCGGTCAGCATATTGAGATCCCAACCCGGCATTGCCTTGAGCTTGATGCGCTTGAAGCCTTGAGCGATAGCACTGTCGATACGTTCAAGGAGTATATCAATAGATGCCTGTCTGCCCAAGTCAGCCCCAACGTCAACCTCGTCATCGCTGCCGCCAAGCAGAGTGTGAAGCGGAGTTTTCGTTATCTTTGACTGAAGCGTCCACCAAGCTATCTCAATTGCGGCGTGTGCAAAGGGGTTGCCCTTTATCACCTTCATTGCTTCGTTTATTTCTTCTGCTGATTTAAAATCCTTGTGAAGAACCAGGGGCGCGAGGAACTCGCTTGCAATGTGGTATACACCAAAAGCACATTCAGGGGAATAAGTGGGAGCAAATAAGGGAGTCGATTCACTCCAAGCGGTGTGCTCACCGCTGGTCATCTTTACCATTACCGAATGGATAACAGGGTCCGAGCCGTATGCGGTGGTCCAAGGCTCAATAAGCGGGTGTGTAACGTGATAAACATCAATAGCGTCGATATACATAACTTTTCTCCTATATAATGCGTAAATATTTTGTTTGTTAGATAAAAGTATTAATCCCTAAAAACCACCCGATTTAGGTAAAGTCCCTCCGGCGGCGCGGTCATACCGGCACGGGAACGGTCGCAGGAAGCGATAATATCAGCCATTTCGGAAAATTCAATTTTTCCGAGCCCTACGTCAATGAGCGTCCCAACGATTATTCTTACCATATTGTAAAGAAA
>JAZNFI010000079.1:0-5004 GCA_045589075.1 Candidatus Flemingiibacterium sp.
TTCTTTTCTCGCTATGCGAAGCATTGCGAGTGGGGGTATATCAAGTCCCACTGCCGGCACCAAATAACACCTTACGGGTCACAGACCTGTGTGGTGTTATTTCTTGTCCTCGGTGGGCGCGAAAACACACCTAAAGAATGCGTCAGCATTCTTTTCTCGCTATTCGAAACATTGCGAGTGGGGGTATATCAAGTCCCACTGCCGGCACCAAAGAAAAAATCCGCTTGTCATAAGACAAAGCGGATTTTTTCTTTATGCTACTTGAGAATTTTGCTTTCAATTTTGAAAGTCGGTTTACGAGTGCAAAAGCGTTTTTTCGCGTTTTTATAATCAAATCTGACACGAAATATCATATCAATGGGGCGCGATTTTTTGCAAAAAATTCCACCGCAATTTATCCGTTTATCACATCCAGCACCTTCTCCCAAAGCTCCGCAGCTAGGGGGTTTTGGTTTATGTACCCCCTCACCTCATCAGGTATGCCGCATATGCGGCATACTATGGCGGCGGCAGGCTCAAACGGCGGCTTGAATTCACCCATTTCTGCAGGTATACCGAGGTATTCACAGCCGTTTATCCGTCTCCCGTTTTTTCTGAACTCAAGGGTAAGATAGTCTGTACTTCCCGAACCCGTATTTCCCTCGATACCGATAACATCACCTGCCCGAACATAGTCTCCCTTGTTTACACGTCTCGATGCAAGTCTGCCATAGGTGATACTGACACCGCTTTTTCCGCATATGACCACTATAACCCCCAGTCTGTGCTCTCTCGAATGTATGTCGTTGTTCCAGCCCGCTTTCAGCACCACCCCGTCTTCTATGGCGCACACCTCCTTCTCAGAGCCGTACACCGAGGGGAGTCCGTTGAAGCAAAGTATGCCGTGGGTACACTTTTTACCTGTAGTCCTTATGGAGCTCAACATAAAATGATTTGATTTGTAAAGACTTAAATACATTTTTATTACCGTAAAGCTTATAAATTAAAAAGCTTCCTTTCTCGCCTTCCTATGGCGTGGTTTGAGCGGCAATATTCCCTCATCGGAATATCGCCTTGCGTCTGAAGTCAACTCGTAGCTTTCACATTCAAGTTTCCTTTTTATTCTAAATAATTCACTAAAGCCATTGTTCAGATTATCTGAATCAAATTTGCAAAAAAACAGCTGATTTTTTCCAAACCTGCTCTGCCAATACGTTATATCAGCAGACTTGGTTCAGATTTTCTGAACCAATTATATCATTTTTGCCTTTTGAATGTCAAGGCTTGTGCAGAATTTTATCGAAACTTGCGGTTTTTTCTCCAAAATGCTTGATTATGTGAGGTTTTTAGTGTATAATATTGATATAAGTTCATAAATTCTGAACTTCCGATACTAAATAATGTGTACACGCTAAATTTCCTTTACGGCAGATAGGGCGTAAAACAACCTTTTCACGCATATTCTCACACATTTTTATTGTTTTCATTAATCAAGAGCAGCCGCTTTGCTGCGCACCGCCAGATTAAATTCCATACAACGCTTTGCATCGAACAGAAAGGAAACTTTCGCTGCTGTGAAAGTTATGGTAATTGTTATGTCAGTTTTCAGCCAGCGGCTCGCTGCCGCCATGAATGAAAAAGGCATCTCCCAGTCACAACTTGCAAAAATTACCCGGATTCCCAGATCCGCCATAAATCAGTATTTGAGTGACCGTTTCATGCCAAGGCGGGAACGCATTGAAGTCATCAGCCGTGCGCTGAACGTGAATCCGGCCTGGCTAATGGGACTCTCGGACATAATGTGTGTATATAACGACAAGGGAATCACGACGGTGCTCTCCCACTTTGAGTATGGACTCATTATGTCAATAAGAGAAGACAAATCACTGTTCAACAAAATCTCCGATATTATGTTTGAAAATTCAGCAGAAAACATTGTTTTCCGCGCGGCTAAGTCAAGTGGCGGCAGCATCCCCCCTTCCTGCGAAGCTGCGGGGGCTGAGCGACTTATTGCTTTAAGCTCTGCTCCCGAAACCGACGACGACCTTTAAAGCTTCGAAATGTACGATTTTTACGGAGTATACACCTCGTGTCGCGACGCCGCATGGAAATGTCAGATTGATTTTGAAATCCATGAGCTGCCAATAAAGGTGCTGTCAATAACGCGCCGCGCCGGTATATCTGTTATTAAAAATTCGGCGGTTAATGAGCTGCGGCAAAACGAAACCGGTGCTACCATCCGCTATCGTGGAAATTGGTTTATAGTATATGATGACCGTCTTGATTCCGGTGAGGCAAGAATGGTTATCGCTCACGAGCTTGGTCACATTTTATTGGGACACGAGTACAAATTCGCCGATAAGCGGTTCTCAATCCCGGGAAAAAAGCTTCGCAGTGAGCACGAAGCTGATATGTTCGCCATCAGACTTCTTGCCCCTGCCTGCGTACTCCACGAGATTAATATAACAGACCCGGAAACTCTCGCCAAGATTTGCGAGCTCCCCTACGACACTGCTATCACAAGAGCAAAGCGCATGAAAGAGCTTGAAAAGCGTGCAAGCTTTTACAAAAGCCCTCTTGAAAGAAAGGTCAGAGACAATTTCAGTGAATACATTGCCGGTTATCTGAGCTCAAAAAAACAAATTCCGCCAATGAATAAACTCCCTCTGAAGGGTTAATACTCTTTGAAAGATTAACACCAGAGAAGGAGTTTTGGAATGATAAAAGGTTGTCAGCGCAAAATGATAGTGGTAAAAGAAACCGGAAGTCCGTATTTTGACTGCGCATACTTTGTGCTTCGTTGCGACCTGCCGGAGTCTCCAAAGGATTCCGATATACTGAGGGAAGCTAACCGTATGATTGAGAGCTGTATCCCAAAAGTCGAGTGCTCGGAAACAGAAGCCCACAAAACAAACAAAGAAGCTACCATAAAAAGATCCGCCATAGTACCCATAGCCCTTTTGTGCGCCGTTATACCCACTGCTGCCGTAATAGGTGTGTGTTGTCTTATTTTCTGATCAAAGGTCGTCTGCGTCCTGTACGGGAACCGCGTCTTCCGCTGCCATAATACCGTCATAGGCGGTATATAACGGCGCGCCCTTAACCGGTATACCGCGGTATATGCCGGTATAGCTGCCCTGCACGTCGGTTTCCTCTCCCGTCCCACGGTATGCTTTTATACACTCATTCACAAGCGAGCTTTCCGTTTTTTTATTTTTATCCATAAAATATTGCTTGTACCTTCGCGTGGATGTAAACCACCGTCCGCGAAGTTCTTCCTTTCTGTACGACGCTCGGCATCGCACGGAATTTTGGGCAAGTTCAGAGAGAAAACATTGCCGGTCATTAATACACTCCAAAAACTACGGTCAGGACTTTTGTTTTCAAACCTCTCAGCCCTTTTATTTTTATATAGCGGCATAGCAGACTATCGCCGCATATTTATCTTATCCCACAGCGATAATAATATTATTAACAATATATTCATATACGCTGACTTATATTTTTAAAAAAACCGTGGTATAATATACCGTGGTATATGTTGGTTCGTTATATTACGGTTACTTTTACTTCGGGGGGACGTTTTACCCGATGAAAGCGACGCAAGGCTTCAGATAACACTGTCCGGATCGCCCATGGGACAGGTGGGTTTTGATGCTGTCAGTGCCGCAAAATTATAAGGTTACCGCAAAGGGGCATTGTGCCCTCTCTTTTGTCGCGGATATTTTTCGTTTTTCACGGCAAGAATTTCATGGCGGGTTATTTTACATATATTTCTCATATTTATTACGTTATTTTCCCATAATCATTATCGAAAGGACTTACTGTATGGCAAAAACAAAAAATCAAACCAAACTGAAAATAATTCCCCTTGGAGGACTCGGCGAGATAGGCAAAAATATCACTGTTCTCGAGTACGGCAACGACATAATAGTAGTGGACTGCGGTCTTGGCTTTCCCGATGACGATATGCTCGGCGTAGACCTTGTTATACCCGATGTTACCTACCTTGAAAAAAATCTTGATAAGATTCGCGGCTTTGTGCTTACTCACGGTCACGAGGACCATATCGGTGCACTTCCCTACGTCCTGAAAACTGTAAACGCGCCCGTTTTTGGCACACGTCTTGCCGTTGGAATCGTTGCTAACAAGCTGACTGAGCACACATTTAACGAAAAGCCCCAGCTTACAACCGTTGAAGCAGGCGATGTTATAAAGCTTGGTGTGTTCTCGGTAGAATTTGTCAGAGTAAATCACTCAATCGCCGATGCCTGCGCACTTTCAATCAAAACTCCTTACGGTGTCATCTTTTTCTCCGGCGACTTCAAGCTGGATCTGACTCCTGTTGAAGGAAAAATCATGGATATACCCAGAATCGGTGAAATCGGAAACCGCGGCGTTACCATGCTTCTCTGTGAGTCCACTAACGTTGAGCGTCCCGGTTATACTCCTTCGGAAAAAAAGGTTGGACGGTCCCTTGACGAAATACTGATGCAGCACCCCACAAAACGGGTTATTATCGCTACCTTCTCGTCAAACGTACACCGCGTTCAGCAAATAATCAATGCATCCGCTGCCCACGGGCGAAAGGTTGCTGTTACGGGCAGAAGCATGATAAACATTGTCAATACTGCCATAGAGCTTGGCTACATGACAGTGCCTGACGGAACACTCATTGATATAAATGATATTAAGCGATACAGGGATAATCAGCTTACCATCGTTACCACGGGAAGTCAGGGCGAACCCATGAGCGCACTTTACAGAATGGCGTTCTCCGAGCACGACAAGGTTCAGCTCGGCCCGAATGATCTGGTAATCATCAGCGCAAATCCAATCCCCGGAAACGAAAAGCTTATCGGAAAAATTATCAATGAGCTTTTCAGAAAAGGTGTTAGCGTTCTTTATGATGCACTGGCGGATGTACACGTTTCGGGACACGCCTGCCAGGAGGAGTTGAAGCTCATGCACGCGCTTACAAAGCCCAAATATTTTATGCCTGTTCACGGTGAATACCGTCACCTT
>JAZNFI010000080.1:0-3898 GCA_045589075.1 Candidatus Flemingiibacterium sp.
GGGTCTTGTTCCCGTTGAGAATCCCTCGGAAACCCTGCTTGCAGGCAGACCCGTGGGCGTTTCGGGCAACTGTGCCGTCTGTGTTATGGAGGGCACACGCCCCATCATCGCCGAGGTACAGGCACTTGTTACGCAGACAGCCTATCCGTCGCCGAGGCGCACGTCAAACGGCATTGATTACAACCGTATGTGTCTGATTCTTGCTGTGCTTGAAAAGCGGCTGGGATACCGTTTTTCGGTGAACGACGCATACCTTAATGTTATCGGCGGACTTCATATTGACGAGCCTGCCGCCGATCTTGCCGTTGCTATGGCACTAATATCCTCAATTAAGGATGAGGCTGTTGCCGACGACCTTATCGCCATTGGCGAAATCGGACTTGCAGGCGAATGCCGTGCCGTGCAGAATTTTGAGCAGAGGGTATCCGAGGCGGTCCGGCTTGGATTCTGCAAAATCATCGTTCCTGCCCGCAATCTAGAGCTTCGTGAAAAGGCAGGGAAGAAGCTTAAATATGACGGCGTTGAAATAATCCCCGTAAAGAGCATTTTCGACAGAATCAACTGGACGGGCGAGAAGTAGGAGCATAAAAATTCCCCATATGTGAATTCATATGGGGATAAATTTATATAATAATCAATCTTCAAATTCGTATTCGTTAAGCTCTTTAAAATTCAAAAATTCCGCCGGAGTCATACAGAGAGCGTTTGATATACGATGAATTGTAATAAGCGAGGGATTTTTAGAAGCACCGCTAATTATATTGTTCACGGTGGATTGATTTAAACCTGCCATATGTGACAGGTGATTTATTGATATTTGTTTTTCCTTACACAATTGAAGCAGTCTGTTTTTAATAAGCTCTGCATACTCGTTTTTGTGCCTCTTTGCCAATATATTATTGTTCATTGTTTATCCCCTGTTACCCAAGCTCGTTTTCGGGGTAGCCGAAGAAGGCGATACTTACAGAGTCATCGGAAAAAGGTCTTGCGCCGATAGAAGTCTCACAGCCCATAAATCTCGTCAGCACCGTTTCGGTGCTTTTTTCGTTGTCGCGGAGAATCATGTGGACGTATCCCCGACCGTCTGTAACTTCAGACCCAAAATCAAGTCTGACGGTGTATCTGCTGTCGTGGGATGTTTTGCACCCGTCCGTTACGGCTTCAGCGGAGCTTATCATACCCGTGTCAAGGTCGATTCGCTTATATTTGCCGCCCGTGCGAAAGACGATTCCGTTCCCGTCAAAAGATGGCATATCCGCGAAAAATCCGAACTCGGCAACACGGCAAAGTCTGCCGTCGGCGGTTACTATATTAAGAAAAGACCGCGCCATTATCTTCCCTCAATAATGTAGAAGAAAGGACTTGTAGGGGAGTTTACCATTTTGAAGCAGGCAACGCTGTACTGTCGGCGGTCAAGCTGTGACAGACGCTCTCCTACTAATTTACCCTCAATATCGCCCTCGGCGTGACCGGGGTAAACCGCAATAAGGATTATTGCATCCTTGTCCATAAGCTCTATTGCTGCATCGATGGCGGCGAGGGTTGTGTCGCGCATGGTGGTAATGCTTTTGTCGCTTCCGGGAAGATAACCCAGATTGAACATACCTGCCTTGACCTTTTCCGTGACAAACTCCTTCACTCTGTGGTGAGAGGCGCAAATAAGGGTATAGTTGTCGGGGCAGCCTGCCTTTTCAAGGTTAGCTTTCGTTGAATCAAGAGCTGCCTTTTGAATATCGAAGGCGTAAACCTTGCCGTTTTCTCCAACGGCTTTTGAGAGGAATTCCGTGTCGTGGCCGTTACCCATAGTGTAGTCCACGGCGACGTCGCCCTCTTTAAGATGCTGGAGAATGAAATATTTATGCATATCAAGAAGATCTACCTGTGCCACTTTGCTTTCTCCTTTGTTTTTCTTTTATACCGATTATACCACATTGCCCCAAAAATTGCAAGAGGGAAGCGGAGGTGTCTTTTTGTAAAAATTGTAAGGGGTAAGTGCTAATCCTCACAACGTTAAAGCGGACTGCGAAAGCAGTCCGCTTTAACGTTAAAACTTTATAACCTCGCTCTGCTTTGCCGACCTGAATGCCGCCTCGACGACCTTCAAATCAAGCATCATTTGGTCATGGGTAATAAGCTGAGATTCGGCTCCGTCTATTGCACGGGCGAAATTTCTGTAAAAATCGTGAGAATCGGAGGGGGGAAGCTCATATTCGTGCTCGCTGACGGTTACGCTGTCACGGGGTGCCATAGTCTTTGTGAGTCCTGCCGCCGTTTCAACGGGTGTAATCTCCGATTCGTGAAAGGCGGTGCACTTTACCACCTTGCACCTTTCGCCCCAGTCGCCTATTATGGCAGTACCGTTTTTTCCTTGCATATAGAAACGGGGAAGTGAGATAAAGTTATAAGTGCCCACCTCAATATGCGCCCGACATCCGTTTTTAAACATAAGCTCAAGCCTGAAGCCGTCGTCAACCTCGTCATTTGTAAGATTGTCAAGACGGCAGAACACGGTGTCAATTTCCGATGGAACAATCATAAGAATCTGGTCGATCAAGTGAATACCCCAGTCGTAAAGCATACCGCCGCCGTACTTCCTCTCACATCTCCAGCCCGAGGGAATACCGTGGGAGCCGTGAACACGGGATTCGATACTAAAAATCTCGCCAATCTCCCCCGATTCGTAAAGCTTTTTCATCATCAGAAACTCGGAATCCCAACGTCTGTTCTGATGAACGGTGAGCAGTTTTCCTGCCTTGTTTGCGGTGTTTAACATTTCTTCGAGGTCTGACGCAGAAATAGTTACGGGCTTCTCGCATATGACGTTCTTTCCTGCCAAAAGAGCCTTTATGGCGATTTCCTTGTGGCTGTCGTTTGGAGTAACAACGCTCACTATATCAACGCACTTATCATCAAGCACTTCCCCGAGAGAAGCGTAGGCTTTGATACCCTGTGATTTTGCCAGCGTTATTCTTTCGGGGTCAATATCATATATGCCGATAAGATTTACGGCGTCGCTGTTTTGCGCTTTTTCAGCGTGCCAGCCGCCCATGGCACCGTAACCGATTATAGCTAGATTTTTCATTTTAATCACCATAGCTTTCGCCGCGATGCAACGCATCACCTTCGAAAGGTTTCCTTGTTTCGGGAATTTTTGGGTGGTTTTGCATGGCAAAATCGCTGTTCTTAACAGCGAAAGCCACAAAAACCGCGCGTGAAAATTTATTTTTCACGCTACATACCTCTGATTTTATAAATAGGCACTATGCCCAGGACATCGTACTCGGCTTTGCATCGGTTATGATAACCTGCTTAAGACATTCCACTGCCTTTGAAAGCCCCTCGTCAACACTCATAAGACTGTCCTCGTGCTCTATGGACATCACCTTGTCGTAGCCCACAAGGCGGAGAGCTGAGACAATATCCTTCCAATAGGAAAGGTCGTTTCCGTAACCTACGGCACGGAACACCCAGGAGCGATGTATCTCGTCGCCGTAGTGCTTGGTGTCAAGTACCCCGTGCTTTGCTTTGTTAATGGCATCAACCTTGGTGTCCTTTGCGTGGAAATGGTAAATTGCGTCGCCGAGCTCGCGAATTGCCGCAACGGGGTCAACGCCCTGCCAGATAAGGTGTGACGGGTCAAAATTCGCGCCTATGGCAGGACCTACCGCACAGCGTAGCTTAAGTAGAGTTTCTGGGTTGTAAACACAGAAGCCGGGGTGCATTTCAAGTGCAATTTTCGTAACGCCGTGTGCGTTTGCAAATTTGACTTCCTCTTTCCAATATGGAATCAGCACCTCGTTCCATTGATAGTCGAGAATCTGAAGAAAGTCATCGGGCCATGGACAGGTCACCCAGTTGGGATATTTAGCACCCTCATAGTCACCGGGGCAGCCGGAGA
>JAZNFI010000081.1:0-2587 GCA_045589075.1 Candidatus Flemingiibacterium sp.
GCAATTCTTCTTATCTCGGCGATGCCCCTTATTTTCGGCTGTACCCCCGAGGATATTCCCGAAGATACACAGAGTGACGTAACTGATACTGACACCGAGCCTGCCGTTTCCACGGCAGAGTTCAACGGTATGATTCTCGGCATCGAAAATAACCCCTGGCTTATGTGGGAGGTGGAATTTCCCATAACGGGCGGTGAATTCGTAACCGACGTAAGCCACCCGAACCTTGCAGGTCAGACCGTTATTCCCACCTTCAGCTATGAAGGCGAAATGCTTCTGTGGAACGGCGTTGAATACACATTTGGCGACTCCGTTGTAATTGAAGAAACCAACACCGTCACAGTCTATGACGCAAACGGTGTATCCGCCGAATACGCTGTAAAGGTCAACGATACCGACCGAAATATCCCCACGGTTATCATCAACACAAACGGCGCGGATATTCCCGATAAGTTAAACTACGTTGACGCCGAGATTTCAATTCTTGGCTCGGAGGGCGATATTTACAATGCCACAGCAGGCATCAAGCTTCGCGGCAACTCCACCATGGGCTACGAAAAGAAGCCATACCGCATAAAGTTTGATGAAAAGCAGGAGGTGCTGGGCATTGCAAAGGCAAAAAGCTGGGTGCTTCTTGCTAACTACCTTGACCCTGCCTCAATGCGTGGCGAGCTTGCCTTTAATTTTGCTAAAAGGGTGAACGCCAACACCGCAGAAACAACGGGGCACACGGTTTTTACCCCCCGTATGAAGCCCGTTGAGGTTTACCTTAACGGCGAATACATAGGTCTTTACGACATGGGCGACCATATGCAGGCTGACAAAACCCGTGTTGCTATTGATGAAAGCGGCGACGACGGAAGCACCGAAACAGACATCGGTTACTTCATTGAAATTGAGGTTATGGAGCGTGTTCTTCGCGAGGGTCAGGAAGGCTATGAAGATTGGTCGGCGTATTCCTATATTGAAAACGTAGGTGCATCGGGCAATTTACAGAACGACCAGCTTTATTTCCAGTTCAAGCTCCCCGAAGAACCTACCCATCAGCAGAAAGCATACATAACAAGCTATATGCAGACGGTAAACGACCTTATTCTTGCCCATGACAAGGCGGTGTTCGATTATATCGACCTTGACTCCTTTATTGACTGGTATATCGTAAACGAGCTTTTTAAGAACACCGACTCTCTTATGCAGAGCAGTATTTATCTTCACAAGGATAAAGGCGGCAAGCTCTTTATGGGCCCCGTTTGGGACTTCGACCTTTCAGGCGGAAGCCAGACAGCCTACGACCTTGAAGAGCCTGAGGGATTCTGGACAATGAAAGACGACCACTGCGGTTGGTTCTCATCGCTTTACGAAATGGAAGCTTTCAAATCGGCACTGGTGAGCCGCTGGGCAGAGCTTCGGGGTGAGGGCATAACCGATGCCATATTCACTGATATGGACGAATTTATTGAATACGCAGGCGATGCCGCAGAAGCTGACTACGCTATGTGGAGTGAGAGCTATAAGACCACCTTCAAAGCAGAAAATGCACTTGTATCCGTTCCCGAAATTGCGCTGACCGGAAGCTACACAGATCAAGTTGAATATCTGCGCGGCTTCTTAACAAAACGCATTGCGTGGCTCGACGGCCAGCTTGGCTATAGCGAAGACTAAATTTAAACCCTCTGCAAAGATACCTTTGCAGAGGGTTTTTCTCTTATTTACAGCAGCACGAAGCGGTTCTTATCGCTTTCAATTACGCCCTCACGGCGGAGCTTGCTTATTTCTGCCGAAAGACCGCTTCTGTCAACCTCAAGATAGTCTGCAAGCTCCTGACGGTCAAAAGGGATTACAAAGCTGTCACTTCCTGCCCTCTCGGCTTCTAAAAGAAGATATGTCATAAGCTTTTCCCTTGTGGAACGCTTTGAAACTATCTCGATTTTTCTATGGAACATCAGAGTCTTATCGGCGAGATCCTTCATCAGATTGAATATGAGCTGGCGGTGAAATCCACAGTTGTTCTCGCAGGTGTGGAGAATATGGGAGCTGTCAACAAGCATGACCTCACACGGTTCTTCGGCAATAACGGTTACTGGTACGGATTCCACCTCGGCGCAGGCAAACGCCTCACCGAAAACCTCGGGTGTGTGTATCTCGGCTAGTATACTTCGATTGCCACAGTAGTCAACACGGGCGATTTGCGCCGTTCCCGACAGCATTATGCCGATATATTTCGCAGGCTTTCCCTCTTGTATTATAGTATATTTCTTGTCAAAGGAAACCACCCTCGCTCCTAGGCAAGTGAGCATTGTTAAAAGGTTTTCGTCCCCTATTCCGTCAAACAGGGGGCATTTTTTTAATATTTTTAAATATTTTTTCAAATTTCCACGCTTTCTGTTGAAAATTCAACATACTTTTTTGTCCTATTATACTATAATAGTGTCAGAAAATCAAGGGGGAAATAAAAGATGCTAAGAAAAATAATAAAAATAGATGAAGAAAAATGTAACGGCTGTGGTGCTTGCGCGGCGGCGTGCCACGAGGGTGCTATTGAGATGATAAACGGCAAAGCAAAGCTTACACGTGAGGATTACTGTGA
>JAZNFI010000082.1:0-7148 GCA_045589075.1 Candidatus Flemingiibacterium sp.
AATGCAGAGCCTTGAAAATATCTCCACATAAAAGTTTACCCACCCCACAGAGAGCCCTCTCTGCAAGATGGTGCATTGCCGCCTCCCGGCGGTAAAACCGTCGGGACACGGACTTTTGATTATGATTACTTTCTGAGACCGAGCTTTTCGATAATTGCTCTGTAACGCTCAATATCCTTCTTCTGGAGGTAGCCGAGAAGATTTCTTCTCTGACCAACCATCTTAAGAAGACCTCTGTGAGAATGATGGTCCTTGGGGTTGTTCTTAAGATGAGCGTTGAGGGAGTTGATACGGTTTGTCAGAATTGCGATCTGCACCTCAGGCGAACCGGTATCAGCTTCGGAAAGCTTGTAATCCTTGATGATCTGCTGCTTAACTTCTTTGGTAATCATGTTTTTTCACCTTTCAATATATAAAAATTTGTACATCCCGTAAAACAATGCAGAGGGTCGGTGAGATCCCAAAACTTTGTCTCCGGTAACCATACGCTGTCATTATAACACATAAATATCTGTTTGTAAATAGGTTTTTAAAAATTTTTCTAAGTATTTTTAGAAACTATTGCAATATTTTGATTTTTATGATATAATGTATTTGTGTGTTTATTTTTCCATCGTATTATATGTTTTCAAATGTATCAGGAAAGAATAAATAATGAAACCGAAGAACAATTCATTCTTGTGCGGACTTATTGACGGTCTGCCCATTGGTCTTGGCTATTTTGCCGTGTCTTTCTCTGTGGGAATACAGGCATCTGCAAAGGGAATTCCCTTTTTGTGGGCTCTGCTGATTTCAATGACTAATCTTACTTCCGCAGGACAAGCTGCAGGCATCGGTATAATCTCTGCAGGCGGATCGCTCATCGAAATGGCGCTGGCACAGCTCACTATCAATTCAAGATATTTTTTAATGAGCATTTCCCTCTCGCAAAATATTGATGAAAGCTTCAACCTTCCCCATCGCCTCGCCGCCTCTTTTGGAATCACGGACGAGATTTTTGCGGTAGCGTCCTCGAAGTCACAAAACATTTCCCCTAAATATATGTACGGACTTATCACAATTCCCTACATAGGCTGGTCACTGGGCACGCTTCTCGGTGCACTTATGGGAAATATTCTTCCCGAAATCCTGACAAACGCACTTGGAATTGCGCTTTACGGAATGTTCATTGCTATCGTAGTTCCGCCCACGAGGGTGAATCCAAAGCTTCTTATAGTAGTCTTTCCCGCAATACTTATTTCCTGCCTGATTTATTATGTGCCTGCCCTTAATTTTGTTTCAAGCGGTTTTTCTGTAATAATCAGCACTATAATCTCCGCAGTTATAGGCGCACTGCTATTCCCCATAGAAACAGAGGATGCGCCCGATGAATAATCCTTCCATAATTTTATATATAGCCGTCATGGCAGGCGTCACCTATCTTCTCCGTATGCTTCCCATGACCCTAATAAAAACGAAAATAAAGTCTCGCTTTCTGAAAAGTTTCATTTACTACGTTCCGTACGCAGTACTGTCAGCAATGACCATTCCCTCCATATTTTACTGCACCGAAGACCTTCTCCCCTCACTTCTTGGCTTTATTGCAGCTGTAGCCGTCGCCATGCTCGGTCAACCGCTTCTCGCTGTTGCGGTTACTGCATGTGTCGCGGTGCTGCTTTCGCAGCTTACCCTGATGATTATATCTTTTATGTAAACAGACAATTATTCTCCGGACCATCGACTACATTATTGAAAGGAATGAAATCATGTACGAGAAAGAATTCGAAGCCGCTTTGCACTTTAGGCTTGATGGTACTCCCGTCAAAATTGAACCTATTATATGCGGCAACATCAATTCTACATTCAAAGTCACCCTTGACAACGGTCAAAGTTATGTACTGCAAAACGTAAACGCAAATGTTTTCAAAAAGCCGGAAGATCTTATGAGTAATGTTGCCGGTGTATGCTCTCACCTTAGGAAAAAGCTTATCGCTGCCGGCGGCGATCCAGAGCACGGAGTTATGAACTTCGCAACCGCTGATAATGGTTCCCATCTTTATATAAGTGATGATGGCAAGTATTACCGTCTGTATCTTTTTATCGATGGAATTTCCTATCAGTCCATTCCGCACCCAGAGCTTTTTTACAGTGCCGGTGAAGCATTTGGCAGTTTCCAGTCTCTCCTCGCGGATTATCCGGCACATACTCTTAATGAAACCATCCCAAACTTCCACAATACAGTTTCTCGCTATAACGATTTCAAGACTGCCGTTATGGAATGTAAGTTTCCGGAACGTCTTGTGGAAACAAAGGATGAATGCCTTTTCCTTGAGTCTCGCGAATTGCTTTCGCATATCGCTGTTGATGCTATTAAGAACGGAAAAATACCGCTGCGTGTCACACATAACGATACCAAGCTTAACAACGTTCTTATTGATCCCGAAACTGATAAAGGTATCTGCGTTATTGATCTAGATACGGTAATGCCCGGCTCTGTACTTTACGACTACGGTGATGCAATCCGCTTCGGTGCCTGCACCGCTCCTGAGGATGAACCCGATGTATCAAAGATCGCTCTCGATTTTGAACTTTTTGAGCAATTTACAAAGGGATACATAAAAGGCGTTGGCGGTGCTCTTAACGACACGGAATACAATATGCTGGCAGAAGCTGCGCTTCTCATGACCTATGAGCTTGCGCTCCGTTTTCTCACTGACTATCTTAACGGAGATACATATTTCAAAATTAAATATGAGAAACACAATTTGATCCGTACAAGAGCGCAGATCGCACTGCTGCGCGATATGGAAGCAAAGCTTCCCGAAATGAAGCGGATAGTCTCCGCGTGCCGTGAATGACACGGTAATTTCCTTGAAGAAATTTACACATTCTTTTTGTTATAGTACCGCATGGAACTTTTTTGAGGAACGTGCGTCTATATATGCGTGTCGGTAATAAAAATGAACTGACTGCAAATAATAATACCGAAATAAAGATTTTGAAAGGTAAAGGTAAAAACAAATGGCAAAGAAAATTTTAGCACTTCTCATGGCTGCAGCACTTATGACAGCAGCCCTCGCTTCTTGCGGTATAACCAACGATGAAACTACTGAGGATACCACTGAAGACACCACCGCAACAACCACCGTTTCCATTGAGGAGCTTCACAACGCTATCAAGGCGGCATACGGCGAAAACTATCTTCCCAATATGCCTATCGACGCACAGATGCTCACCGACCTCTACGGTATTGACGCCGCTTGGGTTGAGGAGTTCGTTGCAGAAATGCCCATGATTATGACTAACGTTGACACTCTCATCATCGTTAAGCCCACCGAGGGCAACGAGGAGAACGTACTGAACGCTCTCACCGCTTACTATGATTATATGAACAACGACGCTATGCAGTATCCCATGAATATCCAGAAGGTAAAGGCTACCCAGGTGTTCGCAAAGGGCGGTTATGTGTTCTACTTCACACTCGGCGTACTTTCCGATGATGTTCTCTTCATGGAGGGTGACGAGGCTGAAATTGAGGCGGCACAGTACGAAGCGGCAATGGCAAACAACAAGCTTGCTCTTGACGCAATAAACGGTCTTCTCGGCTAATAATCGTTTAAAAGTGTAGGCGGCTCCGACTTGTGACGAGCCGCCATAATTTTTACATTGAGGTACAAATATGGTTTTCAGCAGTCTATTGTTCCTGTTCAGATTTCTGCCTATTGTAATGATTCTTTACTTCATTACGGCAAAATTCTGCAAAAATAAAGCTGTTCCAAACGGCGTGCTGTTTGTATCAAGTCTTATATTCTACGCATGGGGCGAACCCGTTTACGTTGTGCTCATGCTGTTTTCAACTATTGTTGACTACACTCACGGTATGCTTGTGCACCATTTTAAAACGCGTGGCAATATAAAAGTTGCGCGTCTTGCCGTCGCGTCAAGCATGGTAATCAACCTTGCGCTTCTCGGCTTTTTCAAATATTCCGACTTCGTAATTTCAACGGTAAACGGAATATTCGGCACGGCTATTCCCCTTCTTAATCTCCCCCTGCCCATCGGTATCTCCTTCTACACATTCCAGACCATGTCCTATACCGTGGACATTTACAGAGATGATGCCAAGGTGCAGAGAAATATCATAAGCTTCGGCGCATACGTTGCTCTGTTCCCACAGCTTATAGCAGGTCCTATCGTCACATTTAAAACTATCGCGGAGCAGCTTGATAACCGCCGCGAGAATTTCGACGATTTCGCCGTGGGCGTTTCACGCTTTATGAGCGGTCTTGGCAAAAAGGTGCTTCTTGCCAACAGCGCAGGTCTCATATGGGACAGCGTGCTTTCCCTTGATACGGTCACACTTCCCGTCCTTACCGCGTGGATTGGAATACTCGCTTACACCTTCCAAATTTACTTTGACTTCTCGGGCTACTCCGATATGGCAATCGGTCTTGGAAAGATGTTCGGCTTCCACTTCCTTGAAAACTTCAACTACCCCTATATGTCAAAGAGCATCACAGAATTCTGGAGACGCTGGCATATTTCTCTTGGAAGCTGGTTCCGCGACTACGTTTACATTCCCCTTGGCGGCAACAGATGCGGCTTTGCAAAACAGATAAGAAACATCAGCGTTGTGTGGCTCCTGACGGGTCTGTGGCACGGCGCAAACTGGAATTTCATTCTCTGGGGCGTATATTTCGGGATCCTGCTTATAATCGAAAAGCTGTTCCTCTTAAAGCTTCTGAAAAAGGCTCCTGCAGTAATTTCCCACGTTTATACCCTGTTTTTCGTTATTATAAGCTGGGCAATATTCGCTATTGAGGATATGGGCAAGCTTGGCAGCTTCATCGGCGCAATGTTCGGCGCAGGCGGAACGCTTTACGATAACAACTCGCTGTATCTACTCATGACCAACGGGCTTCTCTTTGTTATCCTTGCCGTGGCATCCACGGATATACCGAAGCGCATCTCCGAAGCTTTAATGAACAGGCTCGGAGAGCGCTCCACGGCGGCAATACTCAAAAACGCGGTTTTTGCGGCGATACTGCTGATTTCCACCGCATATCTCGTTGACGCATCCTACAATCCGTTCCTTTATTTCAGATTCTAAGGAGGCAGGAAAATGAAAAGAAACAGTATAATAACCACAGTGGTTTTCTGCGCCCTTATAGGAACGCTTACGGTTGCAAGCATGGTAAATCCCGTGCGCGAGTTTTCGGAAACTGAAAACCGCACTCTGGCACAGAAGCCCAAATTCTCCTTTGCGGCTCTTTTCACCGAAAAGGACGAGGACAAATACACCCTTAAATACGAGGAATTTATCACCGACCAGTTTGTGGCGCGTGACTCTTGGATAACCGTCAAGAACTACGCAGAGCTTGCCCTCGGCAAAAAGGACAGCGGCGGCGTTTATTTCGCAGACGACGGCTATCTTATAGAAAAGCACGAGTACGAAAAGGAACAGCTTGAAGCCAACATCGGCTACGTTGGGGTGCTTCTTGAAAACACCCGTGATAAATACAACGTCCGCGTGCTTATAGCACCTACGGCATCTCTCGTGCTTTCGGACAAGCTCCCCACGTTCGCGCCTGTCTGGAATCAGGCAGCTTTACTTGATAAAATGGACGAGCTTGGCAATTTCGTCGACGTGCGTGATGCTTTCAGCTCATATCTTGAAACCACGGAAACGCCCGAGCAGCTCTACTACCGCACAGACCACCACTGGACGACCCTGGGTGCATACTACGCATACGTTGAGCTTTGCACCTCTCTGGGTTTTGAAGCTACCAAATACGAGGACTTCACCAAAACGGTGCTGTCGGACGAATTTTACGGAACTCTTGCTTCAAAAGTCAATATAAAGACCGAGCCCGACGTTCTTTACACCCTTGACAGCGATTTTTCCCTTACTGTAAACTACAATAACGGCGAAAAAATAGCTGATACCATCTATGAGCTAAGCCACCTTGAAACAAAAAGCAAATATTCGGTATTTTTAAATGAGAATCAGCCGATGGTTGAGATAAACACCGAAAACAAAAACGGCAGAACTCTGCTTCTTATCAAGGACTCCTACGCACACTGTATGGTTCCCATGCTTGCAAGTAATTACGAGAATATTTTAATTCTCGACCTTCGCGGAGCAAAGGGCGGCATCGTGTCAAACTTCATACCTATGTTTGAAGAAAAAGGATACTCTATTGACGACATTGTTGTGCTCTACAACGCAGAAAACTTCACCGAGGACAAGAATATGGCTTGGCTCGGAAGATAATTCTGCATAAAGTCAAAACCTCTTTGCTTAATGCAAAGAGGTTTTTGTTATTCGGTTTCGGGGACTTCAAACAAAACCATATTTTTGAACAGTTCAACGCTTGCTGCATGGGCAGCTTTTGTTTTTTTCTCGCCCTTGAATTTTGCCATGGTGGAAAGTCTGCGAACACAGAGTATTGTGTCTTTTGGCAAATCGTTAATGCCGTTGTAATACTTTCCAAAATCGGTTTCGGATAAGATAATTCCATATTCATCATACGCCGTGTCGGGTATCTCTGCAAACACCTCGGACAAAGGCAAAAATCCGTCAGCCTCACGGACGATCCCGTACATATAAGGAGACAGCATACAAATAACCGCATCACCGCCGATTATCTGCTGATAGAAGCTGTTCATGGTGGTGTTCATGTAATCACCATTCACCACAACACCTGCTTCCACCGCTTCCCTCTGCTCATCGGGAGACATGATCACCACGTCTTCGATGCTGATAGCCACCTTTCCGTTTTTGTCGTAGTCGTCCGCTAAATCTTCAACAGCCACCTCCATAAAAGCCAAATCCTGAACAGCAACATATGTGGGACCTGCATAAAGGAGATAATAGTCGCACTCCTCCTTCGCCATTAGCTGTACCATTGATATTACCAACGTAAAAATAGCGACTGCAGCAATAATAGTATGTATTTTATAGTGATACCAGAAATTTTCAAACCATTTTCCGACACTCGAAAACTTCGGCTCGCCCACAGGCGGCAATTTTTTGTCTTCCATAATGTAATTCCTCCGATTGTTGTACGCCTACACTAATTCTACCATAAAAACTCCGTGGGGGGCAAAAGACCCCCCGGGGTTTAAAAAAAAAAGTTTGTTTTTTTATTTTTTTTGGTAGCCCCCTT
>JAZNFI010000083.1:0-18128 GCA_045589075.1 Candidatus Flemingiibacterium sp.
AATTTTGTAAACAAAGTAGAAAAAACTTATAAAGATATTCGACTCAAAAGTTCTCAGTCAACAGATAAAAGTTGATATGGAAAGAATGAAAAACTCTGATATAGAGGGGATATTTGATTTACCACTCTATTTTGGGAATTCGTAACGCAAGAAATAATATATAATGCATATTGAATAGAAAAACACCGTGTATCTTTTTTGTACGGTGTGGCCATTCCAGACCACCATTTGATAAAAATCAAGTGGTGGTCTTTTCTCATTCTCAAAGGAATGGATTTTACCTGTAAAACCGAGGATATAAATCATGACCACCGACTAAGCCGGTGGTCATGATTTATATCAAAGTTAGTCATCAACTGTTTCGTATGACGTTGCTTTTCTTATTTTTTCGTATCTCGCTCAAAGATAATGGCCTTGGGCATATCAAGCTTAAGCGTCGTTGCAAGAACTCTAATAGCTACTACGACTACAACACCCAAAAGCAAGGATAGGTATTCAGGAACAGTTGTGAGCTTCAAAAGTATGTAATATGCGGTGGCACCTAATATGGAGGCTACTGCATATATTCGCTTGTTAAAAACAAACGGTATCTTGCGAAGGCATAAATCGCGAATCATACCACCGCCAACGCTCGTTATCATACCGAGTGAAATTGCAACGAGCCAGGAATCAAACCCCGAATCAATGCACACCTTTGCTCCCGTAACTGCGAAAATACCAAGCCCAACTGCATCGAAATAATTATTTACATATTCAACAAGCTTCTCGTTCTCTATATACTGCCGTTTGCATATAGTTGCCGATATAAATACCGTAAGACAAGCGGTGACGGCACAGGCTATATGAAAATGACTTGTAAAGAAAGCGGGTGTTCGATTTATTAGAACATCGCGAATCATACCGCCCCCAAAGCATGTTGTAAGCGAAAGGAAAAGCACTCCGAATATGTCTGTTTCTTCGTCTATTGCCGCCAGCGAGCCGGCTATGGCGAATGCTATGATACCAACGATTTCAAGAATAAAGAAAAAGGTCTGCACAATTTGTTACCTATGGGATTAAATACCCATTTCCTCTTTAACTTGCTTAAAGGCATCAGCGATGAATAATATATCTTCTTCAGAAAGTGCAGCAGATATTTGCGTCCTTATACGTGCACGCCCCTTAGGAACTACGGGGTAAGAAAATGCAACCACATACACGCCCTTATCCATCATGCGTCTTGCCATTTCAACCGCTTTGTGCTCGTCGTAAAGCATGATTGGGATTATTGGCGTGCCGCCGTCAATAACATCAAGACCTATTTCTTTTATCTTTTCGGCAAAAAGTGCAGTATTTGCAAAAAGCTTATCCCTTCTTGAGGTATCGTTTTCAATAAGTTCAAGGACCTTCAGGGAGCCTGCGGCAACTGCCGGCGCAAGGGTATTCGAGAAAAGATACGGTCTTGAGCGCTGACGGAGAAGGTCAATAACCTCTTTTCTGCCGGAGGTGAATCCACCTGATGCACCGCCAAGTGCCTTGCCGAACGTGCCGGTGATAATATCCACTCTGCCTGCGACACCGCAGTGCTCGGCAGTTCCTCTGCCGGTGGCACCCATGAAACCGGCAGCATGGCTGTCGTCAACCATTACTAAAGCACCGTATTCGTCCGCAAGATCACAGATTGCCTTTAAATTAGCAACTGTACCGTCCATTGAAAATACACCATCGGTGGCGATGAGCTTTATTCTTGCATCTTTAGCTTCTTCGAGTTTCACACGAAGATCAGCCATATCGTTATTCTTATAGCGATACCTTGCCGCTTTGCAAAGTCTGATGCCGTCGATAATGCTTGCGTGATTAAGCTCATCGCTTATTACGGCATCTTTATCGGTTAGAAGCGTTTCAAAAAGTCCACCGTTTGCATCAAAGCAGGACGAATAAAGAATGGTGTCGTCTGTGCCAAGAAATTCGCTGAGCTTAGCTTCAATCTGCTTGTGAAGTTTCTGGGTTCCGCATATAAATCTTACCGAGGATAGCCCGTAGCCATAGCTGTCATAGCTTTCTTTTGCTGCTTCGATAACATCCGGGTCATCCGCAAGTCCAAGATAGTTATTGGCACACATGTTTATAACCTGCCTACCGTCGGACAGACCGACTTTTGCACCTTGTGGGGTAATTATAACCTTCTCGCTTTTTTTAAGACCGTCTGTTTCGATTTCCTCGCAGATTTTAGTAAAATAATTAAGAGCGTCTTTTCTCATAAGTAATACCTCACTTAATTAATTTCGGACCAATCGAGTATTACTTTACCCGATTTTCCGCTGTTCATCGCCTCGAAGCCTGCCTCATAATCCCTTATGCTGAGTCTATGGGTGATTATGCTGCTAATATCAAGTCCGCCCTGAAGCATAGCTGACATCTTATACCATGTTTCGTGCATTCGTCTGCCGTAAATGCCCTTTATTGTAAGACCGTTAAATATAACCTTTGACCAATCGATCCTGGCATCACTGCTTAAAATTCCAAGCAGGGCTATTCTTCCGCCGTGTACCATGTTATCTATCATGCTGTTAAAGGCTATCTCACTGCCCGACATTTCAAGACCGACATCAAAGCCTTCACGTATGAGTATCTTATCCATCACAGTACGAAGGCTATCCTTGGCGGTGTTTACCGTAAGCTCAAGACCAAGTTTTCTTGCAAGTTCAAGTCTATCGTCGTTTATATCGGTGATTACGACGTTTCTTGCTCCGGCAAACTTACACACTGTACCTGCCATAATACCTATGGGACCTGCACCGGTGATAAGTACGTCCTCTCCGACCACGTTGAAGGATAATGCTGTATGTACTGCGTTTCCAAACGGATCAAAGATGGAGTAAAGCTCTTCGTCTATACCCTTTTCGCATCTGCGGACGTTTTCTTGAGGTATAACAAGATATTCTGCAAACGCGCCGTCGCGGTTTACACCGACTCCGACGGTATCCTTACAGAGATGACCGTTTCCCGCAAGGCAGTTTCTACATGTTCCGCAAACGATATGCCCCTCGCCCGATACTATTTCGCCTATATGCCAGTTGTTTACGTTGCTTCCCACCTCGACTATCTCGCCAACGTACTCGTGTCCTATTATCTGAGGTGTTTTGATGGTTTTCTGCGACCATGCATCCCAGTTGTAAATATGCAGATCCGTTCCGCATATAGCAGTTTTGTGTATTTTTATCTTAACCTCGTTTGGACCGGTAGTCGGTTCAGGAACATCCTCTAACCAAATACCACGCTGTGGGAATTTCTTAACTAATGCTTTCATTGTTGTTCTCCTTTTGCTACAGTTATATTTTTTACCGAGCCCTGAAGCTTTTCGATAAATTTTTTGCACATTTGGGATAATTTTCTATTGTTGTTCAAAATGTATCCGATGATATAATTGTCCTCACACTCAAGCGGTATGCTTATTATGTCACCGTCATTGAGTGTTGAGGGCATTATCCCTGTTCCCACAGTATAAGCGTCAGTTATGAGAAGCAGATTCATAAGTGTAGCACGGTCGCTTATCTCTACATGCCTCTTTACGTTGAAGGAATCAAACATTTCCTCCGTAAAATACGAGCTGTTATGCTCACCCTGTTCATATGAAACATAGGGGTAGCTCTGAAGCTCACAGTAATTCAACGATGTTTTAGAACATAGCGGATGACCGCGCCTAAAGAATACATGCGGCGACGCCTTCAAAAATTCCACGAAGCTAATGCCTTTTTTGCCGAGGTAGCGTTTCATAACATCAAAATCGCTGTCCTTTATTGCGAGAATTCCGATGTCGCTGTTTCCCGTTTCAACCTCTTGTATAACATTATGGGTTTCTATTTCCTTGATAGCGAGCTTGTAGAACTCAGCGTCAATTTCCTTCAAAAAGTTACCGAATATATCGGCGATGAAATCGTAATGCTGTGTTGCTATACGAAGCTTACTTGAAATGGGTTCATTCTTATATCTATTTATAATGAAATCTTCCCCGTCTACTATTTGTGCCGCGTATCGCACAAATTCAGAGCCATCTTCGGTAAGGTAAATGCCATTGCTTGAACGTTCAAAAATTTTGATGTTTAGCTCCTGCTCAAGCATTTTAATGCTTATCGACAGTGACGACTGTGCTATGAAAAGTTGCTTTGCAGCTTCTGTAAATGAGCCTGTTTTCGCTATTTTCAAAACGTATCTGCATTGTTGGATAGTCATTGTCTGTTTCCTTTCCCTTAGAGACATTATATTATTATTATATCAAATATGAGCGAAATTTTCAAATATAAATAAACTATAGCAGCCGTTCATTATACGGTTTTGGTAAACAAATTCGTATCTATAACAATTATCTGTGGCACAGCATTAAGTAATGCTGTGCCACAGTTACCTATACAGTTTTCCAATCAGCAACCCTGCGCCGAGAACAAGCACAGAGATACCAATCCACACCCATACAGTGCTGTTTGATCCCACACTACTCATACCGTTCATATTAGTCCCTCGATCAGGACCGGGCATCTGCATATTAACGCCGGACGGACGGTCGCTGTTTCCTGCGGGGGCGGCACTACCCAAATTATCCGAAGGCGTAGTTTCTGTTCTGTTAGAGGATTGACCAGGGAACATGCCACCCATGCCGCCCTTACCGCCCATTGACCCCATATCGGAGAGGGTTAGTCCGGACGCATCCACAAAGCTCATGTTGCTTGTAGTTTCACCGTTTTCAAGCTGTATAGAGATACTTTCAGAGCGCAGGGTGCAGAACTCGCGCATGGTTTCAACACCTTTTTCAAATTCTTCATAAGTGTAGAAAGCCGTAGGATCTTTTTCTACATAGGATTTGATTAGATTATATGCCCTGTCAATAATCCCCACAACATCAACATTATTCAAAAACTCTGCAAAATACTGATGATACATCTCGGTGTAGCTTTCATCAGACAGAATCCAGTTCCACATAGGACGGTCTTCCCCGGAGCCGCCGGATACAGGAGTGTCAATGGGCGTATTTACCGTGCTTTGACCGTTGCCGCCCTGAAATGTTCCGAACGCCAGATTGTAATCCCACGGAAGCATTGCAAGCTGTCCGTTTTCCTCGTACAGATAGTAATTATGAATCATGGAACCGGTATAGCTGTCTCCGTTGCACACATAGTTATGCACCACAAAATAGCGAATAACCTGTTCTACGTCTACTACAGATTCAATCTGTTCACCGTTTGAAAGTTTGCGCAGGGACTCCACCAGACGGTACTGATCTGCTTCGGTGATGTCCGTCTTTGCGTTGTTCCAGATGTTGGAGTAGCTGTCGATATTGTTGTCAATATACTGTAGCTTGACATCTGACGAGCCCATGCCAAAACCACCCATTCCGCCAAAGTTAAAATCACCTCTGCCACCGGCGGAAGATTTATCACCATTATTTGAGTTCCCCTGTGTTTTACCCGGCATCTGGGGCATACTGCCCTGCATTTGAGAAGGATCAAAATCCCCTATATCAGGCATATTTCCGCCGACAAAGCCTTCGGGCATCTGCGAAGGATCGAAATTCCCCATGTCAGGCATATTTCCGCCGAACACAGAGGACGGATCAAGGTTATCTCTGCTTGGTATCGCTGTTCCTTGCCGGGAGTCATCAGCAGACTCTTCACGCTTCATAAAGTCATCCATATCGAAGTCTTTGCCGTTTCCGCGGCCGCCGCCGAAGCTCACACTGTCCGGTTTATACAGCTCACCGTAGTTCGTACCATAATTGCGCTCAAGAAAGCTGTCCTCAATACCTTCCACCGCCAGATACAGACCCCAGTCCTCCCCGTTGACGGTAATGTACACAAAGCTGCAGAGGGGAGCCACCGCACCAAACTCGTTCATCATGGTGTAGGTCAGATAATCCTTCATCATGGTGGAGTCCTGGATCAGATTGTTAAGACTCAGCTTATCAAGGCCGTGATAGGTGATGGAATTGTCGTAATGGTCGAACTCCACCTTAAAGCTGTAACGCTCGCTGTTCATAGATGCGACGTTTGACAAAGATGTGTTCCCTTTGCCGCGGATGCCTACATTCTTATAGGCTTCACCGTCGATTACCACAGCGGCGGTGTAGTATTCCTCGCTGGTTGCGTTATTAATAAATTCGTCCCAATTGTCCATGACAATATCAATAGTATGCACCCTTGTGTTGTCGAACAAACGGTTTTCATATCCCATAGTATGTGCTATTACTTCAAGACCGAGTGCCCCGCCGTTCATAAACAGAATGGTGACAACCAGCATAAGAGCAGTCACCGTCCATGCAACTTTGTCAAAATGCTTGCTTATTGACATTATATTCACCGTGGCTTTCGCTTACACGAAAGCTTCCTTTCTTAAGCGATGCTTTGCATCGCTTGGAATTCTGTGGCTGATTTGCACAGCAAAATCCTGCTCGGAGAGCAGGATAAGCCGCAAAACACTGCGTGAAAAAGGATTTTCGCGCTTTTACCCCATGTAATCGCCGTTGTAGGAAACGATTACCGCGCTGTTCACGCCCGGCATTTCGGAAAGATTATTGATAAAATCGGTATTATCGCCATTCAGGCGTACCTCAATATTCATTTCAATCGCGCCCTTGACAGCGGTTTTGCTCTTTACAGTTGAGCGGATTACATTCTTCTTCATAAACTCGGTTGCGCGGATTTCCGAATCATGGTTATCGCAGTTAAGGACAATCATATAAGGATGAGTATGAGACTTCTTGTTGACAAAGAGCAGAAGAATCAGACCAATAACTACGCTGCTTATCACTGCAAGGGGAATCATACCTGCCGCAAGGATAATTCCGGCACCGATAGACCAGAACAAAAACGCAATATCAAGCGGTTCCTTAATGGCAGTACGAAAACGTACAATAGATAGCGCACCGACCATACCAAGGGACAGAACCACATTTGAGGTTACGGCCAAAATAACGGCGGATGTGATCATTGTGAGCGCAACAAGGGTGGTACCGAAGGATGCGGAATACATGACGCCCTGATAGGTTTTCTTATATATCAGAAAGATAAAAAGTCCTATACCAAAGGACAGCACAAGTGTCAGCATCATATCAAGGATGCTGATGGAAGATACGTTTTCCAGAAAACTGGACTTGAAAATATCATTAAAATTCATTGTTTAGGTTACTCCTTTATGTTGGTTTTAATTAAATACACCTTGTAGAAAATCGGTCGGCGCAGCCGATGCCGAATGGTTGGTCACATTTGGCAAGATTTTCTCGGGAATGGGGCGGTTGTCTTGCAATTATGGCTGAAATTTATCCCCACTCAGTCATACATACGGCAAGCGGCATATTTTGAAAAAGCCGCACATCTTCTGCCGTCAAGCTGTACTGCATCCCGAATGACATCGGGCAGGAAGCTATCCCACTTAACCTCAAGGATGCAGGGTGAATCCTTAACGGGGACTGTCACGCAATCCGGATTCAGAAAATCCTTGCAGCCCATGCTTGTTCGAATACCGTAATCCAGCGTAACACGTACATTCCCGGGCGCGAAGACAAACGGCTCACGGGTGTAGTCTACGATCACCTTAGCGGCAAGTCCTTCGTTTTTAATACGCGTATAAAAACCGAGGATTACCTCATCGGTACTGCGCGACATCCATTCTATATCCCCATTTGCAATCGCCTTCGCCTGAGACCGTGTCAGATTAGCAGAGAGCTTGTATCCCAGCCCGCCGTGCTTAAATTTGCGCTCAAGATGGATGACCGACGGATCGTTGTTGTAAAGCCGTATGCGGTATTTTTCACGGATGTTTACACCGTCCAGCTTTTCTCTCAGTGCCTTATCGTCAAGATTATCAAAATAAAGGCTTCGAATTTCATATCGTCCGTTTACGGCATGGCTGTCCGGTTTCATCACCCCACGAAGCCTTTGCCGCAGTATCAGCATATCATGCTGATTGATTTCATGCTTTACTTCATGTCTGAACTTCAAAACATCATTCCTCCTTTCTGCACTTGTTAATCATTCTCTGTCTGCCCTGAGCGGCATATCTCCCGGTTAAACCGTTCCAACAACTTTTCTGAGATTACCCACGGGCATTTCCCACGATGGTTTGCATATGTTCGCCACTTATTGCAAGTTATATTATAACTTACAAATGCGACGGTTTCATAAGCG
The DNA here is from genome assembly GCA_045589075.1 of Candidatus Flemingiibacterium sp. Classification (GTDB taxonomy): domain Bacteria; phylum Bacillota; class Clostridia; order Oscillospirales; family CAG-272; genus Flemingiibacterium. The sequence continues at coordinate 8,157 of JAZNFI010000083.1, forward strand.
TTGTGTGTTCATAGATAGGAATATCAATGATTATTTATCACAAGAACCTGTATTTCTTTGGTGTCTTTCCTATCACCTTTTGAATGTTTGGAAAAGCAGATGCGAACAAAAATACAACCACCGATTCCATTTTTAACGTGAATCGGTGGTTGTACTTTACTGCTTTTTCAAAGCATCAAAATGCTCTCTTGTAACTTTTTTGACTATCTTGAAGAGCCCTATAATACCGATGAGGTTCGGAATTATCATAAGCCCGTTCATCATTTCGGAAATGCTCCATATAACATCAAGCTTACTGATGGTGCCTATAAATACAACCGCAACGTAAATGCATCTGTACACCCAAACTGCCTTCGTATGCTTACTGAACAAATATCCGACGCATACTTCTCCGTAATATGCCCATCCCAAAATGGTAGACAGTGCGAAGAAAACCGTGGCAAGCGTAACTCCGATTCCGCCTACACCGGGAATAATTGAATTAAAGGACGCAATGCTGAGTGCCGCTCCTTCAAATTCGCCGGTGCTCCAATGTCCTGCTGTGAGAACAACGAGCCCCGAGAGTGTGCATATAATAATTGTTGTAAAGAAAACCTCAAACATTCCCCAAAGTCCCTGCTTAACCGGATCCTTGGCGCTTGATGCCGCGTGTGCAATAGGTGCGCTTCCAAGTCCTGCCTCATTTGAGAATACGCCTCGAGAGAAGCCATAGTGCATAGCTGTGAGAACACCGTATCCGGCGACACCTCCCGTTGCTGCCTTGAAATTGAACGCTTCTTCAAATATAAGGGCAAATGCTGCGGGAATTTCTTTAATGTTTACAACAAGAGCAACCACCGAGCAGACAACAAAGAATACTGCCATAAAGGGAACCATCTTCTCATTGACGGATGCGATACGCCTCATTCCGCCGAGAATAACGCTTGCGGCGATAATCGTCAAGACAACGCCTGTTATCCAGTTCTCAATTTCAAACGTGCTTTTTAGGGCAACGGCTATGGAGTTTGACTGTGTTGCGTTACCCGTTCCCAGGCAAGCGCACATACCGAAAATCGCAAACAAGGCGGCAAGCCATTTAAGACCCAGTCCGTTTTTTATGTAATACATAGGTCCGCCGACCCATTCGCCGTTTTTGTTTTTTTCGCGGAATTTCAGCGAAAGAACGATTTCGGAGAATTTTGTAACCATTCCGAGAAGTGCACTTATCCACATCCAGAATATTGCACCCGGACCGCCCATTGCAATCGCTGTTGCGAGACCGGCAATGCTTCCTGTTCCGATGGTGCCTGCCATGGCTGTTGCAACCGCCTGGAAGGGGCTTACTCCCGATTCATCGCTTGTGTGCTGTTGCTTTGAAAAAATACCGAGAAGGGTATTCTTCATAATATATCCGAATTTGCGAAACTGCAGAAATTTGAGTGATATTGAGAATAATAAACCTGCACCTATGAGAAAGGCAAGCATTATTGGTCCCCAGATGACGCTGTTTGCAGCTTCTGTTATGTTGCCGATAATTTCCATTATTCCGTTTGCGGCAGTATCGGCTATGATATTGCTGTCTGCCGCGGCAGCACCTATAGTATCTATGCTTTCCATTGTTTTCCCTCTTTTGTTTTCTATTTATCTGATTTTTAGCTGATCCATCAAATTTCTGTGCAGATTATTTCTTGTATCCTGAAACAATCTCAATTTCCTCATCAATCTGCGCTAGCTTCCATTCAAGACGCTTGCGGTCGGTTACATACTCAATGGAAGGTTCAAAACCTATCACCGAGTCAAATTCGACAATCGGTATAGTATCAACCACATTAATACGCTCGGATTTCAGCAGTTCAATCATTTCATTGATTATCTCGTTGCGTTTGGCATCGTTCTCCTCAGCTTGACGTGCTGTGTCAAGCGCGAAGTATTGCTTTCGGTTGAGAGCGGTGATTATTGTACGATATATGAAGTGACCCATGTTGATAAGCCGCTTAAGCTCATCATTCTTAACCGCCACACTCTCAAGCAATTCAAGTCCGCGCCATATGCAATCTCTCACGTACTTGTACGCCTCAATCTCTTTGGGAAGTCGTACTTCACCGGCATCACCGCGGCTGTAAAAGTCATAATAGCAATTATACATACCGGGCGCCAGCTTGTGCATCGCGAACTTATCCTGCGGCGGGCTGTTAATCGGTATACGGTTACCATCCACAAGGATGGGCTTGTTACGCTCGCCTGAATAGAAAGGATGGGTCGGACCAATCCTCAGTGCACCGTATTGATCTTCGTTCGTGGGTACCATGTTGGCAAACGCTTCACTCCAAAGGTGCATCGCCTCATCGATCTTGTCAATCTCCTCGTGACCGAAATGCATAGCAAGAATCTTTGGTATAAGCTCGTTAAGGTCAACACGGGGTTCGGCAAACGCCCACTTTGTGATCTCGGTGATGAATGACGGATACACACCATAATGGATTGAATCAAGCAGTGCGGCAAGATTGTGGTGGTCATGTGCGTTGCGCAGTTCTTCACAGCGTTCTGCCCAGCGGTAAGGTGCCGGATCATAAGGAATAGCACCTATGTCCCAGGTCTTTCCGCCGGTATTTGCTATGGTTTCCAGCTTAATTCCGTATTTAGTTGCCGCTTCCGCTTCGGTTAAAAAGTAATGACCGGGCTTTATCACACGAAGCGAATAGTCGCTGCAGGCTTCCTTTACTCCGTCAAGATCGTAGTATTCAAACATTTCCCAACCGCAGTTGAGCAGCACACCCTTGGGCAATTCACTGATTAACTTCTGACGCAGCCTGTAATCACAGAAGCCCCAGTTGTATGAGCTGAGAATAACTTCCACACCCGGCTTAATTTTGTTAACCGAATTCTGAACCATTTTCAACAGCAGCGGCCAGTCTGAACAAGGCCACCAACCGGGTTTTCTGCCCTCGGGAATGCTGGGGTCGCGGCTTGGGAAGTTGACAGCCTCACCGATTATTACAAGTCCCTTGATGAACGGAAATTCGGCAAACAAGTCTCCGTAAAGGCGATCGTAGAATTCCTGTGCTTCCTCTCCCACAGGATATACGTCATGACGGGTATAGCTTTCCACATAAATATCAAATCCGTAACGCGCAGAACGGAATGCTAAATCCTTAAAGTTCTGATAGCCCTTTTCAGTCTCGTTAATTCCCTTGATCCAAAGCATAATGGCGGAAAAACCGTGATGTGCCAACAGCGACAGATACTCGTCGGGATATTCACCCGCGCTGTAGCCTGACATGACGGTACGGGGCGCAAACATGATTCGACGGGTTTCAACTCCCTTTTTGAGGAAGGGAGCCTCGCGAAGATTCATTACATCCTCGAGATAAAACAGTCCCTGCATGATTCCGGCCTCATCATATCCCTCAACCGTTACGTTTTCACATACGGTGATACGATGTCCTCTACGTTCGTTTGCATCACCCAAATTATCCGAAAGCATTAATTTTACGGTGTTGGGACAGTCCTCGCCGTTGTCGTAGTCCACATATGCGGTTACATTCATGGACGTAAAGAGATAGTCAGCGAAGTCTTTCGCTGCAGTCACGGTGACTTCACCGGCATTATTTGGCATGAGAATACGGACAGTGTTTTCAAATGCAAATTCATTGGTGTCAGGTTTAAGGCTCTTGTTGCGACGGTTCTTTTTATGTACTTCAAGCAAGCGTTTGCAGAAGTCATAGTTTCTTTCAATTGCCATTTATTCATTCTCCGGTTATCAAAATTTACAAATGAGATTCAAATCCCACGCAGGTACATATTCGTACCTTCGCAAATACAGTTTTTTATAACCAAGCTCACCTACAAGCAGCGGCAGCCTATACAGATCACAGCTTCTGTGATACATGGATAAAAGCAACTTGGGATGCTCTCGGGCAATAGTCTCACGCGAACCCAGTATTGCTTCAAATTCCGCACCCTCAACATCGTATTTTATATAGTCGCACCTTCCGTTATACACGCTGTCAAGTCTTTTTGCTGTAACCTCGCGAAGCTTTGCACCCGTTTTTATTCCTTCATCCGAAGCCACTGTGGAATTACGGTTTCCGCCCTCTGTAAAGGACAGCGTAATATCCTCGCTCCATGCAGCATTGTTGTGGGCTTCGATTTCCACTTTGCAGGATTCACAATATGCGGTCAGCTTCCGGAATGTACGGCTATCGGGTTCCATAGCCGTAACTTTCACAAGCTTCGGAGAATAGGCCGCAAGCTCACGTATGCTGTCACCGTTGTATGCACCAAGGTCGGCTGCATACTCAAAATCCGAGGCTCCGAGGATACCGTTCATCACCATATCAGGTGACACTGTGTGTCTTCGAAGGTACATGAGCTTTCCTGTAAGCTTATACATTATAACATCGCAGAAGGTCTGCCTTGAAAGCTCGTCCGAAAGCATTTCGCAAGCCCTTTCAAGCTCAGTTTTATGTTTTCTGAAAAAATTCAGATCAAAAACCTCGCTCCCGCCTACTACAGGCACATCGGGTATATAAAGCTCTCTTTCAGAATCAATACGGTATATATTTTCAAGAACCTCCGGACGGTTTGACCCGAAAGAAACCACCACGATAAAGTCATCATACTTTTCGCATATTTCCGAATAACTCATTACCGTCTTACCGTGAAACAGCTGATGACGCACAAATCCGTCGGATGCAAAAAAATCAGAAACCTGGATTCCCCGGGAAGAAAATTCGTCAATTATTTTGTCAGCACCGTTTCCCATTCCGTACATTACGATTGGCTTATCCGAAAAGCTTAGGTTTTCCCACAAATCCCGGGTAGTATCTATATCATTTACAGAATGAAGCTCTTTCATATCCCTAAAAATCTCTTTGCATTGTAATAAAGGATATTCTCGCGCTCATTTTCCGTTAGATCTATCTTAAGAAAGCGTTCAAGCTCTCCTTCTGTATTCTTAACCGGATAATCCGTGCCAAACATAACACGGTCGGCTCCGAATTTGTGGATAAGATACCCTGCCCTCTCGGGCGTCATAGCCCAAAGTGCACTGGATGTGTCGTACCACACATTTGGTCTTCCGGCAAGGCAGTCTACCGATTCGTCCCATGACATATAACCTCCAAGATGCGCAGCAACAGCTTCAAGTCTCGGGAAACGGTCAAGCACTCTCGCAAGCTTTTTCGGCTCGGAAAAGCGATACTGAGGTCGGCTGTCTCCAATATGGAGATACAAAGGCATACGCCCCTCTATTATCTCATACAGTGCCATGAGGCGGGGAGAATCTATATCTATTCCCTGAATATCAGGATGAATTTTCACACCGCGAAGTCCCATTGCCTCGCAGCGATCCACTTCCGCGGCAAAATCCTCAAAATCCTGATGCATACCCATAAATCCCACAGTTTCAAAACCGTCTTCTCTGGATTTTTTTGCAAGAGCTGCAATGGAATCGTTTACCTTCGTAACCTGGTGTGCATTGGTTGCCACGGAAAACAAAAGCATTCCCCTAACATTATGGGCAAGGCAGTTTTTCTCAAGATCACGGTAAGTTCCTTGTCCTTCACAGACGAATTCATAAAAAGCATTAAGGCTTGTAACCGCCTTTGCAGATATTGCTTCGGGATAGGTATGTGTGTGAATATCAAATATCTTATACATCTTTATCACCATGATTTTCGCGAATCAAAAGCTTCCTGTTTTGGAAATTGGTAATTTGCTCATTAGAGCATCAATTCCCCGGCATTTAAACCGCAAAATTCGGCCTGAAAACAGCTTTCAGACTTTACACCTTTTTCAGAACTCTTAAATATTTGAAAAACTTTGGGCGGATAATATCCGCCCTTTTCCGATGCTCGGAATCAATATACAAACTCCTGGTAGATAGCCCTGAGCGCTGCTTCGAAATCAGCCTCCTCAACTCCTACAATAATGGATATTTCACTGGAGCCCTGGTCAATCATGCGTATGTTTATTCCGGCTCCGCTTATTGCCTTAAACACGCGAGCTGCAGTTCCCTTAGCTTTTACCATAGCGCGTCCCACTACTGCAACAAGCGCAAGACCGTCCTCGATTGCAACATAGTCGGGATTCACTTGACGGCAGATACCCGTCTTAATTATTTCACGCTTGCTGTCTATATCGTTTGTATTGAGAACTATGCTCATGTTGTCTATTCCGGAAGGAAGATGCTCAAAACATATATTATTATTCTCAAGCACCTGGAGCACCTGTTTGGCAAAGCCTATCTCGCTGTTCATCATGTCCTTCTCTATGGTAAGGACGGAGAATCCCTTCTTGCCTGCAACACCGGTAATAACATTTCCCGTGTCGTATCTGTCGCTATGGGAAACAATTAAAGTGCCATGTGCCTCGGGATTATTGGTGTTTCTTATATTTATGGGAATACCCGCGATGCGCACAGGGAATATGGCATCTTCGTGGAGCACGGTTGCGCCCATGTATGAAAGTTCACGAAGCTCACGGTATGTGATTTCCCCTATTACTCTGGGATTTTCAACAATTCTCGGATCCGCCATCAAAAATCCGTCAACATCAGTCCAGTTTTCGTATATATCACAGGCAGACGCTCTTGCTACAATAGAGCCCGTAATATCCGAACCGCCGCGTGAGAATGTCTTGATTGTATCGTTAGGCATTGAACCGTAGAAGCCGGGAATCACAGCGTACTCGTGATTTTTGAGAACAGCGGATAGTACAGTGTTTGTGCGCTCAGAGTCAAACTTTCCGTTGTCATTGAAAAAGATTACTTCAGCGGCATCTATGAATGTAAATCCGAGGTATTTTGCAAGTATTTTACCGTTGAGATACTCACCGCGGCTTGCCGCGAAATCTCTGCCCGCCTTATGTATAAAGGCGTTTTTAATGAGGCCGAAATCTTCATCAAGGGAAAAATCAAGACCAAGTTCAGAAATAATACCGTTATATCGGCTTTCGATCTGGGAGAAGCATTCGGTAATGTCCTCACCTCTTGCAGCAAGGTCATAGCAGAAATAAAGCATATCGGTAACCTTGGTATCATTTTTTGAACGCTTACCGGGAGCGGAGGGCACTACATAACGTCGCTCCGGCTCTGCCTTTATTATGTTTGCAACCTTTTTGAACTGTGCGGCATCCGCAAGAGAGCTGCCGCCAAATTTTACAACTTTCAGCACGTCAATACCTCTACCTATAATAATATTACAAATTTTAATACATATTACATTATATGAAAAAAACCGGGCTTTGTCAAGAGCCGCCCGGTTTTTTTCAAAAATTTCGTAATCGTTGACAGTAGAAAGTGCCAACTTTAAGCTTAAGGTGTACATTTTCACCGCAATTATTGGTTTTTCATATCCGCGACAATGACATATCGACACATAAACAAAGAAAAACCAAATCATGCACCAGCAATTCACACCTCTGTTCTAATGGTTTCCAAATACTCCTCAAGGCACATTCCCAAATCGTATATGCGCTGCGCATGATAACGTCCTACATAGCGGTAATGCCACGGCTCAAAGGAAATTCCGGTAATATCAATCTTTTCCTCAGGGTAACGGAGAATAAAACCGAATTTCCAGCAATTATGGCGAATCCACGTGTACGCCTCCTCCTTGGCGAAAGCTATATCGGCAGAAGGGAGATTGTGAAGATCCGCACAAAGCCCGGTCTGATGCTCACTGGAGCCGGGAGGATTCGAAAAGGTAGAAACATATTCATAGTCGTTATTGTACTGCTTTAAATATTGGTTAAACAAGGTCTCCTGATAGCTGTAGCTCCTATATGCGCTGGTTATGCTCACATCGTCAAAGCCGGCGGCACGCATCTCAATAAACATTGCCTCCATTGACATTGCTGCATTTTTCCTCATAAGCTGTGTGGCTCTGCCATCCTGTCTTGTGTCGGAAAGTGACATCAGATCTTGCGGAACATAATTCGACGGGAGCTTGTTATCAACGCTGACAAGAGTAAGATATTCCATGGTATTACCGGGATTCATGTATTCCTCATAAGCCATGAGATTGGTAGCGAATCCAAGATCAGGAGTTTCGCCTTTATTTTCTTCTTTTTCGCCCAAAGGTTCAATGCCGGCGGTAGACTTGAGCAGGAATGAAAGCGTCTCATATTCCGGCTCGGTGTTTTTGGGAAGCTTACCGTTTTCATCGAGATTTGTTATAATTCTGTCTGCGGTCACCTTGTGGTTCTTTTCATCCACGGTAATATCAATTCCGTTGAAATAAGTGCTGACAAAATCAACAGGGACGTAAAGCTCATCATCAATTCTGTATGAATCGGAGCCAAGACGTGTTTCCAGTCCGTTAACATAAACCACTCTGGAATCGGTAATGAAGCGAATCATTTCCGCCCCATCTCCCTTTATCACATACTTCATATCCGAATCCGATCCCGTTACAGCCATTTCACACATACCTGCTATATCGGTGAAGCTGATGTATACGCGACCGTCCCTGACGGCGTTTTCATACGACAGTGAGGACCTTTCGCCGTCTATGTAATATGTGTATCCGGAATAATCACCACTTTCTACATGGGTAAGATTGCAGGCGAAAAGCACGGCACATAAAACAGACAGAAAGACGAACAAAAACACAAACATCAAAACTCGTGATATAACGGTTCTTATTACCCTTTTTCTGTTTTTCTTGATATAATACCTTTCCCTTCGAACATTTGAACGATTAATGGCAATCTGCTCCGAGGTCATCTGCATTTTTTTCTGCTGCTCGGCTCGTCTGCTTGAGGGGGTCTGTGAGTTTATATTTCTCATGCTGCCGTTTCTGATGCCGGACTGCTGTGATGTTTTTTGACGGTTTGACACAGGAGGCGTGCCGCCATTACCCTGGTTTTTTCTGTTATTGTTTTGCGGTCTGTTATTCATAGTAAACCTCACAATAAATGTAGGCGAGGTAAAGCTCCGTTGCTGCGGTAATATTACCTCACCAAAGTTCACATACATTATATCACATATTTCGAAAGAAATAAAGAGTAAAACAAAGATTTTTAAAAAAAGATAACAAATAAGCGAAATGCCATATCAAACCACGTAAATGATTGCTCCCATGTAGAAGCTGATTTCAAAATAATCGGCAATTCATACCGCTGCTTTATACATCGCGCAAGAGTTTTTCCGTCACCCTTCCCCCTTCTGTAATGTCGAGAAAGCTGTTTTTTCATAATATTTCTTGACAAATGACCATATGCGTGGTATACTTTAACCATCCGATGAAAATATTCCAAAGCAGGAGGAAACCATGAACACTCGAAAAAACACCCACGAAAGCACCCGAAAACTTGCTATGTACGCACTTTTAACCGCATTGGTTATCGTGTTGCAGATAATCCCGTCCGTTATGTTCAGAATCACAGGCTCTTTCCCTATTACATTAGCACTTACGCCAATCATTATCGGTGCGGCAATATTTGGCTGGAAATGCGGAGCGCTTCTTGGATTTGTTTTCAGCGCAATGGTGTTTATTCTTGGTCTAACCGTGGACGGCACACTCATCCCAATGATTCAGTACAACTTTATCGCAACATTTTTCCTCTGCTTTCTTAAAGGCACTGCCGCAGGGGCAGTTGCAGGTCTTGTTTATAAACCTATCGCAAAGAAAAAGCCCTTGATAGCAGCATTTGCGGCAAGTGCGCTGACACCTATCACCAACACAGCTATATTTGCATTAGGAATGATGTCAATATTTTATGGGTATCTGTCGGCAGGGGCTACAGCGGCTGGTTCAGATTCCCCCATGGGATTTCTTTATCTCACTGTAATCGGAGTTAATTTCATCCTCGAATTCATCATAAACATTGCCCTTGCAACGGTTATCACTCGTATTGTTGACTACTACAACACCAAAATAAAATAATTTCGAAAATAAAAAGTTCCCCTTTTTCCGAAGTGAAAAAGGGGATATTTTTTGTTTTGATCAGAAATTAGGCGTCTGCCTTATGGTAGTGCTGCCTTTTTCA
>JAZNFI010000084.1:0-2884 GCA_045589075.1 Candidatus Flemingiibacterium sp.
CACCGCGCCCGAAAGGGAAGCGCGCCGAAGCTTCATTCTTTCGGTGATCTACGGCGGTGTCGTTCTTGCAGGCTCGGGGAAGCTTTCGCCCGAGGACGCGGCGACGGCTGTACGCGAGGAGATAAAAGCCGTAATAGCACACTAAGTATATACACAATATCTTGACATTTTGTCCTTGATATGTTATAATGTGTTCATAATTAGCAGAAAGGTTTAAAGTTATGACTATTTTAACTAAGAAGATCGTTGCGATTTTATTGCTTGTTGGAAGTATACTGTCCGTATTCTCTTGTAGTGTTCAAGAATGTGAGCATGAATGGGCTGACGGTAAGTGTGGTCTTTGCAACGAGGTGTGCGAGCACGAATGGACTGACCTTGGCAAGTGTAATATTTGTAAATTAGATTGCAAGCACGAGTGGGCAGACGGCGCGTGCGAGCTTTGCGGTTCGGTTTGTATTCATGATTGGGAAAAGCATGCTGATGCGGCTTCCGTTTGTAAAACGTGTGACGCTACTTGTACGCATGAGATTGAAAACGGAGAGTGCAAAGCGTGCGCTGTGACCTGTGAGCACAGCTACTCAAGCTACGAGTACTTGGAAAAGGTGCTTGTGCCATATTTGTGCGCTCTCACAGCCCCTGCTGAGAAGGCTCTTTCTACCTCCGTAGCATCCAAGTCGTTCTATAACTCGACGTGGTACTTCACCAACTATCTTGAGTACTATAAATTTCAGGATAAGTATTCTGAATTCTACGGCATGGATGAGCTCTTCATCTTCGCCGCTACCGTAATGCAGGCTGAATCAGTTTCCTCGGTATACAAGGAGAGAACGGAGTTTGTAGCAGAAGGACACAAGGATGAGTTCAACGCCCGTTTCCGTAACTTTGCCGAGCTCTTCGACATCACCGAGGATGTCTATATCTGTGCTGATCACGGCTGTGAGGTTGAGGATGTTTTCTTTAGTAAAAACGGTGACTTCGAAGAAGCATGGTGTGAAGAATGCGATGATTTTGTTTACCACGAGGATATCGTTATCGAAAATGCGCTTACCAAGGTCTACTACTGCTTCGAGCACAGCTACCGCGCGGCGGACGCTGATGAGGAGTGCCCCGAGTGCTCTTGCGTGATAGAGAATCCTACCACCGTAGCCGAGCTGCTTTTTATTGACAAAAACGGAGAGCTTAACAGAACTGCGGTTTGGAGGTTCGTAAGTTTAGTAAATAATTGCGCAAAAGAAAGAACTGGATACTCTTACACAACCAACTATAACTTGTGGAGATCCATGGCAGAAATGTTTACTATACCGGAGTGCATTTGCAGATTTTGCGGAATCATTGATATCGAAAGGTATCTGGTTACCGTACAGATCAAGGGTGTGTCCGATGAAATTCTTTATTTCACAAATGGCAGGATAACTACAACCGTAGCACGTGTAATTGATGAAGTGCGCCTTAACTACGGTACGCAGTATGAGTATTACGTTGACGGTCAAAAGGTAGACGAGGATTACGTCATAGAGAAATATTGCACGTTGGAGATCAGGGAAATATCTGCATCGTAATACCGAGCAGATATTTAATCCGAAATTTTAATATTTTATAAATTTCACCGCTTGCGTCTTGATTTTGTCCGTGGGCGGTGTTATACTTTTTATAGGCGGTTTGCCAAAACAAAATGAAAGGAAAAGGAAAAATGAATTTTGAAATGATTTTGCAGTCGCTCCTCTCATGGGCGACCAACACGGGCATTAAGATCATAATTGCCGTTGTTCTTTGGTTGATCTCGTTTAAGATCATTAACAAAATAGCAAGAAGGATTGAGAAAAAGGGAGATAAGGATAAGTACGACAAGACCTTGATGAAGGTCCTCTCGTACATATTCAAGGTAGGCTTGAAGGTCGTTGTCGTCGTTTGCCTTGTTGGCTATCTTGGCATCGACACCTCGGGGCTTACGGCTCTGCTCGTTTCCGCAGGTGCGTGTGTCGGTCTTGCTCTTAACGGCGCGCTCGGCAATCTTGCAGGTGGCATTCTCATCATCATCACCCGTCCGTTCAGAGTCGATGACTTCATCGAGGCGCAGGGCGTTTCGGGTACTGTTGAGGACATCCACATCACCTGCACGAAGCTTCGTACCCCCGACAACAAGACCGTATACGTTCCTAACGGCGCGCTCTCGGGCGGAAACATTGTGAATTATTCCGAAAAGGATACCCGTCGTGTTGACGTGAAGTTCACCGTGGATTATTCCACCGATTGCGAAAAGGCCATCGCTCTTATCAACGGCGTTATAGCAAGAAACGAGCTCATTCTCACCGATCCTGCGCCCTTCTGCAAGGTCACGGACTATGAGGACAGCGCGATCGCTATTACCGCACGCGCATGGGTGAAGAGCGCTGATTATTGGGACGTCAACTTCTATCTGCTCAAGGAGATCAAGGCGGAATTTGACAAGAACGGTATCGAAATACCATTCAATCAGCTCGACGTACGCATCAAGAATTCATAAAGGCAAAAAAAGACGAGATAATTCTCGTCTTTTTTTGTAGGCTCGCTTAATATTCAAAGTGAAATGTCACTACCCTCGGAGAGAGGCTAACTAAGCCTTCCCCAGCGGGTAACGCAGTGGCACGAGGGTAGTGAATGACAGCCTAAATGGCTGTCAGAGCCCGAGTGGACCGAGCCCGCAGGCGAGAAAACGCAGTGGCTCCGAGGTAGTGATCCTGAGCCTCCCTCCGGGAGGGAGGTGGATTTTGCGGAGCAAAAGACGGAAGGAGCCTGCGTGTAGTAAAACTTGCGGTCGAGTAGCCTTTGCTATGAGAGCGACCTATTTAAAGAGCCAACCTTTCATCCAAGCAAACCTCAGTGCCCGTTGGCTCCCTCACCCACT
>JAZNFI010000085.1:0-4365 GCA_045589075.1 Candidatus Flemingiibacterium sp.
AAATAGTATTTCTTTTATTATTATTTTTCCAACATTTGTAACGAAACATCTTTAAATTTGATTATGACTGGTATAAGAATGAGTTGCAAAATAATTCCCGATAGAGAATCTGCAATTCCTCCTACTATAAACGCCTGAACAGTAAATGCTTTTCCTGATATACCAAGTAAAATTGTTTTTGATATACCCCATATAACTCGTCCGCTGATCATAGCTGCAACAAGGCAGCAATACAAACACCACATACGCTTTTTATTAAGTTTAAAATATAAAAATCCAATCACAAAACCATATGTAGCAAGTTCGAGTGACATCCATATCGAATTGGGATAAATTGTCGGTATTCCTACCGTTATTGCTCTTAAAAACGGCAAAATCAATCCGACAGCAAACCCATATTTGCAACCTCATATAAGTCCGCAAAGCATGACGGGAATGTGCATTGGAAGTAAGGTGTCGCCTATCTCTTTTATTTGGCATGTCAAATAAGGCAATACAACACCTATTGCAAGAAGCACAGCAGAAAGAGTTATTCTTTTAATACTATTTATTTGTAATTTTTCACCTCATTTCGCCAAAATTCGACAATCTTTATACATTCCAACGTCGATTATACCATATTATTTATGTGAAATCAATATTATTTTTCATATAAAATCAACATTTCATATAAACTTTTAAAAATAACCTTTCTGTCAAGCAAGACACCACTTGATAAAAAAGAAGCGTCCGCGTTTAGCGGACACTCCTGAAATTATGGTATTGGGGATAATTTGGCAAGGTGTACGGGTTCATCCTTGAGTCCGTACAAGATGGCTGAAAATCCTGGGGAAATAAGAGATATTTTGTATTTTCCGTTTTTCATGCGGTCAACGCCCTCTACGTTGTATCTTACCCCGCCGCAGACTATCTGAACATATGTACTCTTGTTAAACATACTTTTGCTGAGTCTTAATTTCTTTATAACCTCGTCGGTGAGAACCAGATTATCAACATCTATTATTTCCGCGTTTAACTTATTTGGGCGCTTTGTCATTTCAGAGATGGTCAAAACATTATGCGGTACTTTTGTTTTCATACGCAATGCCAACCTTTCAATAAATGGAATGAAACGCTGTATACTCGATGAGCCGCACAGTTGGGTCGTTCTACGCAACATTATAAATAGATTATATCACAAACCTCACCTTTTGTCAATACAGTCCACATTTATTTACATTTCCCTGTCAAATATGTGCAAATTCAGCAAGCCTGTGTGTTCGTTTTTGATTCCTGACGGAATCATTAGGATTTATAATATCTGTTCTATCACCTACGCAAAGAATTCTTTACGCCTTTTGCCATGGGAGCCTGCCTCTTAATATTAACGAGCTATTCGGCAGAACAGTACTGCTTGGTTTTCGCCTTTTTACTTTTATTTATAAGCCAAAAATATTTAACTGATATAACCATATGAAACGTAAAAACAAAATATGCCGCACGTGTGTGCGGCATATTTTGTTATTTTTTAACTCAGGCGATGGCAGAATCTATGACTCTGACAACATTCTGTGTCTTATCACCATAGGTGACAGTAAGAGCCGTTTCAGAAACCACCTTTTCAAGAACTCCGTAGGGGTCTATATAGTAAGTATATGAAACATCGGTGCAATCTGTAGCTACACCGTCTGCTTCGGAATCGAAGCTGTTAATGTAAGCCTTTGACATGGTGAACTTGTAGCTCTTTACTCCCTTGAGTTCAACTCCTACATCAATACGCTTTATATCCTGCGCGGTGAAGCCCAGGCGGAAATTTTCAAAAAAGTCAGGAATAACCGCGTCATCAACCAGGTTGCCTGAACCGTTGTACAACTCAAGAATCATGTCATCGTTCTTGATAAGCTCGTAGGTCACAGCGTCTCCCTCGCCAAAGGATGATATGGAATTAAGCTCGAAATCAGAAGCGTCATCTCCGATAAAGTGGATATAGGTTTCCGATGTACCGTTAAGATAGCACCCTTCAATGTCCTTGTCCGCTGTAACACTTTCATGCACGAGTATTTCACTCACGTCAAGAGCCACAGCAGATTCGCTTCCGAGCTTAACAATCTCATAGTATTGATTTATTTCTGCATCGTTTCCGCAGGCAAAAAGCATGCCGGACAATGCACACACCGCGGTACTCAAAACCGCCAGCTTTACTATTCTGTTCATTGGTATTTTTTCATAGCTTCCGTCAAACGAAAGCTTCCTTTCCGAGAAGATTCGGGACTTATTCCGTGGTTCGGCGAGAAAATATAAAGCCGAACCGAGGAGCAATTGCTTCGAACCTGCCCACCTTGTTATTTTAAATAATCTCCGAAAAAGACTTCAACTCACATTCTGCCGCAAATCAAAGATTTGCGGCAGAATCAGCGGATTCTATTTGTGTGTATATCAGAGATACTTCTTTATCGTATCGGTAGCCTTGTCTGCAGCGAGAGAAACAGTCGCCACGCAGTTAATATCGTACTTATCAACAAGTGCGCTTACTTCGGCAAGGAACTTGTCGAAGATGGCAATGTCATTGTCACAGATTTTAAGTGCCGAATCAATATATATGTCGGTAACGTCATGGTCGCTGGCCGCGATACCTGCGATGAAGCCGAAAAGGGACTGTCCATCGCAAATTCCGTACTGGTCGGTATCTATGAGACGAGCTGTATGCTTAATGTCGTAGGTAAGCTTGGTTCCTTTTTCAATACAGATAACAGAACCCTTACTCTGCTGAGACGCGGAGTTGACCATTTCAATAAGCTGCTTTGTCTTGCCTGTGCCCTTGACTCCGATAATTAACTTTAACATAGTGTGTTTCCTCCTAAAAATAGTGATGATAAAGCCGAGGTGTTATTACCTAAGTATATTTTACACTAAAACCGTAGAAATTTCAAGAGGATTTGGAAACAAAATATATCATTTAGCAAAGTTTTTACAACTTGTACAAATTCGCGCCCGATACTTGTTGCAAATGCCAAATATAAGGGTAAAGCCGCCTACCTTGACATTCGCTGCTCGATAAGCTTTTTCTCTGCCTCGTAACCGGGCTTCCCAAGCAGTGCATACATATTTTTCTTGTAAGCCTCAACACCGGGCTGATTGAAGGGATTTACCCCAAGGGTATAGCCGGAAATCGCGCAGGAAAGCTCAAAGAAATATATTAGCCATCCTAAGGAATACTCACTTCTGTCGGCAAGCTCAAGCACAATATTGGGTACGCCGCCGTCAACATGAGCCAGCAGGGTTGCGTTCATCGCCGCCTTATTCACCTTGTGAAGATTCTCACCGGACAGGAAGTTGAGACCGTCGATGTTATAGGGGTCATAGGGAATAACCACGCTGTCACTAGACTTTTCGATGAATAACACAGTCTCAAAGATATTGCGCCGTCCCTCTTGGATGTACTGTCCGAGGGAATGGAGGTCGGTTGAGAAAATTACAGAGGAAGGATAAATGCCCATGTTTTCCTTGCCCTCGGACTCGCCGAAGAGCTGCTTC
The DNA here is from genome assembly GCA_045589075.1 of Candidatus Flemingiibacterium sp. Lineage (GTDB taxonomy): Bacteria > Bacillota > Clostridia > Oscillospirales > CAG-272 > Flemingiibacterium. The sequence goes on from JAZNFI010000085.1 coordinate 3,514, forward strand.
CACCACTCATTCATCATAAGCATAGCTGTTTCGTAGGAAGCAAGAATCTCTGTGGTCTTTCCCTTTCTGTACATAATGTTGCGCAAAGCCGCGTACTTAGCAGCATCATTGGATTCGATGCAGTCGCTCGAATATGCCTCTCTTGCATCCTGGGCACCCTTCATCATGGCATCAATATCGCAGCCTGACGCCGCAATGGGGAGAAGTCCCACAGATGTAAGTACAGAAAAACGTCCGCCCACATTATCCGGAACTACAAAGGTTTCATAACCCTTTTCCGTAGCAAAAGCTTTAAGAGTTCCCCGCGCCTTGTCGGTGGTAACGAAAATGCGCTCACGCGCCCCTGACTCGCCGTATTTCTTCTCAAGAAGCTCACGGAAGATTCGGAAAGCAACCGCAGGCTCGGTAGTGGTTCCGGACTTGGAAATAACATTCACACAGATGTCCTTGTCCTCGCAAATCTCCATAAGCTCGCACAGTGCGGAGGAACTGATGTTATTGCCGGCAAAGTATATACTTGGTGTGTCCTTCTTCTTTTCGTTGTACATGGGGGACTTCACAAACTCGATTGCCGCACGTGCGCCGAGGTAGGAGCCGCCAATTCCTATAACCACGAGAATATCGCAGGTTTTCCTGATTTTCTCAGCAGCAACCTTGATGCGTGCAAATTCTTCCTTATCATAGTCAACGGGGAGATTCACCCATCCGAGAAAATCGTTTCCGAGACCGCTTTTTGATTTCACCTGGGCAAAGGCAGCCTTAACGGCAGGCTCAATACCCTTTAAGTCCTCGTCTCCGAGGAAACCCTTCATATATTTATCATTCAGTCTGAGTGTCATAGTTGTTACCGCC
>JAZNFI010000086.1:0-3429 GCA_045589075.1 Candidatus Flemingiibacterium sp.
AAACCTTAAGAGAGTTGCAAACAATACTTACGTAATCACCCCCTGCAACGTAGATGTATCTGACGGTCCCATTCGCGAAAAGCGTCAGAAGGAAGAGGCGCAGGATTACTACGAAAACGAAATTTAACCTTTAACTTAAAGAAGCCGACGGCGGAGTGGACTCACCGTCGTCGGCTTTTTCTTCCTGTGGGGAGATTTTTACCGTGTATAATTTTATTTATATTATCACCACGCTTGTCAACGTGGTCTTGTCTTTGTTGCAGATGCTTTTGGTGTTAAGGGCACTGCTTTCGTGGATGCCTCTGAACGAGAATTCCCGACTGTTCACATTTGTTACTATGCTGACAGAGCCCGTGGTGCTTCCGCTAAGGCTAATTTTTGAGCGCATCGACGCGCTCGCGGATTTGCCTATCGACATTTCTTGCCTCGCGGCTTATCTTGTACTGTCAGTCATTCAGTTGCTGTTGCCAACTGTCAGAATATGAGCATGAATTTAATTTCTCTTTTAACCGATGATGAGATAAGACTCACAAAACGGTGTGACGAGCTTTTTTCTCGCGCCGAGCAAGGTATCGTATCAGTAACACAGTTTCTGAACCTTCGAGAACGATACATTATAGAGCATCAATGTTCAAGGCTGTTTTCGGGTGATGAGGCTGACCCGTTATGCTTTTTTTACGGCGGATTCCCTGATGCCGACCGTACTTTGCTTTGCTTTTTTCCTGCATATTACCGTTACGCTGTTACAGAGAACATGGATATAATCAAAGCTCTCAAGGAGGAGCTTGAGCCGCACATTAAAGCACTTAGAATCAATTCAAGCGGATATGTAAGGCTCTCCCATCGCGATTATCTTGGCTCACTTATTGGTCTTGGCATAGAGAGAGGCGCGCTGGGCGATATTCTCACCGACGAGGCGGGTGCTATCATTTTTGTTTCACCGTCCGTCTCAGATTTAATTAAAAATGAACTTGTGTACATTGGCAAGGACAAGGTAAGTGCCGCCGACATCTCACTTCCCGACGATTTTAATTACAGACAAAGCTTTGAGAACGTAAAGGGTACAGTTGCCTCGGCTCGCCTTGATGCTGTAATTTCCGAGCTTGTCTGTTGCTCACGGGAGACGGCAAAATCCGTCATTCGCCGGGGACTTTGTGAGCACAATCACTTCCCTGCCTCGGAGCCGGACAGAGAGGTTCTTGACGGCGATATTATTTCAGTACGAAAATCAAGCGGAACCAAAGGCGCAAAGTTTATTATCGACAGCCTTGATGAGCTTTCATCAAAGGGTCGTATTAGACTGTACGCGCGCCGATATATATAAATCATACTAAATAAAATGAATACTAAATCTTCAGAAAGGACGTCTTATATGCTTCCTCCACACGAACTGAAAAATAAAAAATTCTCCAAAGCAATGCGCGGATACAATCCCGTTGAGGTGGACGAGTACATTGAATTTCTCGTTGCCAAATACACAGAGCTATATAGGGAAAACGATGAGCTCGAACGCAAGCTTCGTTCCACTGTTACTCGTCTTGATGAGCTTAAGGGCGCGGAGGACGAGATTCGCAGTACCCTTATTGATGCAAAGCGTGCTGCCAACAAGATAAAAGCAGATGCCGAAGCGCGCGCAGAGGCAATAGTTAGATCCGCCAAGGTCTCTTGCAACACTATTCTTGCTGATTTCAACTCCAAAATCGATCTCGGACGTAATACTATAGCCGATCTTCAGCGTGACGCCTTTGCTTTAAAGATTCAGCTGTTTGAGCGCTACAGCGAACACATAAAGTCAATCGAAAAGCTCACAGAGGGACTTGACGATTCCTATATGCCCGACCCTGAAGAGCTTCGCCGTGAGGCTGTTGAAGCAATCAAGTCAAGCATTGCAGATCTGTATCCTACATCGGAGGATGAAACAAAACCCACGCCCGAATTTACAGACCCTGACGGCACAGCCGGTGACGATGCACCCACCAACACATGGAACGGTGGTGACGAGGGTGACGATGGTGACGATGGGACTGTCAATGCATGGGACGATGCCGCTGAGGGTGATGATGCCCTTGTGGTTGACCGTGGCCCTTTGATTCCCGAGGGCACTGCCCGTGGTCTTAAGGAATCCGCGAAGGAGCTTGGAAGACAGTTTAGGGACATGGGCAGCGACGATATAATCCATACACCTGACAGCGATATTGATGACGATGCAAGCTACATGGAATTTGTCAAAACGGTCACTGCCAAATCCGAAGCCAATACCGCTAAAGATGCTGATTTCAATATGCTGTTCGACGACAGCCAAAGAATAAACAAAAAGAAAAAATAAGCACTTAATCTAACAAAGGAGCAACTTCTATGTCACAGGATTACAGCAAAACACTCAATCTTCCGAATACCGAATTTTCCATGAGAGCTAATCTCCCCATAAGAGAGCCTGAAATAGGCAAGGTTTGGGAAGATGAGAACATCTATAAAAAAATGCTCGAAAAGAACGAGGGCAAGCCTCTGTTTATTCTTCACGACGGCCCTCCCTTCTCTAACGGTAATATCCACATGGGAACTTCCATGAACAAAATTCTCAAGGACTTTATAAACAAGTATAAGTCCATGAGCGGCTTTAAGGTTCCCTACATTCCGGGCTGGGACAACCACGGTATGCCTATCGAGTCGGCTATTATAAAGAAAAATAAGCTTGACCACAAGAATATGTCCATCTCCGAGTTCAGAACTGCCTGCCGCGACTTCGCACAGGACTTCGTTGATATTCAGATGGCATCCTTCAAGCGTCTGGGCGTTCTCGGCGACTGGGAAAACCCCTATCTCACCATGGACCCCAAGTTTGAAGCCCGTGAGGTCAAGGTTTTCGGGGATATGTACAAGAAGGGCTACATCTATAAGGGTCTGAAGCCCGTTTATTGGTGTCCCCATGACGAAACTGCCCTTGCTGAGGCCGAAATTGAATATAAGGACGTTGACTGCACATCTATTTATGTAAAATTCAAGGTAAATGACGATCTCGGCAAGTTTTCTGCCCTTGATCTCGACAACACCTACTTCATAATCTGGACTACCACCACCTGGACTCTCCCCGGCAACCTTGCTATTGCCGTACACCCGAGAGAAAAGTATGTTGCAGTCAAGGCAAACGGTGAAACCTACATCGTAGCTGACGCTCTAGCTGAAAAGACTATGGCTGCGGCAGGCATCACCGAATTCGAAAGAGTTGCCGAGTTTGTGGGCAGCGATTTCGAGTATATGACCGCAAAGCATCCCTTCCTTGAGCGTGACAGTAAGCTCCTGCTTGCCGAGTACGTAACTATGGAAAGCGGTACTGGATGCGTTCATACCGCAGGCGGTTTCGGTGCTGACGACTTCGTTACCTCCAAGAGGTACAATATCGACGTTATCGTTCCCGTTGACGATCGCGGC
>JAZNFI010000087.1:0-3360 GCA_045589075.1 Candidatus Flemingiibacterium sp.
CCAAGCAACAGCACCCTGCGGAGTAAAATCCGCAGGGTGCATTTTTTATATTCGATTTTGCTGGACTTATGAAAAGTGTTGTGGTATGTATTTGTGTTGCGAAAAGGAGGTGCAACGCACATGACAACACTTGAAGATTTATATTATGGCAACATCAGTCCGCACGAAAGGTACATCAAGCGAGGGACGAGAGTAGATAAACTCGTCAAACTGATATGCAAAAACGAGGATGAACTCAACGCAGGACTCACAGAGAAACAAAAAGAAACCTTTGAAAAGTTCAAGGACTGCACAAGCGAACTGTCTTGTATCACCGAGCGTGAGGTGTTCAGTTCGGGATTTATCCTTGCCACTCGCATAATGGTGGAAGTGATGCAAGGCTTGGAGGAGGTCGAGGATATATGAGGAAGATCATTATCCTTCTTCTCTGCTGTGGGGTGCTCGTTAGCATGGTGGGATGCGGTGGCAACACCGCACTGCCGTCTACCGAGAGTCCACCGACGACGGTATCGGAAAAGATAATAACGGAAACTCCAAGCGAAATAACACCGCCTGTAGCGGCGGTAGAGCCGACAGAGAAGGAAAAAGAGCCTGTCCCGACCGAGAGCGCGGATCAGGCAACCGAGCCGACTGTGACTCCCACAGCGCCTACAACAACGGCAAAGCCAACGGAAGAACCCAAACCTACGGTAACAACAAAACCGACCAAGCGGTGAAAACGCCACAGACGGCAAAATTCGAGCCGAAACAGCCGAAAATCCGCCGCCCCGGCACTGGATGTATATTCCAAATCAGTGCGAACAAATGGGAGGGCAGTTACTCGCCGAAATTGGCGAACGGAAAGCGTAAGAAGTTCAATATCTATGCTGACACAAGAGAAGAATGTGAAGAAAAACTTGCTGTGATGATCGCACAGAAGAATGCGGAAATCACCGCCGAGAAAGAACGGCTCAAGGCAGAGCAATCAGCATAACGCACACGGCGGTAAGGAACAAAAATCCTTACCGCCGTAGCTTTGTTGAAAAAGTTATTGGTATGTGGTATAATCAGATTAATATAATAAGAATTTAATGGAGATATATTATGGGAGATATTTTAATTAAAATACTTGTGTGCTTTATAGCAGGAGCAGGCGCAGGTATAGGAACAGGATTTGCCGGCATGAGTGCGGCCGCCGTTATCGGCCCTATGCTGATAACCTTTTTGGATATCCCTGCTTATGATGCGGTCGGAATAGGACTTATCAGCGACGTTTTAGCAAGTTCCGTCAGCGCATATACCTACAAGAAAAGCGGTAACTTAGATGTTAAAAACAGCTTACCGCTGTTGATAAGCGTTCTGATCGTAACAATGATCGGAAGTTTCGTGGCAAGTTTTCTGCCCGAACAAGCCATGAGCAGCACTATGCAGATAGCACTAATCATTATCGGATTGCGTTTCATATTAAAGCCTGTAAACAAGACGAGAGAACAGTTGGAATCAGTGTCTCCTAAGAGTAGATTGATCAAGGCAATAGTCGGCGGTGTTTTCGTTGGGTTTATCTGTGGCTTTGCAGGCGCAGGCGGTGGAATGATGTTATTGCTTGTTTTGACGTCCTTCCTCGGCTATCCCATGCATTTGGCCGTTGGCACAAGCGTGTTTATAATGGCCTTTACGGCTCTTACCGGAGGCATCAGCCACTTTATGATCGGTGGAGTTCCCGATATTCTTTGCCTTGTGCTGTGTGTAATATTTACTTTGCTTTGGGCAAGAATTGCATCTAAAATTGCAAACAAGTCTAACGCAAAAACCTTAAACCGTGTGGTCGGTGTAGTTATGATCGTCACGAGCATTGTGATCTTGGCGGTTAATTATTTTTAAGGCTACTACACAGATTGAATTTTGATGAAATAAACAACATGATTTATTTTCATAGCGGAAAGGCTGGTCACAAGCTTGATGCAATTGCAAACAGCGATAAGGTATCGTTCTGTGTTTACGATAAGGGCTACCACAAGGACGGACATTGGTCGCTCAATATCCGAAGCGTGATTATTTTCGGACGTATTCACATTGTAAACGATTGGTCAGAAACGCTGATGGTGGATTTTTGTAAGCGTTTCACCGATGACACGGAATACATCTATAGTGAAATCGAAAAAATCAAAAGTAACACCGCCGTTCTTTGTCTGGAGATTGAGCATATGACGGGAAAACTCGTCAATGAAGCGTGATGGTTACTCGCCCTGTCTTTTTTTCATCTTCTGCCAACTGATAAAGCCGTAGATGTCGTTGAACAAGAATGCTACGAAGCAGACAACAACCGAAATGTATCGAATATCCGAAGCACTTGCCAAAATCCATAAAGCAATAAGAACAATATCATTTGCAGCATAGGCCAAAGCAAAATACGGACTTCTGCGGAAGGTTAAATATACGGCGAGAAAACTGGTTGTAACCGATATTGTGCTGGGTACGATATTTGCTGTATCAAAAAAATCTAAGATATAGAAAAAAATGATTGTAATAATAAAGGTTGCGCTCCACATTAAGAAATGTTCTTTTTGGCTTATCGTATTAACTTGTACTTCCGCTTTGTTGCCTTTGTATGGATTGCGCAGCCAAGATATCAAAGCAAATACCGCCATCGGCATTGTCATACCGAGATAGGTAATCATTTCGCCGTAATAGGAAAAAGTGTAGGATATAACACCGTAAAGCAAACTGAAAATAACCATCAGCAACTGTCCAAACGGATTACCTTTGGCATTAAATATCAGAGAGGTAACACCAATAAGAGAAGCTGACGGTGATAAATAGTTTGTTCTGTCGAAAGCAAGAAAGGATACTATAATTAGGAATACAGATGAAAACCATAAAAAGATTTCGAGTTTGGAAAAATAATTCAAAAGTTTTCTCATAGGGAGTCCTCCAAAAAAAGAAGCATCCGCATACACATCTTCAAAGACCTAACGATGTGTAAACGAATGCTTTTGCATTTCACTACCCGGTGGCAGTCAGATTTATAATTTGTGGCCATTATATCATGGAATATCAATAAATGCAATAGTAATACAGTTGATTATGTATTTTATAAACAGCATATTCATTCGTGCCGTTTTTGTTAATTAAACCTCTTCGCTGATTACAAAATCCAAGGTTGATAGCTACATTACTGTGTATCGTCTTTACGGTTACCTTTACCTTGGCGGAGTAGGAGAGACTCGCCCCTCTTGCGGTGCCCAAAAACGATTTATCGGCTTGGAGCGCCGAGCGATTTTGACCGCTGCGCCATACTCGCCTCGCTTCATCTCCCGCAGGGAGCGCTTCGGCGAATATGCCCGCGCCGACGGCGCTCAAGTTCGAGCTCTTTGCTGAAAG
>JAZNFI010000088.1:0-2210 GCA_045589075.1 Candidatus Flemingiibacterium sp.
AGGTTGATCCCGCGCCCGCCAGCCTGATGTTAAGTCCTGAGTTTATAGCAGTTTTTATTGCCTCTGCGGCGGTCAGGCCTGTGAGTGTCGGTACGACGGCGCTTTGCGTTTCGCTATTTGTGGTGTATAAAATGATTTTTGATAGTGCAAGAGTTATGCTGTCACCGCCTGATGGAGTTTGAGAAATTACAGTATCGCCGGTGCCGACTATTTCGTAATTTGCTTTTAGCTTTTTTAGTTTTTCCTCGGCACTTTTAATATTCATTCCTACGTAATTGTCGACACTAACGTTAATTTCTTCCGCAGTCGATTTGTACTCAAGGTAGGGAAGTACCTTTTCCATTAATGCCGAGATATAAGGAGCGGCAACAACGCTTCCGTATTTGACGTTTGAATTAGGCTCGTCAACTACTATTATCATTGAAATACCCTTTCCGCCATCCAAAGCGTATGCAACCGTAGAGCCAATACGAAGATAGGAATTTCCGTTTTCGTCGAGAATGTCAAATTTCTGTGACGTTCCTGTTTTAGCTGCAATATCGTATCCTGAAACCGCAGCGTTTTTTGCACCGCCGTCACCGCTTACACCTTCGATAAGAATATCTGAAACCGTTTTCGCAACCTCTTCGGAAATAACCTCTCTTTTAACCTCAGTCTGATGCTCGAAAATAACCTTACCGTCGCTGTCAATTATTTTATCCGCAACGTACGGTGTGACGAGCTTTCCACCGTTAGCAACGGCAGATATGGCAGTTAGGTGATTTATGATGGATACCTTGAATCTTTGCCCGAAGGATGCAGTTGCCAGTTCGGTGGAGCCTATGTTTTCTTCCTTGTGAAAGATCGTGGACGCTTCGCTTGGCAGGTCGATTCCTGTTTTTTCGAAGTATCCGAAGCGTTCTACATAGTCGTAAAAATTGGATGCGCCGATGCTTTGTGCCAATACCATCATACAGGGGTTGCAGGACATTTGCAGACCGTATGCAAGGGTAAATCCCGAGCCGTGACCTGTTGTTTTGTGGCATTTAATCCTCCAACCGCCAACCTCATAGTATCCCTTGCAGGAATATCTGCTGTTTGTGTTTGCTACTCCGAGATCCAAGGCTGACGAAACGGTTACAATTTTAAATGTTGAGCCGGGCTCATAGGTTTCGCTTATGGCCTTGTTTGACCACATTACCTGCATCAGCTCATTTTTGTATGCTTTATATTCGTCGGTACCTACGATGTATCCTGAGTTGTTTAGTTTTTCCTGCGATTGCTCATCAAGGGTAAATGGATCGTTGGGATCAAATGGTGAGGTGGTTGCCATAGCAAGTATGGCGCCGCTTTTTGTGTCCATCACGACTCCTGTTACGCGATTTTTTGCATCGTGGTTTACTCTGGCCGTTTCTATTATTGCTTCAAGTTCGGATTGAATATAGGAATCTATCGTGGTGACAATGCTGTATCCGTCCTCCGCGGGAAAATAACCGGAATACTCGGTGTCAAGAGCCACACCATTAGCATCCTTAGCATAAACGTAATAGCCGTTTGTACCTGACAGAATATCGTCGTAATAATATTCGAGGCCGTATAGTCCCTGATTGTCGCTTCCGGTGAATCCGAGGACGTGCGCGGCAAGTGTACCACCGGGATAATTGCGTGATGTTTCCGCTTCTGTGAAGACCAGGTTTTCAAGTCCTGCACTGTTAATAAATTCAAGAGTTTTTTTGTATTCTTCTTCCGATGCCGATTTTTTAATTGTCACGTCAAGAACCGATGATCCCTTGATTTTTTCATATAGCTTTTCTTTATCAATATCAAGTATAGGTGAAAGTCCCTCGGCAATGACTCTGCTGTAATCGACACCGTCTTTTTTATGTGCGTTTTTTATATCTCTTGTAGAAACAAAAATTCGCCAAACGGTACTGCTTTCTGCCAATACGTTCATATTAGAGTCGTAAATATTTCCTCTTTTGGCTGTAAGGACGGAGGATGTGGTGACCTGATCGTAGGTTTTGCTTCTGTAATAATCGTAATTCAAATAGCAAAGCTTGAATACGTTAAAAAGAAGATAAGATGAAAAAAGGAAAAATATCAGCAAAATAGCCGTTATTCTTCGCTCTGTTGTTTTTTTAGTGCTGCCTTTCAAGAAAAATCCTCGTAAAAATAAGATATAGCGATAGACTTAAACATCCATCGCTATATCTTATTTTTTTATTGGTTCG
>JAZNFI010000089.1:0-8261 GCA_045589075.1 Candidatus Flemingiibacterium sp.
CTTCATCGCTATCGCAAACGCACTTGAAGTATCGGCAGATATGCTCCTTTGCGACGTGGTTAAGGCAAGCTATCAAGTCAAGGACTCTCTCCTTAACGAAAAGCTGTCGAAGCTCTCGGACAAGGACAGAGCGCGCATTTATGACATCATTGATACGGAAATCAAACATTCAATAAGAGTAAAGCCATAAAAAAGAGCACGGTCATCTAAAAAGATGCCGTGCTTTCGTTTTTCAGAGCCATTTATCCATTCTGCGCTTTTGCGTGCCGAATCCGTAACGCTCGTAAAGCCTGCGCGCGCCCTCGTTGAACTCCCATACGTCAAGGTCCATTCGGGTAAATCCATTCGCCTTTGCCCACTCGGTAACATAGTCAATAAGCAGGCTTCCAATGCCCATACCACCGCAGTTTTCGTCAACACAAACGTCTTCAAGATGCAGAACTTTCATGTCAAACAGCATCGTGCTGTCTTTTATTTCGTTTGCAACTCCAAATATGTATCCCACGACTTTGCCCTCATGTACCGCCACAAACACGGGCGTTGACTCATCTGCCATAATTGTGAGCAGCTCGGCGGCAGTATATTTGGTTCCGTTCACTCGGAAAAGGTCAGGTCTGCCCCTCTGATGCACACTCTCCACCTGGGAAAGAAGCGCGAGCAGTCTTTCGGTGTCCTCGGGAATTGCCCGTCTTATAGTGGGTGTCATTTTAATATCTCTCCTTTTGAATTTTCACTTATAGGTTTACAATTCCGTCCGTATGTGGTATAATAACTCAGTAAACAAAAAACGGAGGAAGCGTATGAAATCAAAGCTAAAGCTTTATATAACTCTTTTTATTGAAATGTTCCGCCTCAGCGCCTTTACTTTCGGCGGCGGATATGTAATAGTTCCTCTTATGAAAAGAAGCTTCGTTGATAAGCTCGGACTTATGAGCGAAAAGGAAATGCTCGATTACACGGCAGTCGCACAGAGCGCGCCCGGTGCGGTGGCGATAAATACGTCAATTCTGGTTGGAATGCGCCTCGGCGGTATCCCCGGTGCGGCAATAACACTGTTTGCCACAATTCTGCCGCCCCTTATTATAATTTCCGTGATTGCCCTTATATACGAGCTTGTTATCGGAAACACCATAGTCCTTGCCGTGCTCCGCGGAATGAGGGCAGGCATATGTGCAGTAATTGCCGATGCCGTAATTTCTATGATTGCCACGGTAACAAAGGATTTCAGCAAAACAAGCCCCTTGGCGTGGCTTCGCATCATAATAATCCCCGTAAGCTTTATCGCCGCTTTCTTTCTTAAAATAAACGCCGCGCTTATAGTTCTGGCAGGGGCAGTCCTCGGCATTGTCTCCGCCGTCATCACAAGGAAGGCAGGTGGCGCGAAATGATACTTTTAGAGCTTTTCTTCCACTTTGCAATGGTTGGACTTGTCAGCTTCGGCGGCGGCTACGGTGCACTCCCCATGATTCAGGAAAAAATAGTTACCGAGCTTGCGTGGATGACCCAGGAGCAGTTTTCCGACGTCATGGTAATCTCGGAAATGACCCCAGGTCCTATTTCTATCAACGCGGCAACCTTTGTGGGAACGAATCAAGCAGGCGTTCTCGGAGCAATATGCGCAACCCTCGGGTTTGTGTTCCCCTCAATAGTCATAATGACCGTTTTCGCACTGCTTCTCAAAAAGTTCGGCAATCTGAAATCTGTAAAAGATGTGCTTGCCATAATGCGCCCCTGCGTTATCGGGCTTATCGCCTCTGCGGGTATTAAAATGCTCGTTGAAGCCCTCGGCGAGGAAACCGTAGTAATTCCACAGGTTGACATCTTTGCCGCTATTATGTTTGCGTCAGCTCTGTTTGTAATCCGAAAGCGGAAACCAAGCCCCATAATCGTAATGAGCGTGTGCGGTGTCCTCGGCGGTGTGCTTTACGGCGTTACAGGAATATAGGCTTTCACTTTTTAAGTATATCATACCGAAAAAATCTACGTATTACCGTTATATTTTTATTCTGTTAATATTTTTTTAATTTAGACAATTATATGCGGCGTACCCAAATATCGTTAATATGTCCCCTTCTTGCGAGTTGTTCACAAAAAATTTAATATTTTTATCGAACAACCGTTTGCTTTTTTTGAAAATATATGGTATAATCATTCTATATTCAGGATGCCTCCTTGCACAGCTTATCGACTCCGATGCCGCATTTTCAGCGGAAGAAAGGAACAGTATATGAAAAAATCCGACCTTACCCCCCGCGAGCGCGAAATATATGAATTTATTCTCAACGCAATCAAAAATGAAGGCTTTTCGCCAAGTGTGCGCGATATATGCAACGCCCTTAATCTGAAAAGCACCTCCACCGTTCATTCATACCTTGCCCGACTTGAGGAAAAGGGCATGATATTGAAAGACGCAGGCAAAAGCCGTACCTTGCGTGTGGATAACGGAACAGCCCAATCCGGCTCAACCGTGCGCGTACCAATTCTAGGCAAGGTCGCCGCAGGTATGCCAATTCTTGCTGTTGAAAATTATGACGGTTATATTGACTTTCCCAAGCCTTCGTCTCACTACACCCCAAACGATCTCTTTGCTCTGAGAGTACAGGGAGAGAGTATGATCGAGGTTGGAATAATGGACGGAGATCTTATTGTAGTGGAAAAGTGTAATACTGCCGATAACGGAGACATTATCGTAGCACTTGTTGAGGACGATGCTACGGTCAAAACCTTTTATCGTGAAAAGAACAGATTCAGACTGCAGCCCGAAAACTGTACAATGGAGCCCATTTATACCGATGAGCTGATTGTACTGGGCAAGGTAGTGGCTTCAATGAGATTTTATAAATAACAAAGGCTTGTCGGGCACGGTACAAACATAGAGTATCCTGCCCGACTTTTCTAATTTCTTTTAATCCCGAAAAGAAGTTAAAAAATCCGGTCACTCGTAAATGTTTTTTGCATGACTGCACATATCCGATATATCATTTGACAAGAGCGGCAATTTGTGATATAATGTAAAGTACAATGATGCAATATCGGAGAAAAGCAAATGACATCAATAAGCTTAAGCGGCGTCGGTCTGGAATTCGGCACTGACGTAATACTTGATAAAGTTTCATTCAGTTTGAATGAAGGAGATAAGCTTGGGATTGTAGGCGTCAATGGTGCAGGCAAATCCACTCTGTTCAAAATAATTACCGGTGAGTATGACGCCACTGAGGGTTCTGTGTTTATTTCCAAGGATAAGACCGTAGGTGTGCTGGAGCAGAATACAGGGCTTGAAAGCGAAAATACAGTCCTTGAGGAAATGCTGGAGTCATTCGCTTGTCTTGTAGCCGATGAGATAAGGCTCGAATCTTTGCAGAAGCAGCTTGAATTAACCCCCGCTGATACTGAACTGATTGGCAGCTTTACATCCCTTTCCGACCGTTTTAAACGTGACGGCGGCTACGAATTCCGTTCGCGCTGTAAAGGTATACTTAAAAATCTCGGCTTTGACGAACGGTTTCACAATCTTAAAATTTCGGGACTTTCGGGAGGGCAAAAAACCAGACTTGCTCTGGCGAAACAGCTTATTACCTCTCCTGACATACTAATGCTTGACGAGCCTACTAACCACCTTGACATCGAAACTCTCTCATGGCTCGAAGACTTCCTTTCCAAATACAGGGGAACTCTCCTGGTTATTTCTCACGACCGTTTTTTTCTGGATAAGGTTACAAATAAAACCCTTGAAATTGAAAATACTCACGCAGAGTTGTATAACGGAAACTATTCCCGATTTGTTGCTATGAAGACTGAGAATCGCGAGATACGCGAGCGCCAGTATAAAAATCAGCAAAAAGAGATTGCTCGGATTGAGGCTTATATCGAACAGCAGAGACGCTGGAACAGAGAACGCAATATTATTGCGGCAGAAAGCCGCCAAAAGGCGCTCGATCGCATGGTAAAGATAGACCGCCCCGAAAATCTGCCCGAGAAGATACGTCTTTCATTTACAAAATCCGGCGAAAGCGGAAATGATGTTCTCACTGTTAAAAACATTTCCAAATCATATCCGAACAGGCCGCTTTTCTCAGATGTTTCATTTCTGGTAAAAAAGCGGGACCGACTGTTTATTGCAGGACAGAATGGTACAGGCAAATCCACACTAATTAAGATAATAGCCGATAAGCTGTCCGCCGACGCTGGGAGCTTTGAGTACGGCTATAACGTCACTGTAGGCTATTACGATCAGGAAAATCAGAACCTCGACCCTGAAAATACCGTTCTTGATGAGCTATGGAACTGCTACGAGGGTCTTACCCAGACAGAAATACGCTCCGCCCTGGCACTGTTCCTATTTAAAGGTGATGACATCGAAAAGAAGGTATCCGTCCTCAGCGGCGGTGAAAAGGCGAGGCTTACTCTTTGCAAGTTGATTCTTTCAAAAATGAATCTTTTGATTCTCGATGAGCCTACCAATCACCTTGACATCAATTCCCGCGAAGCTCTCGAAAACGCTCTTTCAGAGTTTGACGGAACTATTATAGCAGTTTCTCATGACCGCTATTTCATATCAAAGCTTGCCACCCGTGTACTGGATCTCGGTGTCAAGCCCGCCCTTGACTTTTTCGGAAGCTACGAGGAATACAGCTCTTACCGTGCAAGGACTTCGGTTCCCGAGTCTCAGCCTGCAGCCGAAACAGTCACCAAGGCAAAAGAACAGTATCTTAAATCCAAAGAACAGGCTTCCGAACAGCGAAAGCTACGCACGCTGATAAAAAAGAACCGTGAAGAAACCAAAGCACTTGAAGCTGAGCTTGAAGAACTTACAGCAAAGCTTGAGGATGAAGAAATTCAGACAGATTATATTAAAGTTAATGAGCTTTACATGAGGCAGGCTCAAATAGAGGAACGCCTTATGGAGCTGTATGAGGAGGCAGAAAACTTTGAAGAAAACTAAAATGCTTGTGGTGGGCATCACCATGAATTGTGCAGGTACGGAAAAATCCTTTCTTTCATTTTTGTCGTGCCTGGATTTTGACCGGTATGACGTGACATTATTGCTTGCAAAGCGTGAGGGTCTTCTCATCGATCAGCTTCCGGAGCAAGTCAAAGTGCTGACTATGGATAAGTACGGAGATTTATTTCTTCTTTCAGGAAAAAATGCCGTCAAAACTCTCACCGATTGCTTTGTGAAAAGAAACCCGCTCATCCTTTTCGAAATATTCCCTTATTTTGCTAAAACATTGCTTAGCAAGGGTGAAAAACGCAGTTCAGCGGCTACAAAAATGTGGATTCACTTCATGAGGAAAATGCCGGCTATGGAAGAAGAGTACGACCTTGCTGTGGCATATTGGGGCGACCGAACCATGTTTTATATGTGCGACAAGATAACAGCCAAAAAGAAAATAACCTGGCTTCACTTTGATTATGCAAATCCCCGCCGCGACGATTCAATATATCTTGATTACTTTAAACGCTGTGACAAGGTCGTCACGGTGTCTCGCCTTGTGGACGACTCCCTGCGAGAAACTCTCCCTGAGATAGCTGACAGAACAGTAATGATGGAAAATATAACAAGCCCGAAGCAAATATGGGATCTTGCCCTTGTGGGCGACACCTTCTCCGACACACATTTCACGGGTAAAAGAGTGTTGACCGTGGGACGTATCAGCGATCAAAAGGGGCTTGATCTGGTAGTTCCCGTGCTCAAACGTCTGCGTGATGACGGAATTGATTTGCGATGGTATGTTCTTGGGGACGGCGAGGAATCCTACAAGCGGTATATGTCAGAGCTTCTGCTTTCACACGGAGTTGCCGACATGATGATTTTCCTCGGCACCACCCAAAATCCGTACTCATACCTTCGCGACTGCGATATTTATGCACAGCCTTCACGTCACGAGGGCAAGCCCATAGCAGTTGAAGAAGCAAAGATCATGTACAAGCCTATTCTCGCCGCACATTATTTATCTGCACCCGAACAGCTTGAAAACGGCAAGCTGGGCTTAATATGTGACATTAATTCAGACTCCATATACGAAGGCATTAAACGTTTGCTCACCGATGATAAGCTGTGTGATACCTTCTCGGAAACTCTGAAGGCTCAAAAGTTCGGAAATGCCTATGAAATCGAAAAATTCTACAAAATGGCAGAGTAGGTATAGTACAAAATTATAAATAAAATGTAAAATTCTCCCTAATATTGAAAATGCACTTGTGTCTATGCTATAATATAAGTTGAGAATATTTTGTACAGTTAATCGCCGGCGCAGCCGGCAATAAGGAGGAAATAACTTGATAATCCAGCTTGAAGACGCAAAATACAAGCTTCAAAATATGCGTTCTGATATAGCAGAGCTTCATTCCGCTCTGCGAATTGATCAGCTCATAGCCGAGGTGGAGGCAGACGAAAAATTGACCGGTGAGGCTGATTTCTGGAATGACACAGAGAACTCAAGCAAGGTTCTCCGGCGTATCAAACAGAAAAAGGACAAAATCGATGCGTTCAACTCGCTGAAAAATCGTCTCGAGGATGCAATAACGCTTGCTGAAATGGGAATTGAGGAAAATGACGAATCGGTAGTTTCCGAAGTCGAATCCGAAATGGCAGAGGTCATAAAGGAAGAAGAACGTCAGCGTATTGAGGTACTGCTTTCAGGCGAATACGACAGAAATAACGCCATCGTATCCTTCCATCCCGGAGCAGGCGGTACAGAGGCGCAGGACTGGGCACTCATGCTTTACAGAATGTATACTCGATGGGGCGAAAGTCACGGTTTCAACGTAAAGCTCGTGGATTGGCTCGACGGTGAAGAAGCAGGTATCAAATCTGCAACAATCATGGTTGAGGGTACAAACGCCTACGGCTACTTAAAGAGCGAAGCAGGAGTTCATCGTCTTGTGCGTATTTCGCCCTTTGATGCATCCGGAAGGCGCCAGACCTCCTTTGCTTCGGTTGATGTAATGCCCGAATTTGAGGATGACGGAAAAATTGAAATCCGAGATGATGAGATTGAAATCACCGCTCACCGTTCATCGGGAGCAGGCGGTCAGCACATCAATAAGACTGACTCCGCAATCCGTATAATCCATCTCCCCACCGGTATCGTTGTAGGGTGTCAGACAGAGCGAAGCCAGCTTCAGAACAAGGAAACAGCCCTTAAAATGTTAAAAAGCAAGCTCATGGAGATAAAAGAACGGGAAAATCTTGCCCGAATCGAGGACATTAAAGGTGTAAAGAACAACATCGAATGGGGCAGTCAGATTCGTTCCTATGTGTTTATGCCTTATACCCTCGCCAAGGACAACCGCACCGGCTATGAGAACGGCAACATTCAGGCTGTGATGGATGGAGACATTGACGGCTTTATCAACGCTTACCTTAAAATGAACGCCAATAAATAAACCAAGCTTTACCCACAGCCGTCCGTAGACTTCTTCTAAACTGTATTCCCTGATTTTCATAACAAAAAAGAGCTTTGTCACACCGAGGTGACAAAGCTCTCTTTTTTAGATTTCTTCGGATTATTCCTCTACAACAGATTCAACAGCCGCAATGGCATCGTCAACAGCATTTGAAATATTGCCGCAATCGCAGTTTTCTTCATCGTCAAAGCGCAGTTCGTTTAAAAGGTCATCATCGAATTCCCACTCGTCTTCCTCACAGCAGCACCCGTCAAAGGTCTTGTTGCTCTGCTTCTTCTTAATAAACTTATATAGGACAAAAATAATTCCTGCCGCAGCAACAATGGATCCTGTGATTATTAGAATTAACTTAAAGGTGCTGATTCCGGAATTTCTCGATTGATTTCTCATAATACTGTACCTTCCTTTTCGCAAATTAGTATTTCATATTTAAATTATATCATACTCGGAAAAAAATTCAAATAAGATTTTATGAAATTATTGTAAAGTAGTTATTACGTAGCTGCTTTTGCAATGTCACTTCTTTTGCGCCTGCCTTAAACTTATGAACTCCTCAAGTATGCTCGCGGCAGAAGCGCAAGCTTCACCGCAGGGTCGTTTTTTGTAATACTCCTCTGTGCGCCTTGATGGATTTGACGGTTCCGCATTCTCGTTTTTTTCGAGCCCCAGTATCTCTCTGCATATGATGGAGCCATGCTCGGATTTGAACCGTTCTGCAAGATCCTGCACAATAGTATAAACCATCGCCTTGTTGGGACCATCCGGTGCGGAATCACCGTATAACTGACCGATAACGAAAAGCATCCCCGAAAAAGCACCGCATGCTTCTCTCAACCAAGTCGGATCGTAGC
>JAZNFI010000090.1:0-10777 GCA_045589075.1 Candidatus Flemingiibacterium sp.
TATCATAGTCATCAAATTCCTCAACAACTGCGTAGTTGTAAACTTCTTCGGTATGAATTTGGCTAGCCATGAGAACGTAACCATTGTATTCAACGAATGCATAGGTTTCGCCGAGATTGAGAGTATCTACGAAAGCCTGAAGCTCATCCTTGCTGTTGAAGAGATCGAGGAAATACTCGTCACCAAGCTCGGTAACGTCGTAATCTGCCTCTCCTACCTCATTAACGTATGCGCCAAGCTTTGTACCCTGAACGGTCCAAGAAGAACCTGTACCAATGTCGTAAGCAACAGTGTACTCCTTGCCGCCGAGAGTAAGTACAATGGTATTAGCAGTGCTGGATGCTGCATTGGAGAAGTTTCTTGCGTTAACCTTGGTAAGTTCACCGGTCTGAACCTCAAGAACGTCGATTACTTCAACAGTGCTGAGCTGAGGATTGTAGGTGAATACGGAAATAGCACCCTCTTCCTGCGCAGCCTTGTCAGTGTAGGTTACAGTTGCGGCAGATTTTAATACGCTTTCGGGAAGTTCGTACAAGAGACCATCAGCATATGCCTCTGTACCAGAAATGTTTTCAAGGAAGGTGTAGTATACGCCCATGTATACAGGAGTATAAACAGCACGCTCATAGAGACCATCGCGGTCATCATCGTAAAGATCAAGCTGGTAAGCCTTACCGGAGAGTGCGCTTGCAGCCATAGTTAAGATCTTTGCGAACTGAGCTGCCTCATCGATTACCGGTACGCCCCACTTAGCAAGAGCAGCGTTTTCGGTAATTGCCTTTCCATCTGCAAAGTCGTGGTAGTACTTAGTACCGTTAGCAGACTCGTAGAGGAACATACCAACTACGTCACCTGCCGCATCGAGAACATGGTCGCCGTCAACTGCGAGCATCTTTGCATTCTCAACAATGGTGTTGCCGGTGTAAAGAACCATTTCGTTAACGAGAGTAGCACCGGTGATAGCATCGCCTACAGTGTAGACTGCACCATCAATGGTAAGCTTGGGATTGCTAATGGTAACGTCCTTCTGAGTTACAGTCTTGGGCGCATCGCCGAGAACTGCGCTAGTAAAGGTCTTGGCAGCCTCGTCAAAGTTAACGAGCTCAACTGCGCGGTTGAAGTAGTCCTCAACCTCAGCTGCGGGAATACCGAGCTGCTCGCAGGTGTAGTAAAGGATGTTACCGGAAGGGAGACCGCTAACGAGCTTCTGGATACCTACATAATCGCCTTCAACATCAGAAGCAGAGTCATACTTAGAGTTGTTAGCATCCTTTGCATAGTACTGCTTGGGAGTAGCGGTGATTACGAAAGTGGTAGTGTTAGCAGCAGTCTGAATGTCAAAATTCTTTTCTGCGAGAGTAAGTCCACCTTCAGCGGGAACTGCATAGAGCATGTTGTAGATGATCTGTGCGGTTTCTGCTCTGTTAAGAACGTCATCAAGAGAGGTAACGTCCATGTTAGCGGTGAGACCGAGAGCAGCTGCCTTGTTGTAGTAAGCCCAAGTCCAGTCAGCGCCTTCAGCGGTGTAGCCGAGAGCACAAACTGCCATCTTGAGAGCCTGTACATAAGTGATGCCGGCGTTAGGAGCAAATACGAGCTTGCCGGTAACATCGGTCCAGCCATTGATGATGCCGTTTACGTAGTTGTACTCAATAGCACCAACGTATTCGGTAACATCGGTAAAGGGAACGATTCCCTTCTGATAGTCAGCGTCATTATCGGTGTTGCCGGTAAGAGCGCGTGCCATGAAGAGAGCCATCTGGTATCTCTGAACGTCCTGAGTAGGACCAAATGTAGTTTCGGTGGTACCCTTAACGATACCCTTCACTGCGAGGTCGTTGATAGCGTCTGCATAACGGTTATCAGCGGTTACGTCAGTGAAATCAGCGGAAACTACTGCAGCTGCACTTACTACCATAATCATAGCAAGCACAAGTGCAAGAAACTTCTTAAGATTTCTCATTGTGAAAGATCTCCTTTTCAAAATAAATTTTCTCGGTTAAAATCTCCTGCGCTCCGAACCCCTCATTTAAGTATCCGGTCTCACTTGAATACTTTTCAAAAAAGGGATACGATTTGCGTACAAAGAAGATTTTCCCTGTACATATGATACTACAAGAGGATTTTTTTTGCAATAGGTTTGTTTTCTTTGTAAGCTATTTGTAATTTTAAAGTGGGTTTAATATTTCGGCGCGACCATCAGCATATGTCTTAATAAACGCCCAAAAAGCTCGGTGTAGCCTAGTTTTTCGACATTTTCTGCCGCCTTTACAGGAAGTTCAAAAATTTTTTCATTTCCTACGTAAAACTCCGCCTTTCCCACTTCATCACCGGCAGTGACAGGTGCGCTAATATATTCAGGAATAAAGATTTTTCCTTCAAGCTTCGATTTCTGACCCTTTTCAAGAAGCACCGTACCATTGTCACAGGTAAGATTCACATACTCCGCCACCCCTGCGTGTACTTTTACGGGTTTCAGCAGGTCTTTAGCATCTGCGGCGGCGATTTCATAATTTGCGAAGCCATAATCTAACAGTTTCTTGGCAGTCTCATTGCGCTCATCCCGTGTGGGCGATGCCATTACAACAGCTATAAGCTGCATACCGTCTCTCATGGCAGTTGCCGATATGCAGAACTTCGCCTTTGAGGTAGAGCCAGTTTTGAGACCGTTTGCCCCCTTGTAAAACCGCACAAGACGATTGGTATTTGTAAGTCCGAAGGCGCCGTCACGAATACTGTCCATCCATATGGATGAATAATCAAGTATCTCCGGATAGTTATTTATAAGCTCCCTTGACATAATCGCTATATCCCGAGCCGAGGTAAGATGTCCTGTCACATCATCGTCAAGACCGTTGGTGTTCATAAAAACCGTATTTTTCATAGACAGTCCCTCGGCACGCTCGTTCATAAGCTTTACAAACGCCTCCTCGCTGCCCGCAACCGCCTCCGCAAGCACTACAGCCGCATCGTTTGCACTGGATATTACAACGCACTTAATCAGTTCGTCCACCCGCATAGTCTCACCCGGCTCAAGATAGACCTGTGATCCGCCCATTGATGCCGCATACTCCGAAACCTGAACATTATCTTCATAGGAAAGCTTCCCTGCCGATATTGCATCCATAACAACAAGAAGTGTCATTATCTTTGTAACCGACGCCGGCGGCAAAGCCTCATCGGCATTTTCTTCAACCAAAACCCTCCCCGTAGAAGCCTCCATAAGTATGTATGACCGGGCATTATAGTCACCCGCCGAAACGGGGACAAGCATAACACAAGATAGTATAAGCATCGCGAGACAAATTGCTTTAATTTTTTTCATGGCAAAAATTCCTTTCATTGCAATGATAGCATTTTGTATGCACTACATATACACATATGTATGAACTGCACCGAGAAAATATACTTATGCCCGAGGCTTACACGGCGATGAAGGTGCATCTGCAAACAAAAAGAGCGAGAGGCAAAGCCTCTCGCGAATTCCGTATCAATATCTGCGATTATGTTCCTATTATATAATATAAGGTGCCAGGTCTTCCACAAGCGCGGAAGTATCCTCTCCGTGAGCGGTGAGCTGTATGGGCTTTAAAAGGTCAAGAGAGAAGATGCCCATTATAGACTTTGCATCTACAACATAGCGGCCCGACATGAGGTCAATATCCATGTTGTATTTCGAAACGATATTTACAAAGTTACGTACATCCTCAATAGAGGAGAGCTTAATGTCAAATGTTTTCATTATATTATAATCTCCTTTAAAAATATTTACAGTACTATGATATAACAATGAGAAGGATTTGTCAATAGACAAAAAGTAAATTCTTGCAAGTATTGCAGCATACCAATATATTCACCGGGATGGGTAGAGGATTCCCGGACAGCAGCATAAGCATTGCCGGCAAGGTATTCGTACCTGCTTTAGCTTACTTTGTTATTTTTCTTGCTTCAAGGTAAAAACGCTTGTCATCGGCTTCGCCCATAGAAAATGTCTTTCTCGGGAGTGCTCCGTCACGCACAACTGTTGGGAACAGTTCCGACTTGCCCATTCCTTCAAATATAAATCCAATAGCATTTTCTGCACTCGCCAGCTTCTTTGTGGAATCAATACCGTGGATGTAGTCAATTTCCGCGTCCTTATGGGTCTTTATATAAGAGTCAAGGAATGACTGGAGAGTACCAACGGGGAGGAGGGAAGCCGGAGCTGATGCAATTATCTCGCCTTCACCTTTCGCGGTGATATATGTATATCTTTGCGGTGCTATGTCCGATTTCGGCAAAAACTTCAGATATGCGTCGAGTTCGCAGAGCAGATTTTCAGGATCAACCCCGAAAATCACGCGGTAAATCGGCTCAAATTCAAGGGATTCATCGTGGATATTCACAATCTCGCAAAGTGCGTACCTTGCAGGATGTGCACACCGCTCGGACTCAGACAGTCCGGGCTTTATCTTCTCCCAATAAGCCTTGGCCGAGGCAAGTGAATGATTGCCGTCGCCCATGGCAAATACAAGGGGATTCTCGCAGCTTTCTCTCTTGGCAGCAGACTGATAGATAGTCTCCAGTGCCTCTCTCACTCTATCAATCTCTGCCTTCGGCAAAAACTTACCGAGACAATGACCGCTCGACTGCATAAGATCAAAATCATATGCAGTGTCGTAGTTTGCCGACCTATTTGCAATAGGCTCAATAACAGTACATTTCGGGTCATCAATCAGTATCATTATGTGCGGAAGCTCAACCGATGCGCCTTCTCTTATCTTTACACGGGGGGGTATACGCTCGAGCACCGTTCCTTCGGTTGCCCTGACAAGGGACTTAGCACCCCTGTTATAATCGTAACATTCGAGGTCGATCGCGCCGACAAGACCACGGCGTACTCTGCCGTTTTTCTGAGTACGCTCAAGGTATATCATAGTATTCTTATATTCAACAAAAATATCTTTTGAATACTCCTCCATTGTCCGATTAATTTTCGGAATTCTCGCCTCGGCATCAGACAGATAAAGCTCCGGCAAGGTAATACGCAGAGTAGATGGGGAATCTCCCACAACCTTCTCTACAGAATCCCAATATTCGGGCTCGGACGTATACTGGTCACAGGCAACACATGACCAGCGCTTCATTGCATCGGCGTTGTTTGAGAATTTTGGCAGAAGTATATCTGCCGGTACAAAACAGTTTTTCATAGCAATCTTCCTTATCGTGTAATATTTCACAAGTATTTGGTCTGTTCCTGATCCCTGAATATAAGAATAGGCACCATTGGCGGCAAATACCGTTCAAAGCATCAGCACCCTGCCAACAAGACACCGATTTCGACACATACAGTACAATAATATAATATCACAGTTTTATGAATTATTCAAGATATTATCCGAAAATTTCTCGATGTGTACATATATTCCACTGTAAGATTAACTCCCAAAAATTCAGAAGAATGTTGACAGCGTTTATTAAATATGTTAGAATGAAATTCATAGCAAATGGATAGGTGTAAGCATTATTTAAAAACAAAGACAGAGAATATGTACTGGGCAGCAAACAATATTTTGGGGTAATGTTAAGACAGGATCATTACATCATAACTTAAGCATAAAATTCAATATAAAAATATAAACTCCAATCAATTGGTGCATAATTAACTTGTACTGCAATGTTAGAAATTGATTTTCCCTTTCAATTAACTTTCCGAACATCATCATGTATCCGTCACATTACAGATATATAATGTTCCCATAAAGAAAAATCCAACCGTGAAACGGATAACATATAAGGAGGATTATTATGGATAATAATAAGGAATTTGAAAACAATCCAAAGGAAAGCGCACCGTATTCCACGTCAAAGGCAGAAAACACCTCGCCTGAGGAAAATACGGCAGTTAAAAATCTGTCGAGCGATGAAAACGTCGGTTCCGAACCAAAGGCTGACTTCTCGGAATATCATTCCGAGATTCCTTCGTACGCTTCAGCGCCGGAGAGCAAAAAAAAGGAAACTGTGTATGTAAGCACACAGCCAAAAGAGGTAAAAAGGCCTCGCGCAAGGCTCAGCTTAGGCGCAGCTGCGCTCCTAGTTGCTGTATGTATAGTATTTTCCGGTTCTGCGGCATTCGGGGGCACTATTTTAGCAAATAAACTACTAGGTTCCAACATTACCGGAACAACCGGTAATCGTTACGCCGGAACCCCCTCAATTGTACTTCAGTCGTACCAAAACGAAAACAAGACACCGGGTACTTACGATCAGGTTGCCGAGGCGGTATCCCCTACTGTAGTTGAAATAACAACCGAGTCTATCGTAACAGACTCCATATTTTGGGGTGGGAGCTATGTGACTTCAGGTGCAGGAAGCGGTGTTATTATCAGCGCAGACGGCACAATTATTACAAACAATCATGTGGTAAGCGGCGCGTCAACCGTTACTGTAAGACTTACAGACGGCACGGAGTACGCAGCTACCGTACTTGGTAGGGATTCGGATTCGGACATTGCAGTTATTAAAATTTCAGCCGAGAATCTTCCCTTTGTCCTCATTGGAAACAGTGACAGCCTTAAGGTAGGCGAGGAGGTAATTGCCGTGGGCAACCCTCTAGGTGAGCTGGGCGGAACCGTGACAAACGGTATCGTCAGCGCACTTTCCCGCGATGTCAGCATAGACGGCACAGAAATGACCCTCATACAAACCAATGCGGCACTTAACCCCGGCAACTCGGGTGGTGGTTTGTTTAATATGTACGGCGAGCTTGTAGGCATAGTGAACGCAAAATCCTCTACAACCGCTTCGGGAACTTCCGTCGAGGGAATCGGCTTCGCAATACCCAGCAACACCGCCATAAAAGTGGCAACCGAGCTTACTAATTACGGTTATGTACGCGGCAGAGTAATGCTTGGAATCAGCTATATAGATATTGACAGTTCCTACAAGGCTATGTATTACAGAGTAAGTGCACTTGGTGTTTATGTCGCCGATTCTCCCTACAACGACCAGCTGAAGGCGGGCGACAGAATAGTTGCCGTTGATGGCTCCGAGGTTACCTATGGTGCCGACGTCAAAGCCGCAATAAAAGACCGCTCTGTCGGCGATGAAATATCACTAACCGTTGTTCGTGACGGGAAATACGTTGATGTTAAAGCCACGCTTCGTGAGTACGTTCCTACCACCGCAGCCTCGGACAGCTCGGAATTCGAAGATAATTTCGAAGGTGGAAACGAGGAAACAGCTCCTGCTGACGGCTTCGGAGAATTTGGAGAAGACGCCGAGGTGTACGTAAGCCCATTTGGCGGATTCGACAGTTTTGAAGATTTTTTCTTCGATTGGTAAGGTCGACACTTGAAATATGAGTTCCATTATGATATAATTTAGTTATAACATCCACAGTGGAGGTCTGCAACAAAGTGTCTAAGCCAAGGAAAATCAAGCCAGAGGGTGCGGACGGGCACCGTTCACGAATGATAGCCAAATTTCTGAATTCATCTTCAGGAGACGTGCTGCCCCGGGATATTGTTGAAATGCTGCTTTATTACCCGGTAAAGGTTCGCGACACCAGGGATTCAGCGGTTGATCTCATGAAAAGGTATAATGGCGACATTGAAAGTCTCCTGTCGGCACCTCCGGAGGAGCTTTGCCAAACTGATGATATAGGACCGAAAAGCGCATTGCTGCTTAATGTTGTAGGCGAAATCGTTTCGCGGCTCAAGGGCGGTGGGGATGAGGCAGGCTCTCTTAATGTCATAACCGAAGAGGACATCATTCGCGCGCTTCTTGATAAATGTATCACCCTCACAGACGATGCTATATCGATAACATTTTACAACGCCGCAAACACTCCCATAGAGACCCACATATTTGATGCTTCGCCTGAAACCTTCGATCAAAACGACATGTATACTCTTATGAGTCTGGCGGCTGGTTATAACAGTGCAGCCGTATTGGTTGCTCATTTAGCGGATGATCCGCAAAAGTTTCCTGTTGCCGCCGATGTTTCTTTCAAAAGATACATTCACGACGCCCTGCACACTACAGGACTTACCCTTAAGGCCTACTACTTTATAACGGAAAACGAAGCAACCTCGTTAAACAGTTTTTAAATCTGTACAAAAACAAATATAAAACAGCGCACAAATATCTGTAAAGATATTTGTGCGCTGTTTTCATTATAATTCAGTGGATCCGTCTTATTCAGGTATTCCGAAAAACCTACAGGAATTTTTATATGCGTGCTCGCAAAACTCCTCTGCCGTAATTCCGTAAAGCTCGGCTGCGCGCAAGGCGGTATATTCCATAAGTCCCGAATGATTTATCCTTCCCCTGTACGGTACGGGAGCCAGATACGGCGCATCTGTTTCGATCATCACACGGTCAATCGGAATCGTGGGAACGATTTTTTCAAGTCTTGCGGCGTTTTTGAAGGTAATTACGCCCGAAAACGAGATATACCACCCCTTGTTAACAAGCTGTCTGGCGATTTCGGCACTTGCAGAAAAGCTGTGAAATTCGCCTTTTACATCAGGATAATCACGAAGAATATCCATTACATCGCCGTGGGCATCTCTGTCATGAATGACCACGGGAACCTTCAGCTCACTTGCAAGCTCAAGCTGGCGTCGGAACCACAATTTCTGAAGCTCACGTGGCGGATCGTCATAGTAATAATCAAGCCCTATCTCGCCGAGGGCGCGAACCTTCGGATGAGCAAGAAGCGAGCGAAGTTCTTCCATAGCGGCATCAATGTCGTCCCCCTCTTTTACCTCACCCGGATGTACGCCTGCAGTTGCGTACATTTGTGGGTACTTTTCCGCCATAGCAACACAGTCGTGAGAGGAAGCAATACAGCATCCCGCATTTACAATGTAACGTACATTCTGTGAAAACAGTGCGGAAAGAACGGCGTCCTTTCCGCCGTCCACTTCATTTTCAAATCGCGGATCGTTATAGTGGGCGTGGGTGTCGAATATCGGAAGCACACTGGACGGAGTGAAATCAAACACCATTATCTCACTCTTTCTCCAAGAGGCGTTTCGGGATCAAGAAAAACAACTCTTACCGTCTCTTCACCCGAAGCAAGTATCATACCGTTTGATTCAACGCCGCAGAGCTTTGCAGGAGCAAGGTTTGCAACCATAATAAGCTTTTTACCGATAAGCTCTTCGGGCTTGTAGAACTGAGCAATACCGGATACTACCTGACGCTTCTCGTAACCGAGATCAAGCTGGAGGCAAAGAAGCTTCTTCGCCTTCTTAACGGGCTCACAGGAAATAACCTGTGCCGTACGAAGCTCAACCTTCATGAAATCGTCAAACCCGATAATCTCACAGCCCTCGGGCTTCTCTATGGGAGCGTTTGCCTTCATTGCGGCTTCTCTCTCGGCTTCAAGCTCTGCAAGCATCTTAGCCTCATCAATTCTGGGGAACAGATTCTCACCGCGAACGACGGTAGCATCTGCCTTCAGTGCTCCGTACTTGCCTGCCGCCTCCCACCCGGAACAGCACTCGCAAGCACCGATCTGACGGAGTATTTCCGCAGCGGTAGTGGGCATAAAGGGCGTTAAGAGAATCGCGGACACACGGAGAACCTCAAGGAGATTGTACATAACTCTGGCAAGGCGCGCGCCGTTCGCTTCCATATCTTTTGCCAGTGCCCAAGGCGTATTCTCGTCAATATACTTGTTTGCGCGGCTGATTACATTAAATATTTCAGCAAGAGCGTTCTGGAACGCATACTTCTCCATCTGCTCCTCGTAGCGCGCACGAAGATTTGCAATAAGAGATACCATTTCAGCATCCTTCTCGCTGTCCTCGGTCTGGGCGGCAGGGAGAGTTCCGCCGAAATATTTTTCAACCATAGAAACAGTGCGCGAGAGAAGGTTCCCGAGGTCATTAGCGAGGTCTACGTTAATTGTTCCGATAAGTGCTTCATTGGAGAAATTACCGTCAGAGCCGAAGGGGAACGTGCGAAGAAGGAAGAAGCGGAGAGCATCAACGCCGAATTTTTCCGCAAGAACGTAAGGGTCAACCACATTGCCCTTGGATTTTGACATCTTGCCGCCGTCAAGAAGCAGCCAGCCGTGGCCGAACACCTTTTTCGGAAGCGGCATATCCATACTCATAAGCATAGCGGGCCAGATTATTGAATGGAAACGCACAATTTCCTTGCCGACGAAGTGAACGTCCGCAGGCCAGTAATCCTTGTAATCATCATACTGGCCATTCATGAAGCCAAGAGCAGTAGTATAGTTAAACAGCGCATCAACCCAAACATAAACAACGTGGCCGGGGTCAAAATCAACGGGCACGCCCCATGTGAAGGAAGTACGGGACACGCAAAGGTCTTCAAGACCGGGCTTTATGAAGTTGTTTACCATCTCGTTAACACGGGAGCGAGGCTCAAGATAGTCCGTATTTTCAAGCAAATCGCGGATACGGTCTGCATACTTTGAAAGACGGAAGAAATATGCCTCTTCCTCTGCATCCTCAACGTCTCGTCCGCAGTCAGGGCATTTGCCGTCAACAAGCTGGCTGTCAGTCCAGAATGACTCGCAGGGCTTGCAATACTTGCCCTTATAGCTACCTTTGTAGATGTCGCCGTTTTCGTGCATCTTCTTGAATATCTTCTGAACAGCTTCAACGTGATAGTCATCAGTGGTGCGGATAAAACGGTCGTTGGAAATGTTCATAAGCTTCCAAAGGTCTTTAACTCCGCGCTCGCCCTCAACGATATTGTCAACAAACGCCTGGGGGGTTACGCCTGCATCCTTTGCCTTATCCTCAATCTTCTG
>JAZNFI010000091.1:0-2177 GCA_045589075.1 Candidatus Flemingiibacterium sp.
ATTATGCTGCTGGAACTGTCCCGTTCCCTTGCTTATATCAAAGTAGTCACCGACAAAGAAATTAAAGCCCCTGACCGCCTCAAACGCTATCGACCACACTGTCGCGCGGCTGTTAAGTCCCTTACCTGCGCTGACAAGAAAGTCAAGCTGATCCACCAAGGGAGAATTCAGAACCGCAAAATAAACGAAGTCGAACAACAACGGAAGCGCAACGAAAGCCACAATGAACACCGAGCCTATCCTCTTGTTCTTTCTCAGACGAAGGAAAAGCCACATAGCAACGGTCAGTGCCAGAGCCAATATCGCATTTCTGCATCCGGTAGCATCAATAATAATGATAAGCAAAGCTATCATCGCAACGATAGCACCTCGGAAAAATACGTTCTTGACAAGCTTGAAGAAATACGCAAGCATAAGAATGCATATCGTCAGCCACATTCCCGTAAGGTTCGGGTTTTCAAATCCGAGTGTAACAAGACCCGTCTCAAAGTATTTCAGATTTCTTCCGCCAAGAAAATAGAAAAAGATAATGCAGAAAAGTGAAAGAGCAAAATTCAGCCAAAGGAATGCAAGCACGGTTTTCCTGTTGACCTTGTCGCACGAGCAGACAAACATCAGCATCATGACCGCACAGAATATTATTACCTTTTTGAAGTAATCAAAGCTTATAAATCCGCCCGAAACGATAAACACGTTGCACACCGCCAACACTATTATAAGTACCATCAGTGCCAGATTGAAGGTAGCGTTGCTATTTGTCTTTTTAGTAATAATGACGTACAAAAAATGGGCGAAAACAGTTATAAATGAGGCGTAGAACGCCATACTTGAAAAGTTTTCCTTGCCAAGCATCAAGAGCATGGGGGCAAGGATTCCAAACAAACCCTCAAGGAGATAAAAAATATTGACTCTGCCCTCTGATTTTGGGGAAATCAAGCCAGAAACATTATTATTCACTCGCCGTTCCCCCTTCTCCGAGATATATTTTCTTATATTCCGCGTACATCGTCTCCTTAGCATAGCGAGCATGCGCAAGCTTCTCTATCTTAGCTCTGTCATGGTCAGCCGCAAGGAAATCCGATACGGTGTTGTAAAGAGCCTCACCGTCTCCGTATTTTACAAACTCACTGTAATCTTCAAGTGAGATCTGCTCGGGAGCTCCCGCCTCAAATCCGACAACGGGGGTTCCGCAGCACAAGCTCTCGGCACAGATCATAGAAAAAGTCTCTTTTTTGCTTGCTATCACCGTGAGATCGGATATAGAATAGAGCTGCGCAAGCTTTTTCTGATCCGAAACGTTACCAAGCAGCACAATGTTATCCGGAAGATTTGCACCCTCCACATCACTCTTTCCCGCAACGAGAAATCTGACGCTTGGCAGTCTGCGCGCAAGATCAATTATATACTCACCGCCCTTGAAATGCCCCGCCTTATCACTGAACATAGCGGTAGCGTGAAAAACGATCTTTTCACCGTCATCGGCATATTGGCGGCGTATGCCCTCGTCGAAGCAGGAGCGGAACACCTGCGTGTCAAGTCCGTTGAGGACGGTGGTGTGCCCGAGTGATGACATTATCGGTGATCTTCTCGCCCTGCCCTCAAGCCACGGGGAAACGGATACCACAGTTATATGATCGAAGCCCTCGAACGCCTTTTTCATCTTCATCCAGGATTCGTGAGTACGGTCGATGAAATACGATCCCGTTGCCTCTCGCAATCTCGGACAAGAGCCGCATCCGTCAAGCCAACGATCGCAATCAAGCGCGTGCGCGCAATTTGCGGTGTGCATAAACTCTGCGTGGAGCGTAAGCACTGTCCTGATTTTCGTCGCATTCAGATATGCCATAAGCTCATACACATTAACAAAATGATTGTTTATGCAGTGAACGTGTACTATATCGGGCTCTTCCTTTTCAATAATGCTTATTATTTTCTTTGTCGAGGCGCGGCATCGGCCGTAAACATATCCGTCAAATCTCGACAAAAGATTATTTGCCTTAGAATATATTTCGGAGCCGACTCTGTAAACACCCGCGTCGCCTGTATCCGCGCCGCGACCGTAAACTATAACGCAATCAATGCCGTCAGATATAAGCCCTGTGCGGATGTCGCACATTATCTTACCCGTACTGCCTGTATTGTAGACACAGTTTATCTGTAATATTTTCATACAGTCT